>JANYBS010000153.1 GCA_025360715.1 Candidatus Eiseniibacteriota bacterium | reverse complement strand
CCCAGCGGAAGCCGGTCTTGGAAGTGTGCTGCTTGCACCGCTTTCGCGGGCAGAAGGGCGGGCAGAAGGCTGCGGCGGTCTCGGACATGACCGAGTGCCACCGCAGTACTCATGCCATCCACATTCTTCGCTACACAAACTATCAGTCCAGTCGCGTGAGCCGCACGGCCTTCGTGCCCGCGGGCGTCTGCAAGCGCACGAAGTAGAGTCCCGGCGAGGCAAGCGCGCCGCTCACGTCGCGGCCGTCCCATGACGTGAGATGCGCGCCTGCTTCGAGCGAACCCGATTCGAGCGTGCGGACCATGCGCCCGCCCAGGTCGACGACCGTCAGTTGCACGTGGCCACGCTGCGGCAGTGTGAACGCGATGCTGCTCACGCCATGCACCGGATTCGGGAAGGGCGTGGAGAGATCCAGGTGAGTGCCCACGCGCGGCGCAGGCGCGTCGACATAGCCCTGCGGCGCGAGCACGATCAGGCTCATCTTGGGGATCTGCAGAGTGAGTGACTGGGTGAAGCCGTCCGCCGTCGTGCCGTCGGTCGAGAGCGCGCCGGCGTTGAGCGGCCCGGCGCCGCCGAAGTTCGGGTCCTGGCTGTTGATCAGCTCGGTCCACGGCCCGCTCGCCGGCATGCCCAGGCGGTAGTTCGCAAGATCGCTGTTGCCGAAGTTCGCCACGACTACGACCGGGTTCCCGTTGCCATCCAGCCGGCGAAACGCCACCAGGTGGTTGAGGTTGTTGACCTGGTCCACCTTGAATACATACGTGCTCGCGGACGCGCGCAGCGCCGAGAGCCGCCGACGCAGAAACATGAGGCGCTGGTAGTAACGGTAGATGAAGTTGTACGTGGTCTTCTTGGACCAGTCGATGCGGGTGGGCGAGTCGGCGCCGAAGTCGATGCTCTCGAGCCATTCATCGCCCTGCAACATCTCGGGCACGCCCTGCGAGGTGAGCACCAGCCCCTCGGCGAGCTTGCTGCGGCCGGCCGCGTAGATGTCGTCGTATGGCGCCGACGTGTCGATCGTCTTCACCATGCGCTGGCCGCCGCTCGTGGGCCAGGCCTCGTCATGCAGCTGCACGTAGTTGAGCGCGCTCTTGCCTTGGATGGTCGCACCGCTGCCGAGCAGCGCGTCGCGAACGCTCTGCATGTCGCCGCTGTTGCCGGCCATGTTGAAGATGGCATTGCGGATGTTGTCGCGGAACTTCTGGTGATACTGGGCCGAGAAGCCCGCTCCGCCGCTGCTGACGGCCGTGGTGACGGCGCCATTGTTCGGCAGTTGCTCGGCGATCGCGAAGTGGCCGGCGTAGCGCTGGCCGATGTCGCGGTTCAGCCGCTGCATGAGCGCCCACCCCGACGCCGAGTGGCTGCTGGTGTTCATGTAGCTCGTGGCGTCCATGCGGAAGCCGTCCACGTGGTACTCCTCGAGCCAGCTCAGCGCACTGTTGGCGAAGTAGTCGGCGACGCCGGTCTTGCCGAACGCCGCCTGCGAGCCCCACGGCGTCTTGAAGTCGGGCGACTCGAAGTAGTCTTGCGTGCTGCTGGCGAACTGCCACATGAAGTTGCCGCTGCTCGAGAAATGGTTCCACACGATGTCGAGCAACACGGCGATGCCATTGCGATGGAACGTGTCGACCATATACTTGAAGTCGTCCGCGGTGCCGTATCGCCACTTGGGCGCGAATTGTGCGACCGGGTTGTACCCCGCGGTGATGTCGCCGTCGCTCTCCGGCACCGGGGTCAGTTGCACGGCGTTCACGCCCAGGTCGCGCAGGTGTCCCACCCGCGCCGCCACATCGCGGTAGCCGCTCGGAAAGCTCGTCGCGCCCACGGGATCGTTGAAGCCGGCGAACGTGCCGATGTGCAGCTGGTAGATGACGAGCGAGTCGGCGTCCGGCGTGTTCCAGGTGGAATCGCCCCACGCGTAGGTGAACGGATTGCGGACGATGCTGTTCCAGCCTCCCTGGCCGTCCGGCGTGTATCCGCGCGCGGTGGGGTCCTGCACGTAGCCGCCGTTGGTGGGCCGCGTCGGGAACACATATTTATACTGTTGCCCGGCGTTCACAGCGGCGACCTTGGCGATGAAGTATTCGCCGACCTTCGTCATGGGGTTCGCGGCGCCCCAGCCGTTGAACTCGCCGCGCACGGTCGCGCTGCTGGCGGACGGCGCCCAGACCTTGAATACCGCGCCGCCACTGTTCGTGAGCGTGGCACCCACGGGCGCGTGGCTGAGCGTGGTGAAGTCGAGCGCGAAACCGCCGTCGGCCGGAGTCGTGTGGCTCATGCCCGTCAAGCTCAAGTAGTCCGTGATCGGGCCGTCGGTGAGTTCGAGCCAGTAGCTCTCGCTCGTCGCAGCCGTGGCCGGCACCTGCGCGGCCCAGACGTCATAGGCGCCGCGCGTGGCGATGCGCGAGGCATTCGCGAAGCTCACATTCGTGCCATCGCTGATGCGCAGCCGCGCGCTTGTGAGGTCGTTGCGGTAGCTCTGGAACCGCACCTGGAAGGTCTCGCCTGCGAGCGGGCACAGTGGCCGGCGGTCGAGTGTGGGCACGTGCGAGATGCCGTTCCATTCCACGTTGTCGTCGGGGCCGGCAGCCTGCGCCGCGCTCCCGCACGCGAGCGCGAACGCGAGGCCGAGCGAGGCGATCCACAAGGTGCGAGGCATCATGGTGTCCTGCAAAGGAGAGGGTGGAGGCGCAGCGGCCAGAACCCCCTGATTATGGCATATGCGAAGGCCCCCGGGTCCGGAGTCCCAAGGGCCTTCTTGCTGCCGTGTTGCCGGAAGCTTCACTTGGCGGGTACGAAGGCCAGCGCCGCCGAGTTGATGCAATACCGAAGCCCCGTCGGCTGCGGGCCGTCGTCGAATACATGGCCCAGGTGGCCACCGCAGCGCGCACATTCCACCGCCGTGCGCTCCATACCGAGCGCCGAGTCCGTCTTGCCGATCACGTGGGTCTTCACTGCGGGCTGCCAGAAGCTGGGCCAGCCGGTGCCGGAATCGAACTTCTGCTTCGAGTCGAACAGCTCCAGTCCGCAGCCGGCGCAGACGAAGGTGCCCTTGTGGTGTTCATTCCAATACTTGCCCGTGAATGCGATCTCGGTGCCTTCGTGGCGCAGCACGCGGTAGCTCTCGGCGGAGAGCTGCTTGCGCCACTCCTCGTCGGTCTTCTCGACGCGCACGATGCGCTCTTCCTTGGCAGGCTTCCGGCTCATCGCCGGCGCGGCTGCCTGTGCCACATCTCGCGGCGCCCACATCGTCGCCATGAAGATCAGCGCGAGGGCGAACGCCCCGAGGGTCGCGAATGCCATGAGGTTCTTCATCGGGTCTCCCTTCAGGTGTCTCTCGGAGGGCCCGTGCGGCCATCCGTTCGCATCCTCTACGCACGTGCATGCGGAATGGGATGAGCTTGACGTGCATTTGATGTCCACGCGCCGTCAAGGATGCGTGGTCACCGCGCGGCCCTCATCCGATCACGCCACGCAGCCGTAGAGGTGCCGAACAGCGGTGGGGACGCTCCCCGCGGCTGATGACCCGGAAGTGTCCCGACACAGGAGGAAGTCATGAAGTCATTCCGTAAGGTGTTCGCGTACGTCTCGCTGCTCGCCCTCTGCGCGGTCGCTGCGCAGGCTCGTACGATGATGCCGGCGAACGTCAGCGTGGGCGGCCAGCCCATGATGGCGGCCAAGGACATCGTGGACAACGCGGTGAACTCGGCCGATCACACCACGCTCGTGGCCGCCGTCAAGGCTGCTGGCCTCGTCGAGACGCTCAAGGGCAAAGGTCCATTCACCGTCTTCGCGCCCACGAATGACGCATTCACGCATCTCCCCGCAGGCACCGTCGAGACCCTCTTGAAGCCCGAGAACAAGGCGGCGCTCACGAAGGTGCTCACCTATCACGTGGTCGCCGGCCGCTTCGACTCGAAGGCGCTGCGCGCGCTGATTGCCAAGGGCGGCGGCAGTGCCATGCTCAAGACCGTGAGCGGCGGCACCCTCACCGCCATGCTGAACGGCGATGCCAATATCGTCGTGCGCGATGAAGCCGGGCACACCGCCAACATCAGCACCTACGACGTGTACCAGAGCAACGGCGTGATCCATGTGCTCGACCGCGTCGTGCTCCCGAACTGACAGCGTCCCCCGAAGCGCGTTCGGCCGGGCTCCCCTCTGGGGCCCGGCCGTTTCGCATACCCGCCGGGGGCGTCAGGGTTGCGCGAGGATCGCCGTGGCCGCAGGGGTGATCACCGACAGCCATGCGGTGTACGCCAGTGCGGAGGGATGCAGGCCGTCGGCCGCCAGCGCATCGGGGCTCGCGCCCAGCGCGCGGCTCACGGGCGTGATGTCGGCGAACCGGGCACCCGCCTGCGCCGTCTCCTCGCGCGCGATCGCATTGAACGCGTCGATCTCCCGGGCGATGCGGTCGCGGTCGCGGCCCGCGGCGAATGCGGTCGCGCCCCAGTCGGGGATGCTCACGACCAGCACGTGTGCCGCATGGGCGCCCGCGAAGTGGATGGCGCGGCCGAGCAGGTGCCTGAACTGCGCGCGATACTCGCCGCGGTCGCGGCCGCGGTACTGGTTGTTCACCCCGATCAGGAGTGTGACGAAAGCGTAGGAACCGTGCGGGGGCGCAGCCCCGATGGCGGCATCCAACTCATCGGTGGTCCAGCCCGTGCGCGCGATGATCTGCGGGTCCTCGAGCTCGATGCCCTTGCCGCGGAGCGCGGCGGCCAGTTGCCGTGGCCAGCGCGAAGCCTCGGGCACGGCTTCGCCGATCGTGTAGGAGTCACCCAAGGCGAGGTAGCGCATGTGGGAACCCATCGGGCGCGCACGGGCGCTGGCGCCGAAGGGCGACAGCGCGATGCCTGCGCCGAGCAGGAGGAGCAGCAAAGTGAAGCGACGGCCGCGCTCAAGAGTCACGCGTCCGACTCTATCACGCAGCCGCGAGATCGCTCCGCTTCACGTAGAGGTCCAGTTCCTCGCGCGTGAAGGCTTCCCACAGGCGGCCGGCGTCGTGCAGTTGCACGAACGCGTTGACCACGTCAGGGAAGAACTGGGTGCCCGAGTTGCGCTCCAGCTCCTGGCACGCGGCACGCGGCGCCAGGCCGCGGCGGTAAGGGCGGTCCTCGGTCATCGCGTCATAGGCCGAGCACACCATCACGACACGAGCGCCGATCGAGATCTGCGGCGCCTGCAGTGCGCGCGGGTAGCCTTTGCCGTCGGGACGCTCGTGGTGCGAATAGACGATGTCCGCCACTTCTTCGAGACCCGGGATGTCCTTGAGCATCTCCCAGCCGATCGTCGGGTGCGTCTGGATCATGGCGCGCTCGCCGGGATCCAGCGGGCGCGGGCTTAGCGTCACATCGTGCAGCAGCGCCGTGCGGCCGAGATCGTGGAGGAGGGCGCCGAGTTCCACGGTGGTCATCTCTTCGGGCGTCACGCCCAGTTCGGTCGCCACGCGTATGGCGTATCGCGAGATACGCAGCGCACGGCCGCGGGCGAACGGGTCGGTGGCGTCGATGACCGTCGTGAGAGCACGCACGGTGAGCAGCAGCGGATGGCGCGGGTCCATGCTTCCTCCGGGAATACTCCGGTACCCCCATTCGGCGTCCGCCGGGAAGTCCGGTGGAGCGGGGCGTCTGCTGTGTTTTCGGCCATCTGGCGGCGGAACTGTAGTCCCGTCTGAGTGCCTCTCCGGGCTCAAGCGTGGGGCCGGGAGCGCCGATGACCCCCGCATGGACACCCCGGCACCCAAGCCGCCCTCGGAAGGCGGTCCGCGATCTGTACGCGGTGAGGCTTTCGAGCCCACCGTGCTCGCGTCACGTCCGCTCCATGAGTGGAGCGACGTGCAGGGGCAGGTCGTGCGCTCGGATGCCGGTGTCGCGGAGCTACTGCTCGGGCTCGTGCGCGAGACCGCCGCTTCGCGCAATGACGAAGTGCGTCTGTTCGAGGTGATCTCGGAGTATGCGTTCCGCGCGTTCCCGAACGCCTCGCATCTGGTGCTCGCGACGCGCACCGGCGATGGCGCACTGAACACACGGCTTTCTCGTTCGCGCACCGGTGACGTGGACTCCGAGTTACCCAGTCGCACGATCGTGTCGCACGTCATGACCGAGGGTTGCGCAGTGCTCTACGCGCTGGGCCAGGGCTTCGATCCCACGCAGAGCATGGTGCTGTCCCGGCTCGAGACCGCGATCTGTGCGCCGCTCATGGGAAACCGCCAGCCGTTCGGCGTATTGCAGCTCGATATCCGCCGCCCCGCCAAAGGCCGCTTCACGCGCGAGGATGTCGATCTCCTGTCCGTCGTCGCCAGTCAGGTGGGACTCGCGCTGGAACATCTTGAGCTGCATCTCCAGCAGCGCCGGGCGTTCCAGTCCACGATCAACGCCCTTGTGCATTCGCTCACGCTCAAGGATCTAGAATCCGCAGAGCATTCCGAGCGCGTCCAGGCCATGTCGATCGGCATCGGCCGGCACATGGGTATCGGCGACGAAGCGCTCGAGGTGCTCTCGGTCGCGGCTCTGCTGCATGATCTGGGCAAGCAGGGGGTCCGCGACGAGGTGCTTTTCAAGCCGGACCGCCTCACGCCGGAGGAGCGCGAGGAGATGTCGCTTCACGCGGCGCACACGCAGAACATCCTGGACAAGATCGAGTACCCGCAGCACCTGCGCGACGTGCCGAGAGTCGCCGCGTACCATCATGAGAAGCTCGATGGCACGGGGCCCTTCGGCATCGCCGGCGACGACATCCCGCTCGCGGCGCGCATCATCTCGGTGGCCGACGTCTTCGATGCGCTCATGTCGCCGCGGGTCTACAAGCAGCCGCTGCCGCCATTCAAGGTGGTCGAGATCCTCATGCAGGGCCGTGGCGTGGATTGGGACGCCGACGTGGTCGATGCCGTCCGTGAAGGCCTGCCAGGATTGCTCGAACTCGTCTACGGCGTGAGCGCCGACGACGAAGGAGTCGAGAAGGCCGCCTGATCCCCGGTGCCGCCTTGCGGCATCGCTGCCACGAAGCGGCCGCGCCGGTGCAGGCGTTGCCTCAAGCCGCCGCGGCGTCTCCCGACACGAAACGCTCGAACGGGCCGCGGTCCAGCGCGTGTTCATACGCTTCCTCGCCCGTGATCAGGTCGCGCTTCACGTAGTCCATGAGCACGCTGTCGAGTGACTGCATGCCCACGCGCGTGCCGGCCAGGATCGCCGCCGCGAGCTTGTGCGTGTTGCCGCCGCGGATCATCGCGCTCACCGCTGTCGTGTTCACCAGGACCTCAGCCGCGACCAGTCGGCCGGTGTGGTCCGCCTTGCGCACCAATTGCTGCGCGACGACCAGACGCAAGCTGTCCGCGAGCATCGTGCGAACCTGCTCCTGACGCCGCGCCGGGAAGACGTTCACGATACGGTCCACGCACCGGACCGCGCCATTCGTATGCAGCGTCCCGAACACCTGGATGCCGGTCTCCGCGGCGGTCAGCGCCAGGCTGATCGTCTCAAGGTCGCGCATCTCGCCCACGAGGATCGCGTCCGGATCCTCGCGCACGGCGCTGTGCAGCGCTTCGGCGAAATTGGTGGCGTGCGCACCGACTTCTCGCTGCGTCACGACGCACTTCTGATATTCATGCACGTACTCGATCGGATCCTCGATCGTGATCACATGGCCGCGACGCGTGCGGTTGATATGGTCGATCATGGCAGCGAGCGTGGTGGACTTGCCCGAGCCGGTGGGACCCGTCACCAGCGTGAGTCCCTTGCCGATCGAAAGGCTCTGGGTGACCGCCGCCGGCAGCTCGAGTGTCTCCAGCCGGGGCACTTCGCCTCTCACCACGCGTAACGCGGCGCCGATGCCACCCGAGTGCTTGTACACATTCACGCGGAAGCGCCCCGCCGTCTCGGATTCATAGGCGAAGTCCACCGCGGAGCGCGCGGCGAGCTTCGCGCGCTGCTCAGGCGTCATGAACTCATTCAGGAATTCCGTGACATCGTGTTCCGACAGTTCACGGAATCGCACGGGCTGCAAGTCGCCGTGCAGGCGGATGCGTGGCGCCTCGCCCGAGAGCAGATGCAGGTCCGAGCCGCCCTGGTTCACCGCGAGTTCGAGAAAGGCATCGATGCGGTTCATGGTCAGGCCACCTTGTCGCCGGTCATCATCTGTAGCAATTCCGGGCGCGTCACGAACGGCGCGAAGCCCCACTTGTCCTCGGCGCGCAAGAACGCCTCGTCGGGATCGATCTCGCCCGCGCGCACCAGCGACAGCATGGACTGGTCCATGAGCTGCATGCCCAGGCGGCGGCCGGTGGTGATGGCGCTTGCGATCTGGAACGTCTTGCCCTCACGGATGTGCTGCTGCACGGCGGGCGTGGAGACCAGGATCTCGAGCGCTGCGCGACGTCCGCGGCCGTCCGCAGCGCGGATCAGTTCCTGGCTCACGACTGCCTTCAGGTTATCCGCCAGCGAGTGCCGCACCTGCGACTGATTCTCCGACGGATGCGCGTCGACGATGCGATCGATCGTCTGCGCGGCACCGCGAGTGTGCAGCGTGCCCAGCACCAGGTGGCCGGTCTCGGCGGCTTCGAGCGCCAGCGTGACCGTGTCGGGGTCGCGCAGCTCACCGACCAGGATCACATCGGGGTCCTGGCGCAGCGCCGATCGCAAGCCGTCCTTGAACGATTCGACGTGCGTGCCGATCTCGCGCTGCACCACGAGCGACTGGTCGCTCTGGTGCACGAACTCGACCGGGTCTTCGAGTGTGATGATGTTCAGGCTCTGCGTGTGATTGATCTCGCGGATCATCGCGGCCAGCGTCGTGGATTTGCCCGTGCCCGTCGGGCCCGTGACCAGCACGAGTCCAGCGTTGAGTTTGGTGAATTGCGCCAGGATGCGCGGCAGACCCAGCGCATCCAACGTCGGCACCTCCTGTGGGATCACGCGGCAGATCGCGGCGATGCCCTTGCGGTGACGACACAGGTTGATGCGGAAGCGGCCCAGGTTCTCGGCGCGATAGGCAAGGTCGAGCGTGCCCGTGGTCTCGAAGATATGTTGCTGCTGTTCGGTGAGGATCTCGCGGACCAGGCCCTCGGTCTCGTCCTGCGTGAGTTCGCGGTACTTGACGGGCAGCAACTCGCCGTCGAGACGCACGAGCGGCGGCAGCCCGACCGTGAAGTGGATGTCGGAGCCGCCCTGCTGCTGGCCGATCTGGAGGAAGGCGTCGATCCGTGGCATGGGTTCGTGCGGGGGCCTAGGCGGCGCGCCGCAGCATCTCCAGCATGAGGGCGGCGTTCTGCGGCCTGTCATTCGCGAAGCGCGACATGCAGCGCATGACGAGTTCGTTCACGGGCGGCGGGATGCCGGCGGCGACGCTCGACAATGGCGGGACCTCGCTCTCCAGATGCTGGAAGAGCACATTCACGGCGTTGGTGCCCGAGAACGCCTGCACGCCTGACAGCAGTTCGTACATGACCACGCCCAGCGAATACAGGTCGGTGCGGCCGTCCACGTCGTGGCCGGTGATCTGCTCGGGCGAGATGTATTCCGGCGTGCCCACGAGGATACCGCTCTGGGTAAGTCGCGACTTCGCCGTCTGCCCGACCGAGGCCAGGCCGAAATCGACGATCTTCACCTTGCCGTCGTCGCCGAGCAAGAGGTTCGCCGGTTTGATGTCGCGATGGATGATGCCCATCTCATGCGCTGCGGCAAGGCCTTCCACGACCTGTTCGACGATCTGCAGTACACGTTCCACGCTCATCGGGCCTTCCTGCTTGAGCACCGTGCCCAGGTCGCGGCCCTTGAAGAACTCCATCGAGATCGCGTGCGCGCCTTCCAGGTCGAGCAGGTCGTAGATGCGGATCACGTTCGGGTGCGCGATGCGCCGTGTCAGCTTAAGCTCCTGCACGAAGCGGCGGATCATGTTCTCGTCCATCGACAACTGCGGCGAGAGCACCTTGAGCACCATCTCCTCGCGGACGATCACGTCCTCGACCAGATAGACCGTGCCGAACCCGCCGCCGCCGATACGCTGCAGCACGCGGTAGCGATCCGAGAGCACGGTGCCGGGCTCGAGCTTCTGGAAGTTGAGCGCGCGCGGCGCGCCGCCCGAAGGCGAGTGGCCGGTCTGCTGCACTCCCGATACTCCTCCCGGCGGTGTGCTCGGGCGAGTGCCGCCGTCAGCGCGGCCGCTCTCCGGTCCGCGCTGGTTACGGACTTCGAGTGGCATGGGTGCGACACGGTCCGCTTGGACGCCTGCACTCTCGAGCGCCTCGAGAAGGCGCGTGCGCACTTCCGGAGGAAGCGTCTTCTTGGCCATCGCAGTGAGCCCGTGGATGGCCTCGCGGCGGATCTCGGCGCTCTCGGACGCGGCCAGCCGGCACAACGGCTCGACCGCGCTCGGGTCGCCGATGGTACTGAGAGCTTTCACGCACAACGGGATCGAGCGCGGGTCGCGAGCGAGCATGCGCACCAGCGGCTCCACGGCTCGCGAGTCGCCCGTCTTGGCAAGGGCATCGATCGCGCGCTCGCGCACCCACCAATCGGCGTCCTCGAGCGCTTCGATGAGCGGCAGTACGGCACGCCGGTCGGGGACGGTATTCAGGATCTCGACCGCGTAACGGCGGATGAAGTCGTCCTCGTCGTGGATGAGGCCGATCACGGCTTCGATCACGCGCGTACCACCCAGTGTTCCGAGCGCGTCGGCCGCGCGCACGCGCACCCACCAGTCACTGTCGCGCAGTGCCGAGACGAGGTCCTTGATCGCGTCCACGGTCACGACCTGGTTGAGCACCTCGACCGCGCCGCGGCGCACATACTCGGATTCGTCTTTGAGGTGCTCGAGCAGGTGCGGGACCGACGAGACGTCGGCCAGCTGGATCAGCGCCTCGATCGTCGCGGTCTGCACCTTGATGTCGGAATCGCGCAGGCAGGCACAGAGCGCAGGCACCGCGCTCGCAGCCTGCAGCGTGCCCAGCGTGCGAACGGCCTCGAGCCGCACGGCAGAATTGTCGTCCTTGAGGGACTTTGCCACGGCGGCGATGCCGTCCTCGCGCGGGAAGCGGGCGAGGAGTTTGACTGCATGCAGTCGCAGCCACCACTCGGCATGCGTCGTGAGTGCGATCGCGTCCTGCACAATGCTCGGATCGGCCCGCCGCTCGAGCAGGCGATACACGCTCGTGCGCGCTTCCTTCGACAAGTCGGGCAGGACGCGCATCAGGATCGGCGCCTGCACGCGGTCGATCTGTGCCGTCAGGATCGTCTCCAGGCGCGCCTTGGATACGGTGGCGTCGGAGAACAGCGCCAGCAGCTGCGTCGGGTCATAGTCGGGCGCACGTGACAGCACCGTGGCGGCGGCCTCGACGATGCGCGGATTCTTGTCGCGAAGCGCGTCGGTGAACGCGGCGAGCGACTCGTTGTCGAGCAATCGCTCGAGCACGTCGAGCAGCGCCGCCGATGCCGGCGCGTCCACGATCGCGTCGAACACTGCCGGAATGGCCGATGGCCCCAGCGCGAGCAAGCTCGAGCGCGCGTCGACGGCCGCAGTGCCGGCCGAAGGCTCCGAGCTCTGCAGTCTCTTCGCGTGGCGTCCTGTCTGGAAGCGGCGGATCAGGTCCATACGTCCTCGGGAATCCCTTCCGGATGCAACTGGGGACGACTTGCGATCAGCGCGAGAGGATCATCCAGACGGCGCCTGCACCGAGTGCAGCGCCCAGCAGGAAGCCCACGATGATGCCAGCGAACGGCGCCGGAGCAGCCTTGACCTCGGTGACCACCCCGGCAGACGCGGGCGCCTGAAGCACGACGGGCGGCGCAGGCGGCGAAGACTCCTTCTCCTTGGCGACCTCGATCAGGTTGCCCAGTTCTGCGCGCGAGAGCACGACCGTGTGCTGCTCATTGTCGGCGCCGGAGCGGCGCGTGGCCTCGGCGAGCGCGCGGCGGTCCGCGTCATAGCCGATCCACAGCGTGTACTTGCCGAAGCGCACGACGTCGTTGTTGCCGAGCACGGCGTTGTGGACCATCTGCTCATTCACATACGTGCCGTTCGCACTGCCCAGGTCCACCAGCGTGTAGTCGCCCGTGGGCGTGCGCTCCATGCGGAAGTGGTCACGCGAGACGCCGGGGTTATCCACGAACACGTCGGAGCCCGGGTCGCGGCCGATGGTGATGACGGGCTTGTCGAACGTGTAGTTGCGCACAGGACGGCCCATGAGCGAGAGCCGGAGCTTGACCACTTTCTCGTCGGACACGGTGCAGTTCCTCCAAGCGCATCCCACCTCATGTGGTGATGCGATCTCGTGTGAAGGCGCATGAAGACGCCAGGCGTTCCAGCGATTCCCACGGGGTATCGGCACCTACCGGGGCGGGACTTGAGTGCAACCTGCAGTGCGGCGCATCCCGCAACCGGGTCGCGCGCTGGGATTTCGCACGTTCCCAAGCGGATAAGGGCGGATTCTGGACAAGGTCATGACGCCCGTCGTGCCGGCGTGCGCACCCCGCCGCTTCGGGCGCCCGCCCTGCCGCGCCGGGCGCGCCGGGCGCTGCGTCGCTCGCGGCGTGCGTGCTAGGTTCGCGCCCCGGCTCGCGCCGGCTTCCTGGAACTCCCGCTCGCCATCCTCGCGGAGGACGTCGTTCGCATGCTCCCGAACCGCACCCGCAGCGCCCGTGTCCTCATGTTTGCCTTGTTCACGGCCCTGGCTTCGGCCGCCGCGGTTCAGGCGCATCCGCGCCCAGCCGAGCCGCTCGATGCGGCGGGCATGCGTGCCGCGCTCGCGCGCCTGCACGTGACCGGCAGCGTGCTCTATGTGGCTGCGCATCCCGATGACGAGAACACCGCGATGCTCGCGTGGTTCGCCGGCGGCCGGAAGGTGCGCACGGCCTATCTGGCGATGACGCGCGGCGATGGCGGGCAGAACCTGATCGGCACCGAGCTGGGCGCCGATCTGGGCGTGATCCGCACGCAGGAGCTCATGGCGGCCCGGCGAGTGGACGGCGCGCAGCAGATGTTCACGCGCGCCCTCGACTTCGGATTCTCTAAGAATCCCGAGGAGACCTTCGCCTTCTGGGGCCGCGATTCCGTGCTGGCCGATGTGGTGTGGGCGATCCGGCGCTTCCAGCCCGACGTGATCATCACGCGCTTCCCGACCGATGGCAGCGGTGGCCACGGCCACCACACCGCTTCGGCCATCCTCGCTGAGCAGGCGTTCGACGTGGCAGCCGATCCGCACGCGTTCCCCGGGCAGTTCGCGCTCGGGGTCCAGCCGTGGCGCGCGAAGCGGTTGTTCTGGAACGCGTGGAATCCGGACGACGACAAGGTTCCGGCCGACTGGCTCAAGGTCGACGTGGGCACGTACGACCCGGTGCTGGGCAAGTCATTCGGCGAGATCGCGGCGCTCTCGCGGAGCAATCACAAGAGCCAGGGTTTCGGAGTGGCCGAGCGTCATGGTGCGCTGCCGAACTACCTTGCGCTGCGCAAGGGTGACGCTGCCACCGCGGACCTGTTCGACGGAGTGGACCTGACGTGGGCCCGCGCCAAGGGCGGCGAGCGTGTGGACGCTGCGATCACGGCGGCAGAGAAGGCGTACGACCCCGCGCAACCGCAGGCGCTGCTGCCGCAGCTCTTCGCGATCCGCGATCTCATCCAGGCCGCGCCGGCCGGCGACGCCGCATGGTGGCGCGCCAAGCGGGCCGAGATCGACGAACTCATCCGTTCCGCCGCCGGCGTGTGGGTCGAGGCCATCGCGACGCGTCCCACCGTCACGCCGGGGGATTCGCTGCCCGTCGTGGTCACCGTCTTCGACCGTTTCGCGCTGGGTGTGTCGATCGCACGCCTGCGCGCCGGCGACGCCGAACACGCCGGTGTTGGCGCCGTGGGCGCGACGCGCTCCGATACGCTCGTGGTGCACGTACCGCGCACGGCGCCGCTCACGCAGCCCTATTGGCTGCGCGAGAGCGCGAGCAAGGGGCTCTTCAACGTGCGCGACCGAGCGCGCATCGGGCTTCCTGAGAACCCCGCGAGCCTCTCGGCCACGATCACGCTGCAACTGCCTGGCGGACGGCTCACGCTGGAACTGCCGGTCGCCTACCGCTGGGCCGACCCCGTGCAGGGCGAACGCTGGCGCGCCCTCGAGATCGCGCCACCCGCCACGCTGCAGCTCGATCAGGGCGTCTACGCGTTCACCGACCGCTCACCGCGGCCGATCGAGGTGCGCGTCCAGGCGCAGCGTTCCGGCGTGAAGGGCCGCCTGCATCTGGACCTGCCTGCAGGCTGGACCGCCCAGCCGGCCGGTGCCGATATCGCGCTGGCGAAGGCTGGTGATGAGACGCACGTGGCCTTCACCGTCGCGCCGGGCGAGGGCCCGGCCGCCACGAGTGTCACGGCGAGCATCGTGGTCGATGGTGCCACGTGGTCGCAGCGCATGGAGCGCATCGACTATCCGCATATCCCCATGCAGACGCTGTTCCCGCCGGCGAGCGCGCGGTTGGTGCGCGCCGACATCCGCCACACGGGCTCCAAGGTGGCGTACGTCATGGGCCCGGGCGATGCCATCCCCGGCGCGCTGCAGCAGATGGGCTACGAGGTCACGTTCCTGAGCGACGACGATCTGGAGCATGCGGACCTGTCGCGGTTTGATGCGATCATGACCGGCGTGCGCGCCTACAACACCCGGCCGCGCTTGCGCGCGACGCAGCCGCGGTTGCTGGACTACGTCAAACAAGGCGGCACGTTGCTCATGCAGTACAACACCACAGCCGATGGCCCGCTCGGCGACCTGGGCCCGTACCCGTTCCAGATCTCTCGCGACCGCGTCACTGTGGAGGAGGCGCCGATCACATTTCTGCACGGCGACCATCCGGTGTTGCACACGCCGAATGCGATCGGGCCCGCGGATTTCGATGGCTGGGTGCAGGAGCGCGGACTCTACTTCGCGAACCCGTTCGATCCGCGCTACGACACGCTGTTCAGCAGCCACGATCCGGGCGAACCCGCGCGCGATGGCGGGTTGCTCTATGCCAGATATGGCAAGGGCGTGTTCGAGTACTGCGCGTACGCCATGTTCCGCCAGGTCCCGGCCGGCGTGCCCGGCGCGTGGCGGCTGCTCGCGAACCTGCTCAGCCAGCGCGGCGCGCCCGCCGTCCCGTGACGCGCGGCGAGCCGAATGAGCCGCATGAGCCGGTGAGCGATCCCGCGCCGCCATTCGGCGGGCGCTGGAGTGTGCTCTACGCGCTCGTCCTTCTCGTGCTCGTTGCGGTGATCGCCGCGCTGCAGTGGCTCACGAGGCATTACTCGTGAGACCGCTCGATCTGGCGGTGCTCGTCACGACGCTCACGGGGTTCGTGCTCTATGGGCTCTGGCGCTCGCGCGGAACGCGTGACATGGCAGGGTACCTCGTCGCGGGTCGCGACATGCCGTGGCCGATGGTGGCGCTGTCGGTCATGGCGACGCAAGCCAGCGCCGTGACCTTCCTGGCGACACCGGGGCAGGGCTACGTGGGCGGGCTGTCGTTCGTGCAGTTCTATTTCGGCCTGCCGGTCGCGATGGTGGTGCTCTGCGCGACGCTCGTGCCCCTCTATCAACGCCTGCGAGTGCGCACGGCATACGAGTATCTGGAGCGGCGCTTCGATGGCCGCACGCGCTCGCTGGCCACGTTCCTGTTCCTGATGCAACGCGGACTCGCCGCCGGGATCACGTTGTACGCGCCCGGGCTCGTGCTGTCGGTGATCCTCGGGCTCGATGTGCGCGTGACTTGCGCGCTGCTGGGGTTGCTCGTGCTTGGCACCACCGCGCTAGGCGGCGCGCGCGCCGTCGCACACACGCAGGCGCTACAATTCACGATCATCATCGGTGCCATGGTGCTGGCGTTCGTACTCGCGTTGCGCGCCCTTCCGCAGGGTCTGGGCGCCGACGATGCACTGGCCGTGGCCGGGCATCTGGGCAAGCTCCAGGCGGTCGATACGCACTTCGATCCGCGCGGTCGCTACAACCTGTGGGCCGGACTTGTCGGTGGATTCTTCCTGCAATTCTCGTACTTCGGCACGGACCAGTCGCAGGTGGGCCGCTACCTGTCGGCGCGCTCGAGCCGCGAGAGCCGCTTGGGGTTGCTGTTCAATGGCCTCTTCAAGGTGCCCATGCAGGCGTTCATCCTGCTATTGGGCGTGCTGGTGTTCGTCACGTACCAGTTCGCGCCTTCGCCGGTGTTCTTCGATCCCGCCGGCGCCGCGCGCGTCCGCGCCGGCACTCACGCGGCCGAGTGGGATGCCATCGAGCGCACGCATGCCGCCATGGGCATCCAGAAGCGCGCCGCGCTCACGGACTGGCTCGATGCGCGCCGGCGAGGCGCCGGCGTTTCGGAGCCGGAAGCGCGGCTGAAGCAGGCGCAGGCGGGCGACAAGGCCGCGCGCGATTCCGCCGTGGCGCTGCTCAAGGCGGCCGGTCCCGCCACCAACACGAATGATACGAACTACGTGTTCCTGCACTTCGTGCTCACGCGCATGCCGCTCGGCGTGGTGGGCCTCGTGCTCGCGGCCATCTTCGCGGCGTCGATGAACTCGACGTCCTCCGAAGTCCATGCGCTGACGTCCACGACCATGGTCGATGTGCTCGAACGCCTACCCGGCGTGATGCGCCGCGGGCAGGGTGGCGACCAGCGCGAGCTGCTTTGGACGCGGCTGGCGAACGTGTTCTGGGTCGCGTTCGCGGTGCTGTTCTCGCAGATCGCGGGGCGCTCGGGCTCGCTCGTCGAGACTGTGAACCAGATGGGATCGCTCTTCTACGGCACGATCCTCGGACTATTCGTGACGGCCTTCCTTGTGCGCCGCGCGGGCGGCCCGGCGGTCTTCTTCGCGGCGCTGCTCGCCGAAGCGGCGGTGCTCGCGTGCTGGAAGCTCGACCTGGTGTTCTGGCTCTGGTTCAACGTCGTCGGCTGCGTGCTCACCGTCGCGTTCGCGGCATTGTTGGCGCACCTGGTGCCCGCATGGCGGGCCAAGCCGGAGCAGTTGCCGCAGCGGCCGCTCCGGCCCTGAGTCGCCTTACTTCGCCGATTTCCACTCTGCCAGGAGCTTTTCGAGCGACGCGATCTCCTCGGCCTCGGCCTTCTTGTCAGCTTTCGCGAGTGCGACCGCCTGGGTCATCTGCGCGATCGCGTCTTTCTGCTGGCCGGCGCGCTGCGCGTATCGGGCGGCCAATGCGAGGGTGTTGAAGTTCTTCTCGCGCTGCAGCGCCATGGCCGACCAAGCCGCCGCCTGCGTGGGCACCTGCTGGTTGTCGAACGCCCAGCTTGCGGCGCGGTAGTAAGTGCGCCAGTCATCGCCCTTGGCCGCCGCGATCGCCGCGCGGGCCTCGCGCAGCACTTTGGCGTTCACATCCACGGTCACATGGAACGGCACCCGGAGCTTCTCCCACGCGAACACCACGTCGGCCTCACCGGCTTTGCCCGGCTCGATCGTGAAGCGCATCCACTCCTGCGATTCGCTGGACGCCTGTGGCTTCACCGTCACACGCAGCTGGTCGTGGTCGCTCGTGTAGTCGAACGCGCCCCACATGTCCTTGTCCTTGGTGAAGGCGATGATCCACTGGTCCGCTGACGGGATCGTGACCAGGCCATACGTGCCGGCTGGCAGCGTCTGGCCCTCGACCTGGATCGTGTCCGCTGTGGTGAACTGCGTGATCTCGTTCGCGCCTGTGCGCCACGGCTTGTCGTAGGGAACGAGCGCGCCCCAGATAGCGCGGCTCTTCACGCCAGGGCGCGAGTAGGTCACGGTGAGGTCGGTGGTGCCGACGGTCTGCGTGACGACCGCGTGCGCGCTGGCGCGCGGCAGCGTCAGCTGGGCATGGGTAGCGGTGGCGGTAAGCACGGCAGCGGCCGTGAGCAGCAAAAAGAGCATCCGGCGCATAAGCGTCTCCTGAAGAGTGAAGGAGTGCTGAAGGGGGGGGTGGGAACGCGGCGGACCCTAGCACGGGCGGACCGCTCCCACGCAGGGCCGCATGCGACTTTGACCGGATGTGGACATTGCTGTCGCGGAGCGCGAAACGCAGAAGCCCGCGCGTCCGGAATGCCGGAGGCGCGGGTTTCTGTGAAAGGCGTGCAGGCGGGGTTCAGCCCTCCGTGCCGGTCGCTTTGTCTGCGTCGCTGGAGGCGAGGAGTTCCTCGATCTTGAGCTTGATGATCTCCGGCGTGAACGGCTTGACCACGAAGCCACTGATGCCGGCATCCACGGCTTCGACGACGTCCGCCTTCAGGTTGCGCGCGGTCACGAGCAGGATCGGCAGCTTGGCGAATTCCGGCTTCGCGCGCAGGCTCCGCACGAGCTCCACGCCTTGCATGTTCGGCATGTTCCAGTCGGTGATCACGACGTCGAAGGTCGTGTCGCACAGCTCGAGTGCGATCCTGCCGTCGGCGGCCTCGACGATGGTGTCGAACCCGATGTTGCGCAGGCTGTTCACCAGGATGCGGCGGGTGATGCCGGAGTCATCGACCACAAGGCACTTCATGAGATCACCGATCTCTTCGGAGAGACTGACGACTAGAGGTCCTTCGCCATGCGGCGGATCACTTCGTCCATCACGTCGGGCTTGTCGTAGTGGCCGTCGTTCATGCGCTTGACGACTTCGCGCATGCGGTCGGCTGACAACTCACTGGTCGTGTCCTGCGCCGCGCCGCCGAGCCGCTGGAGATCGCGCGCTTCGCTGGAGATCGCGAGTTGATCGCGGTGCGAAGAAGGCGAGACCGGTGCGGCGGGCGATGGCGTCTGAGGCGCGCGCGCCGCCTTAGTCGCTGGGGCCGGCGTCTTGCCGGTGCGGTTCAGTCCCGAGCTCGAAGTCTGTCCAGATTGTGTCGGTCGGACGGTCATGATCCCCTCGGAGCCATGATGGCCGGTTCTTCCGTGTCACGCTCCCACGAGCGCACGGTGCGCCGCAGGGGTGATCCCATCACGATACTATTCTGGTTATCGGACGCAAGGGCTTGCAACTTGAGTGCCCCAGCGCGAAACGCATGTCGTCTCAGGCTCCCGCCACCGGAGCTGCTGGTGTGGGTTCGAGCTGCGCCGAAAGTCCCGACGCGATATGACGGTCGATATCGATCAGGGCCTTGACGCCCTCCGGCGTCGGGGTGGCCAGCATCGTGAAGCTACGCTTGTCGACGAACTGACTGATCCGCAGCAGGTTGATTCGTATCTCGCGGGGCAGCTCGCACTGCGGCGACGCCAATTCCCCTTGGAAGAATGTCCAGAGCTTCAGATTGTAACGTAGCGCGTCATCCAGCCGCTGCGGCCGGTCTGCGGCGTCCCAGGCGAGGCGGCACTCCTCCAGAAGGCGCGCCGCCTTGTACAACGCCCGGGCCTCGAGCTCGCGCCCCGATGCCGTGGTCTTGGAACCCGAATCGTAGGCGCGACGTGCGCTAGCGAACATCCGAGAGGAGCTCCTTCTCGTAAGCGAGAAGCTGCCGGCCCTGCTTGAGAGCCTGATAGAACTGGCCGGTCCGCACGCTCTCGTCCAGTGGATCGAGCAAGCGTCGCGAACTGGGGCTTGCATCGAGCACGTCCTCGACTAGCGCGAGGTAGGTCTGGTGATGCACCTCACGATGCGCGGGATCGATATACATCAGCTGGACGGCGAGGACGATGCGTTCGCAGGGCGTCTTCACGGCCGATGGGCTGAGGATGTCGCTGCCGCGCAGCACGGGCACTTCAGTCTCCACGAATAGTTCGGCACGATGCTTCCCATTCGTGAGTACGGCTCCGCCCAGGATGGCGCGTTCATTCGGTTTCAGCGTCAGTCGCAGTGCCATGAGGTCTTCTTCCTCAGAGGAGGTTTCTTCCTCGTTCGTGTTTCGTGGTCGCCACTTCGGCGGGTCAAGGTGGAGCCGGATGGCATTCTGTCTCCGGCTCACCCTGCTCGCCTCTGTGGCTGTCTGGGCCGGCGGCGGGGCGGGCCGTTTCTGGCCCGCCACCGCTTACTGGCCCGCGTTCGTCTAGAACAGACGCAGGACCGACTGCTGGGCCTGCGACGACAGCTGGAGGGCGACGACACCGAGCTGCTGACGCGTCTGCAGCGCCAGCATGTTCGCGCCTTCCTCGTTCGTGTCCGCCGCGGTCAGCATGTCCGCGCCGGACGACTCCGTGTTGATCAACTGCGTCGTGAAATCCTGACGCGTGGTCATGACGCCGTTGTTCGACGCCAGCGACTTCGCGTCCGTGCGGAGCGTGTTGAGCGCGGCATTGAGATCGGTGTTCGCCGAATCGATGTTCGCGTTCGAAGCCCAGCTACCGGCCGCGGCGTTGATGGCCAGACCCGTCGCCGAAGCGTCGAAGCCCGAGACCGTCAGCGAGGACGTGCCACTTTCGTTGAAGCTCACCGTGAGCGAGCTGCCCGACGCCAGGAAGTTGGTACCCTTGTAGCTGGCGTCGCCCGCGAGCTGCGTGATCTGCGTGCGCAGTGCGTCGAACTGCGTGGCCAGCGAGGCACGGTCCGCAGTGTTCGCCGAACGGGCCGACGCCGTGAGGCCCTTCGCCTGCTGGATCAGCGCGCTGATGCCGTCGAGGCCCTGGAGAGCGGCCTTGACGGTCTGGATCGCTTCACCCACCTGGTCCTTACGAGCCGCAAGGTCCGCCGCGCGGTTCTGGTGATTCTGAGCCGCGAAGAAGGCCGACGGATCGTCCACAGCGCTGTTGACCTTCTTGCCGGTCGACAGACGCTGCGTGGTGCGAGCCTGCAGTGTAGCGACGCCCTGCAGATTGACGAGGTTGGTGCGCATGCTGCCCGCGAGGGTGATGTCATTGATAGCCATGGTGCGAGGTCCCTTTCGTGGGATCCTATAGGTTTCTCGCCTGGCTTCTGCCGGCTGCCGGCGATATGCCGACAGCCCTAGCGTCGGGTCCCTCGGCAGGAACTTGAGGGGCCGCGAACGCTTTCCTGGCTTGCAAATCGCAGCGGATACAGCAGAAAAAGCACGGCGGCCCCGCTCGATCGAGCGGAGCCGCCGCCGGTGACGTCCCTGTGCCGGGGCGAGCTGCCGGCGCGTCCTGCGCCGGCGTCCCCTTCTTGGGACTAGAACAGTCGCATGATGCTCTGCTGCGCCTGCGACGAGAGCTGCAGGGCGACCACACCCAGCTGCTGGCGGGTCTGCAGGGCCAGCATGTTCGCGCCTTCCTCGTTCACGTCGGCGGAGGTGAGCTGGTCGGCGCCGGCCGTGAGCGTGGAGATGATGTCCTGCGTGAAGCTCTGGCGCGCGGTGATGACGCCATTGTTCGAGGCCAGCGTCTTCGCACTCGCACGCAGCGTCGTGAGCGCCGTGTCCATGTCCGAGACGGCCGCGTCGATGTTCGCGTTGGTCGCCCAGCTGCCGGCGGCCGCATTGATCGCGAGACCGGTCGCCGAGGCGTCGAAGCCCGAGATCGTGAGCGACGCGCTCGCGGCCTCATTGAAGTCGACGACGAGCGAGCCGGAGGCCAGGAAGTTCGTGCCCTTGTACGACGCATCGCCGGCCATCTGGGTGATCTGCGTGCGGAGCGCGTCGAACTGTGTCGCCAGCGCAGCGCGGTCCGTGACGGTCGCCGAACGCGCCGACGCCGCGAGGCCCTTCGCCTGCTGGATCAGCGCCGAGATGCCGTCGATGCCTTGGAGGCCGGCCTTCACGGTCTGGATCGCTTCGCCCATCTGGTCCTTGCGGGCGGCGAGGTCGTTGGCCCGGGCCATGTGGTTCTGGGCCGCGAAGAACGCCGACGGATCGTCCACGGCGCTGTTGACCTTCTTGCCGGTGGACAGGCGCTGGGTCGTGCGGCTCTGGAGCATCGCGACGGCCTGCAGGGAGACGAGGTTGCCGCGCATGCTGCCAGCGAGGGTGATGTCATTGATCGCCATGGCGAGATTCCCTTTCTAGGGTTGTGAGTCTTTCTTCCGGCATTCTGCCGGGTGCACAGTGGACCAACGCTGCCTAGCTTCGGGCGGGCCTCACAGAACTTGAGGGGCGCTCGCGCGCTCCGCGAAAAAGAATCGCGGCCCACCGCGTGATGCGATGGGCCGCGAGAGCTGCCGCGATGCTGTCTGGGCTAGCGCAAGTAGTCCGTGAGCGAGGCCTGCATGACGCGGCCGATCACCGAATACGAACGCTCGAGCGCCAGCTGTTCCTGCTGCATGTTCACGATCGCCTGCGCGGGGTCGATGTTCAGCACCGCGTCGCGGCGATCGAGCAGGGCGGTGCTCTGCGCACCGAGTTGCTCGCTCACATTCTTGATCGACTGCAGCCGCGAGCCGACTTCGGTCTGGCTGGCCAGCGCGGTCTGGTCGGCGTCGTTCAGGTTCTGCGTGGACGCGGAGATCTGCGATGGGCTCCCCGACTGCAGCTGCGTGATCATGTTGTCGATGGCGGCCAGCGCGTCGGTGAAGAGCGGCTGGCCCGCATGGTTCACGGCCACCGTGACCCCGCTGTTCACGGGGATGCTGCGCACCGTGGTGTCGCCCACGTACGTGCCATTGGCCTGGAATGGCGGCGTGGTGCTCTGGTCGCCGCCGAAGATGTACTCATCGCCCACTTTGGAGTTGCCCAGAGCGACCATCTGGTCTTTAAGGGCTTTGGCCGTGTTGAGCGCCGCCAGACGGTCCGGATCGCTGGGGTTGGCGCTCTTCACGCCCACGGCCAGATCCTTCGCTTGCTGGATGACCTTGCGCAGGCTGGTCAGGGCCACGTCTTCGGTCGACAGCTTGGTCGTCGCGAAGGTGCCATTGCGCCGGTACTGGTCGATGTCGCGCGCCTGAGCTTCCATGCGCATGACCTGCGAGGCGTCCACCGGATCATCCGAGATGGTCTGGATGCGCCTACCCGTCGATACCTGAGCCGAAGCGCGGGCGATCGAGCTCATCCGGCCGCGCAGGCCGGACATGAGATTTGCAGTCAGCATCAGATTGGTGATCCGCATAAGCCCCCTCGTGCGTGCGGTGACGATGGCGTTAGTATCGGCTACATTGACAGCCACCTTGATCTGCCTTTCGCCCCCGACATTCCCGGGGGCTGGCGGACCGGCGGCGTTGACGACCTCCTCAGAAGAGGGGGCGAGATGAGACACGAGGGCCATGTCCAACATCCTTTGTATCGATGACGAGCCGTCGGTCGGCGTGGTGCTGGAACACCATCTCACCCAGATCGGGCACCAGCCTGTGCTGGCGACCAGTGTCGATGAGGGACTCCAGGCGATCCGTCACCAGGCTTTCGACCTGATCATCTCGGACTACCGCATGCCCCAGGCCACCGGGCTCGACCTGCTCGAGCAGTTGCGCCTCCAGGGCCACGATATCCCCGTCATCATCATGACCGGGTATTCCAGCATCGAGCACGCGGTACTCTCGATCCGCCATGGTGCGGTGGACTACCTCACGAAGCCGCTTCGTCAGGAGGCTCTGCGCATCGCGGTGAACAACGCGATCGAGGTCGCCCGGCTGCGGCGCGAGAACGAAGCCTACAAACGCGAGTTGAGTACCCTGCGCGGCCGCCGGACAATCGTGGGTGACTCCCCAGCGCTACGCGACGTCATGGAGACGCTCTCGCGAGTCGCACCCACTCGCGCGACGGTGCTGCTCGAGGGCGAGTCCGGTACGGGCAAAGAGCTCTTCGCGCGCGCTGTGCATGAGCAGAGCCCGCGCCATGACCAGCCATTCGTGACCGTGAACTGCGCGGCCCTGCCCGAGGGCTTGGTCGAAAGCACGCTGTTCGGCCACGAGCGCGGCGCATTCACGGGCGCCACGCAGCGCCAGCCGGGTGCGTTCGAGCGCGCCCACCGCGGAACACTTTTGTTGGATGAGATCTCGGAGATGCGCCTGGACCTGCAGGCGAAGCTGCTGCGGGCCATCCAGGAACAGGAATTCGAGCGCGTGGGTGGTAATCAGAGCGTGCGTGTCGATGTGCGCATCGTCGCGACCACTAACCGCGATCTGCTGGCCGAGGTCGAGGCGGGCCGGTTCCGGCGCGACCTCTATTTCCGCGTCGCGGTGGTGCCGGTGCGCACGCCAGCCTTGCGCGAGCGGCTGGAAGACCTGCCCGTACTGGTCAAGCACTTCGCCGACCTCACCGCCGCCGAGCTTGGCGTGCGCGCGCCCGAGGTGAAGCGCGAGACCTTCGACGTGCTGCGCGCGCGGCCATGGACTGGCAACATCCGCGAGCTCGCCAATGCGGTCGAGCGCGCGGTGCTGCTCAATCGCGGCGGCGCCTTGGGTCCCGAGGCGTTCGGCGAGTCACCGGGTGCCTCGCGCGCGGCGGCTCCTGCGCCCGCCTCTGCGCCCGGCGCCGTTGCGGCGACGCCGGCCGAGACGCCGCTCAACCTGCGCGAGCTCGAACGCATCGCCATCGAGCGCGCACTGGTCGCCACGGGTGGCCATCGCGCGAAGGCCGCGGCGCTGCTGGGCATCAGCGAGCGAACGCTGCGCACCAAGCTCAACGGGCCGCCCGAAGCAGCCGCCTGAGCGCGCCGGCGAGCGCCGGATCCCACTCACCGCGCCCAGTGGCTCACGCCGCCGGGCGCGGCACTTTTTTCCGGCACCTTCTGCCGAACGGCGGCTGCGGTCGTCTGCTGCGAGCGCCCAGGATCCCCCATCGAGCGCCGGGCCCGCGCTGTGTAGCTCGCCTTATCACCGCCACTTCGCGCCACAGGTGGCACCATGGCGCGCGCGGCCAAGCCGAACGGCCCACGGCTTGCAGTAGAGCCCCCTTGGGAAAGCTCACGAGGGGGAGCCATGATCAAGGGACTGTTCGGAAGTGGGACGGTGACGTCGATGCTGCGAGGGGGTCTCGAGGAGACCTCGGCCACGCATCGTGCCATCGCTGCGCGTGTCTCGAACGCGCTCAACACCAGCACCCAGACCGAGTTCTCGAACGCGCTGCAGGCCAAGAGCGCGAACGCGAAGATCAGTCAGGTCGATCTCGAGCGTGATATGGCGTCTCTCGCGGACACGCAGCTCCGCTATGAGGCCGACGCCAAGCTGCTCCAGGGGGCGTACGCGCGGTTGCGCGCGGCGCTCAAAGACCGTGGCTGACGCCATCTCGCGCTTCGCGCAGTGGCCTCGGCCCGTGCGCCAGCTCATGCCCGGGCTCGGCACCGCCGCCGACGGCATGGCGACACAGCAGAAGTTCCTCGAGGTCATCTCGTCGAACCTTGCGAACGCCGAGGTCACGCGTACGCCCGAGGGTGGCGCCTACAAGCGTGAAGTGGCGCAACTCGGCGTCGACCCCAAGACGGGCCAGGCGAGCCTGCAGGTCGTCAAGGACCAGCGGCCGGGCCGGCTCGTGTACGACCCGGGTCATCCGGACGCGAACGCGCAGGGCTTCGTCGAGTATCCGAATGTCGACGTGAACAGCGAGCTGGTGGATCTCATGATCGTCCGCCGCGTCCACGAAGCGAACGTCACCGTGTTCCAGGCCGCGAAGAGCATGTTGCGTCGCGCGCTGGACATCTGAAAAGCGAATCGAGGGGAGCATGAGCGTCCAAGGACCGTCGAACTCCATCCGGCCGTTCCCGGAACTGCGCGCGGCGCGGGTCTCGGATCCTGCCGTGACGGTGAAGGCCGCCGCGTCGCCAGGGTCCGCCGCACCTGCGAGCGCGTCGGCGGCACAGCAGTCACAAGCCCCTCAGCAGTCCACGTTGTGGCAACTGCTCACCGAGGACGAGCGCGCCTTCTTCACGCAGCAGGCGGCGCTGGGCTCTGCCACCTACCGGCCGTCGCGCGCGGCTGCCGCCGCGCCGGCGCCGGGCGCGCCCACCGGGCAGCGCATCGACGTGAGGGCATGACGTCATGAGTGACCTGCGGATCGGCGCTTCACTGCCCAGCGCGATCGAGCGCCCGGAGCTGTCCATGCCGGCGGCGTCGAAGCCCGGCGCGTCGTTCGCGGACCTGTTCAAGAAATCGATCAACGACACCAGCGACATGCAGGAGAACGCCAAGGACATGATCGGCGCGTTCCTGCGTGGTGAGCCGGTGGAGTTGCACCAGGTGATGGCGGCCAGCGAGGAAGCGCAGATCTCGCTCGAGCTGCTCGTGGAAGTCCGCAACAAGCTCACCGATGCCTATCGCACCGTGATGAACATCTCGTAGGGACCGAACGACCCCCATGGCGGACAACAACTCTCTGATGGATTCCGTCCGCGGCATGGACGGCACACGCCGATTCATGCTGTTTGGCGCACTCGCCGTGATCGGAGTCGCGATCGCGTTCGTCGGCCATTGGGCCTCGACGCCCACGTACGTCACGCTCTTCCACGACCTCGAACTCAAAGAGGCCGGCGCGGTGGGCGAGAACCTGGCCAAGTCGAACATCCCGTACCGTCTTGGCGCGAGCGGCACCGAGATCGAGGTGCCGGCGACCGAGGTGGCGCGCGCGCGTGTGGCGCTGGCCAAGGACGGGTTGCCCACCAATGGCCGCCCGGGGCTCGAGCTGTTCGATAAGCCGTCGTGGGGCATGACCGACTTCACGCAGCGCGTCACGTACCAGCGCGCGCTCGAAGGCGAACTCGCGCGCACCATCGGCGAGATCCAGGGCGTCGAGCACGCCGAAGTCCATCTGCTTCTGCCCAACACAAGCTCGATCCGCCGCCAGGACCGCCAGGCAGGCGCGTCGGTCGTGCTCTCGCTCAAGGGCGGAACGCCGCTCACGGGCGAGACCGTGCAGGGCATCACCTACATCGTGAGCAACAGCGTCGAGGGTCTGGCCGCGGAGAACATCGCGGTCATGGACAACACCGGCCGCGTGCTCTCTCTGCCATCCGCGGGCGCCGGCGGCGCAGGCCTCACCGGCCGCCAACTCGAGGTGCAGCACGGCATGGAGCAGCGCACGGTCGACAAGATCGAGGATCTGGTCGCGACGGTGGTGGGCGTCGGCCGCGTGCGCGCGCAGGTCGCGGCGCAAGTCAGCTTCGATCAGGTCGAGGAGACCTCCGAGACGTTCAATCCCGATGGCCAGGTGCTGCAGACCGAGCAGCGCAGCGAAGGCGGGCCGGCCGACGGTGGCACACCGCAGACCATCGTGAGCAACCAGTACCAGAACTCCCACAAGCTGGCGAAGAGCACGAGCCAGGCGGGCCGGCTCACGCGCCTCACGGTCGCCGTGCTCGTGGACGAGAAATCCATGCGCCCGGGCGAGCGCGAGCGTCAGCTCACCGATATCGACGCCATGGTCCGCAATGCCGTGGGCATCGACAGTACGCGCGGCGATCGTATGAGCGTGCTCGCCGTGCCCTTCGAGCCGGTGCAAGCTGCGGCCGACGCCAAGAACGCCAAGATCAAGGTCGATCCCGTGGCCGTCGCCGAGCGCTTCAGCCACCCGCTCGTGGGCGTGGTCGCGATCGTCGTGCTGCTGCTCGTGGCCATGCAGATGAAGTCGGTGTTCGCGCCCTCGGCGCGGCCTTCGGTCACCGCCGGCGCCCGCAGCAGCGGTGGCGGCGCCATCGCTGCGCGCGAGCAGGCGCCGATGGAGGCCCTGCCACCGCCCGAGGATACCGAAGTCATGAAGATGAAGAACCGCCTCAAGCAGGATTCGACCGAACGCCCTGAGGTGACCGCACAGGTCCTCAAGGCGTGGCTGGCGGAGAACTGATGCCTGCCGCGCGCGCCAAGGCCCGTGAAGACGGGATCATGAGCGGACCGCAGAAGGGCGCCGTGTTGTGCATGGCGATGGGTGCGGAGCGTTCGGCGAAGATCATGCAGATGCTCTCACCGCGCGAGGTGGAATCGATCTCGCGCGAGATCGCGTCGATGCAGCTGGTCGGCGCCGACAGCGTCGGCATCGTCCTGAGCGAATTCGAGCAGGTCTCGCGTGCTGTGGAGTCCGTCGCGCGCGGTGGTGTGGAATACGCGCACGAGATCCTCGAACAGGCGCTGGGCAGTGCCAAAGCCAAGGCGATCCTGGAGAAGATCCAGGAGCAGCTGGTCGACACGGGCCTCAAGCGCCTTCGCAACGCCCAGCCCGAGGTGCTGTCGGGCATCCTGCGCGGTGAGCATCCGCAGACGATCGCGCTCATCCTGGCGCATCTGGATCCGCGGCAGTCTTCGGGGGTGATCACCGGCATGGAGTCCGGGCTCGCGGCCGAGGTGCTTTACCGCATCGCGCGCATGGACAAGATCTCACCCGACATGCTCATGCTGGTCGAGAGCGGGCTGTCGAGCAAGACCGACCTGTCCCTCTCGAATGAGATGACCCTGTCGGGCGGCCCGAACGCCGTGGCCAAGCTACTCAACCTGACCGGCGGCACCCTCGAGAAGGAGTTGCTCGAGGGCATCGGTACGCGCAACACCGATATCGCGAACCAGATCAAGGCCCTCATGTTCGTCTTCGAGGACCTGCTTCTGGTCGACTCGCGCGGCATCCAGCGCGTGCTGCGTGATATCGACACCAAGGACCTGGCGCTCTCGCTCAAGGCGGCCAGTGATGAACTGCGCAAGCACATCCGCTCCAACATGTCAGAACGCGCAGGCCAGGCGCTCGAGGAAGAGATCGAGATGCTCGGCCCGGTGCGCGTGAAGGATGTCGAAGCGGCGCACGGCCGCATCATCGAGATCGTGCGCGGCCTCAGTGACAGCGGCGAGATCATGATCTCGGGCCGCGGAGGTGGCGATGACATCATCCAGTGAACCCCTGCGCTGGGCGCCATTGTCGCTGGTGCAGGGTCTGGCGCCGCCGGTCGAGTCGGCGAGCTGGCTGCCGACGCTGCGTTCCTCGCAGGAGGAGCGCGCGGTGAACGCGCGCGAGTCCATCGAGCAGGCCGCCTATGAGCGCGGTTTCGCCGATGGCGAATCCGCAGCGCAGTCGCAAGTCGACGAATGCTGCCGCTCGGCGCTCGGCGGCATCACGCGTGTGATCGAGCACCTGGAGTCCATCACGAGCGAGTTCGCGCGGGACCGCGAGCGCGACCTGCACGGCCTGGCCATTGCCGTGGCGCGGCAGATCCTGCAGCACGAGCTGAGCATGGAGTCCTTCGCGGTCGTCGAACGCGTGCGCAAGGCGCTCGAGTTGTTGCCGCTCGATGCCGTACTGGAGATCCGCATGAATCCCGAGGACCTCGCCACGCTGGGTGGCTCGGTCGAAGGGCTGATCCCTGCCGGGCGTCACGTGCGCCTGGAGTGGGCGCCGGATCCGTTGGTGGAGCGTGGTGGCTTCATCCTGGAGAGCCCGCAGCGTATCGTCGATGGCCGCACGGATGTGGCGCTTCGCAACCTGTACGAGAGGCTCGATCATGACTGATACCACCGCGGCCGATTGGGCGGCCCGCGCGGTCTCGCTCGTGAACGAGACGCCGCGATTCACCGTCTACGGCCGCGTCACACGTGTGATCGGGCAGGTCGTGGAAGTCAGCTCGCTGCCCGTCGCGGTCGGCGAGGTCTGCCGCATCACGCCCGATGACCGCACCGGCATCCTGGCGCAGGTCGCCGGCTTCCATGAGCGCGGCGTGCTGCTCATGCCGCTCGGCGAGCTCGAGGGCGTGCATCCCGGCGCGAGCGTCGTGCCGCTCGGCCGCGCGTTCTTCGCGCAGGCCGGCGAGTCGCTCGTGGGCCGCGTGCTCGATGGCCTGGGTCGCCCTATCGATGGTGGCCGCTCGCCGCTGCTCACGCGCCGCCAGCCGCTTTCGGCGGAGCCACCGTCGCCGCTCGAGCGTCCGCGCATCCACACGCCGCTCACGACCGGTGTGCGCGCCATCGATGGCCTGCTCACGCTCGGCCGCGGGCAGCGTATCGGCATCATGGCCGGCTCGGGCGTGGGCAAGAGCGTGCTGCTCGGCATGATCGCGCGCCGCGCGAGCGCCGACATCAACGTGATCGCCCTGCTGGGCGAGCGTGGCCGCGAAGTGCGCGAGTTCCTCGAGCGCGACCTTGGGCCCGAGGGCCTGAAGCGCTCGGTCGTCATCGTCGCCACGGGCGATCAGGCGCCGGTCGTGCGCGCCACGGGAGCACTGGTCGCCACGGCGATCGCGGAGTACTTCCGCGACACGGGCCGCGACGTGCTGCTCATGATGGATTCCGTCACGCGCGTGGCCATGGCGTGGCGCGAGATCGGGCTCGCCGTGGGCGAACCGCCCACGACCAAAGGCTATCCGCCGTCGGTTTTCGCGAACCTGCCGCGTCTGCTCGAGCGCGCGGGCACGTCGACGCAGGGCAGCATCACGGGCATGTACACGGTGCTCGTCGAGGGCGACGACTTCAATGAGCCGGTCGCCGACTCGGCGCGCTCGATCCTCGACGGCCATATCGTGCTCTCGCGCAAACTGGCGAGTGCGAAACACTTCCCGGCCATCGACGTGCTCGAGAGCGTGAGCCGAGTCCGTGACGAGGTCACGGACCGCGACCACCGTGAAGCGGCCAACCAGTTCCTGCGGCTGGAATCCTCCTACCGCTCCAACGAGGACCTGATCTCGGTCGGCGCCTACAAGGCCGGCGCGGATCCGCTCGTGGACGCGGCGATCACCTTGCGCCCGCAGATGCTCGACGTGCTGCGCCAGCAGGCCGACGACCATACGGGGTTCGATGAGACCGCCTCGCGCATCGAAGCGATCGCGCGCGCGTCCATGGCCCAAGCCGGAGGTGCCGCGTGAAACGCTTCTCCTTTCGTCTGGAGCGCATCCGCCAGTTGCGCGAACGCGCGGAGCGCGCCCAGGCCGCCGAACTGGGTGCCGCCATGCGCGAAGAGCAGGCGCGTCTGGCCGCGCTCGCGGCCGCGCAGGAGCACCTGGAACGCTGTCATGAGCAATCCGCTCCGACCGACGGCGAGTGGTTTCGCGCCGGCGACATGCTCAACCGCTCGATCGCGCGTGATGCCGCCGCGGGACAAACGGAAGCCGCCTCGAAGTCGGTGCAGGACGCGAGCGACAAGGTCTCCGGTGAGAAGGAGATCTACAGCGACCGCCGCCGCGACCTGCGCAGCGTCGAGAAGCTCAAGGAACGGCAGTTCGAGACCTGGCGCGAGGCCGGCGGCCGGGCGGAGCAGAAGGAGATGGATGGAGTGGCTCTGAACCGCCACGGACAGGGGGACAAGAAGTCATGATCAAGCTCGTGATCTTCGGTGCCGTCGCATTCCTCATCGGCGTCGGCGGCAGCACCGGCGTGGTGGTGATGCGCACGCCCGTCAAGCTGACAGCCACCGATTCACTCGGCGTGCACGCGGATTCCACGGCGCACGGCGAGCATCGGGTGGTCGCGGCTGCCGCGCCTGCGGCAGCTGCCCATGCCGATACCTCGGCCAAGCCGGCCGCCGAGGCCACGCATCCGGTCGGTCCGGTGACTGCCGTGCTCGCCGCCCAGAATCCCCAAGTCAGCGTCGTGAAGCCGCTGGAGAACGGCGTGCACGAGGGCCGCTCGGCGCAGGCGCCCGACGCGGAGACGTACAAGTCCGTGGGCAGCATCCTCATGAACATGAAGCCCGCCGAGGCCGCCAGGATCGTGAGCTACATGACCGACGAACAGGTCGAAGGCCTGCTGCGCTCCATGTCGCCGCGCAATGCCGCCACCGTGCTCGCGCAGTTGCCCTCGGAGCGCGCCGCTGCACTCAGCAAGCGGCTGCTCATCCCCGCACCCAAAGAGGTCCGACCTTGAGCTCGACAAGCTCGACAAGCTCGACAAGCTCGATTCCTCCCGGGCTGCAACCGGGCGCCCGCGACCTGACGCACCGCAGTACGAATGCCCGCGCCGACAAGGGCCTGGGCTTCGACTACGCGCTTGGGCTCGCAGCTTCGGCCGCGCACATCAAGCCCGCGCTGCCGGCGCGTCCGGCCATGAACACGGGCGAAGCGCGTTCCGCCGAGGAGCGGCCACGCGAGACGAACGACGCGGTGCGCGACTCCGCTCACGACGACGGTGGGGAACGTCCGGCGGAGCAACGCACGACGTCTGCGCACACTACGCGCGAGCGCAGTGCCACGCACGAGTCGCGCGGCGCCCGCGAGAGCCGGAACGTTGACGACTCGCAGCGCACGGACGGCCAGACGTCCTGGGCGTCCGACGACGCAGCGCGTGCCGGTGCCCAGGATCAGCCCGGCCGGATCGATCACGCACCTCCCGCACCGCCAGCACCGGCCCCGGACGAGGGCGCTGCCGGCACCATGGTGGTTCGTGACGGCGCGCCGACAAAGCTTGATGACGCAGCGGTGAGCGTGCTCGCGACGAACGCGGTTGCCTTCGCGGCACTGGCAGAGACGACGCCGGTGAACACCGGGGCCGCCTCGGTCGCGCCCAGCGCGCAGGCGATGACACCCGCTACGGCAGCACTTGCGCGCGCCGCTATGGCACCGGCCACGCCCGCAGTGCCTGCCGATGTCGCGACGGCTACTGCCGGCGCTGCGACGCCGCTCGGCAGTGGCGATGCTCCAGCTCTGCAGGTGAAAGTGCTCGCGTCGCGCATCGTCGCACGACCGGCGCGCGGCGCAGCGGCACGAGAGCCGGCGCTCGCGAGTGAGGTCGTCGCATCGCGGCCGGGCGCTGCGGCGAAGACCATCACGGCTGGAGCAGCGGCGCCGGCACGCATGGCGACAGCGATGCCGGTCCCACCGTCGATCATCGCACGCGGGAACGCGGCGCCTGCAACGTCGTCCGCGCCGGCAACACTCGCGGAGGCGGGCGGGGACGCTCGCAACGCCACCACGCAGGACAACGACGCGACTGGCGAAGGAACCACGGTTGCGGCCACGGCCGCGCCTGCGCGCGCTTCGGCCACGCCCTCGCTGCTCGGCGCCGCGCGCAGCGAGGGCGCCGCGGTGCCCATCACTGAGCCGGGTGCTGCCGCGGCCGCTGCGCCTGCAGCCGGTACGGCCGCCGGCAGCAACGGTGCCGGCTCGCATGAGGATCGCTCGAACCAGCCGAACGCCGAGAGCGTGGAGCCCGAGCCGTCGGCCGAAGCAGCGCCGGCCGCCGTGGCCACCGAGCCCACGACGCCCGGCGCAGTGCTGCCCTCCGCCCAGGGTGTGCGCCCGGGCCAGAGCGGTGCGGCGGCGCCTTCTGCCACGAACGCCGATGCAGTGGCGCAGGCGCTGGACGTGCAGGACCCGCGTCTGGAGCCCACGCGCCGCGCGGCGGACCAGGTGACGTTGCAGTTTCAAGGCGAGGACGGACTCGAGGGCCGTCTGCGGATCTCCGTGCGTGGCGATGAAGTGCGCGCGTCGATCCTCTCGTCGCACGAAGGCACGCTGGAGCGGCTCGGCAATGAAGTGGGATCGCTCAAGCGCGCATTGCAGGAATCCGGATTCACCGAGGCCCGTATCGCCGTGCATGACACGCGCGGCGGCGGAGTCGCGGCAACGGCCGACTCGCGTGACAGTGCGCGGACCGGCGGCGACACGCGGCAAGGAGAGCCGCAGCGTCGTTCACCGCAGGGACGAGATGCGCGTGAGCAGAGCGGGGATGGGGCGCAGCCCCGTCAGCGCCGAGGCACGCGCCAGGAAAGGCGGTCCCAGTGATCTCGCCGACGACCAACAGCAACCTTTTCGGCACGACAGCCACGGCCAGCACGGGTCCCAAGAAGTCGCTCGACAAGGATGCGTTCCTGAAGCTGTTCATCACGCAGCTCAAGAACCAGGATCCCTCGAGCCCGTTGCAGCCGCACGAACTCGCTGCGCAGCTCGCGCAGTTCACCAGCGTGGAGCAGCTCACCAAGATCAACGACGCGATGACCGCGCAGGCCTCGGCGACTCAGGCCAGCACGCTCATCAACCAAGCCAGTCTGTCGACCTCGCTGTTCGGCCGGCAGGTGATCGCGGGTGGCGACATGGTCCATGTTCCGCAGACCGGCTCGGCGCGCATCCACGTCGACGTCGGCGGATCCGGCGGAATGGCCACGCTCTCGATCAAGGACGGCACGGGCCGCGAGATCGGCACGCGCGATCTGGGCCAGCTCTCGCAGGGCGCGCAGGACATCACCTTGCCCGGCAACCTGCCGCCGGGCGATTGGCACTATTCGCTGACGGTGACCGGCGCGAACAAGACCAACGTCCCTGTGAACACCTACACGATGGGCACCGTGACCGGCGTCAACTTCGGTAGCGGCAAACTCACGCTCGCACTGGGCACGCTGCAGGTTGCCTTCGAGGACATCGTGCAGATCGAGCCCATGTCCACGAGCACCACCAACAACAACCCCGGCGGCACCACCCCCGTGGTTCCCGTCGGGCCGGGCCCGGGCGGCGGTGCAGGCGATCCGAGCATCCCGGATCCGTATCTGCCGACGCTGCGCCACTGAAACGAGCCGAACCGATAGCGATTCCCATCTTCACGTAGCACACCATCCACGAGGGGGACGGTTCCACATGATGCGAGCACTCTTCGCCGGCGTGTCCGGC
>JANYBS010000148.1 GCA_025360715.1 Candidatus Eiseniibacteriota bacterium | reverse complement strand
CCCAGCGGAAGCCGGTCTTGGAAGTGTGCTGCTTGCACCGCTTTCGCGGGCAGAAGGGCGGGCAGAAGGCTGCGGCGGTCTCGGACATGACCGAGTGCCACCGCAGTACTCATGCCATCCACATTCTTCGCTACACAAACTGACGAATAGACGTGTGGTAGCGCGCGAAGCTGCTATTCTGCCTCCCCGTTCTCCCCCACGCTGCCCACTCTCCCCCCTGGACAGGCGCATGGACCCCGATAGCGCCACAGCGACTGTGACGAGCCCAGCCGCGTCCGGCCCCAAGCGTTTCCTTGCCGTGGACGCGCTGCGTGGCATGGCCGTCACGCTCATGGCACTGGATCACTGCGGATTCTTCACGAGCACGAACGTGACCACCGAGACGTACTCGGACCGCCCCGTGCGCATCGCGCTGGGACTGCGGCTGTACATCGGCATGCTCACGAACCTGGCCGCGCCGACGTTCTGGTTTCTCTCCGGCCTGAGCATCGCGCTCATGTCGGCAGGCGAGCAGCGCCGTCCCGAGGCACGCGGACGCACGCTGCGCTTCGTGCTCGTACGCGCGGCGCTGCTGGTGGTCGCTGACGCCACGCTCACTTCACCGTTGTGGAACTCGTGGCATCCGTACGTGTACAGCTACGACTTCGGCCTGCTCTCGAGCCTCGCGGTGAACATGTTGCTTGCCTACGCTCTACTGCAGTCGCCCGAGCGCGTGCTGCCGGTACTTGCCGCCGCGCTCGCGCTGCTGCACGCGCCGGTCGCCGCATGGGCGCACGACGCACTCGCGCACGCACCCGTGCTGGTGCGCGCGTGGATCCGCTTCGGCTCCGACACCCGGCCGTCGATCGTCTTCCCGATCCTGGGCTGGTTCCCCATCACCGTGCTGGGCGTGTGGATCGGCCGCCGCATCGGCCGCGGCCTCAAGCCGCGTCCCGTCGATGCCCTCGGCGCTGCGAGCGTATTGTTCGTGATCTGGGCGCTTTCGCGTGTGAGCAACTACGGCTCGTTCTCGCCCTACCGTATCCAGGACGGCTGGCGGGGCTGGCTCATCATGAGCAAGGGCCCCGTGGGTCTGGACTACATGAGCTTCAACCTGGGCTTGAGCATGCTGCTCGCGACGTTCACGCTCGCGGTCGAACCGGCATTCAAGCGCAGCCTGCTGCGCGTGTTCGTCACGCTGGGGCGAGCGTCGCTGTTCTTGTACTTCGCGCACCTGCTTATCTATCGCGGCGTCGCATGGGGGCTCGATCGCTTGCCGCTGGGCGGCCTGCCGATCACCGCGCGCTACCTGCTGGCGTTCGCGGCCGGACTGGTGCCGCTCGTGCCGATGGCGCGGTGGTACCGTCAGCAGAAGGAACGCCGGCGGGACTCGATGCTGCACTATCTGTAGCCGAACCGCGTACACCAAGGCCCGGAGCGCAGCGCCCCGGGCCTCATGCATGCATGTTGGCGAATGTCAGTTCTTTTCGCCCTCGACGACCACCTTCGAGAGGTCCCAGCCGCGCAGGAACAAGTCGCGTACCTCGGCCAGTAACTGCAAGCGGTTCGCGCGCACCGCCGCGTCTTCGGCATTGACCATGACGCCATCGAAGAACCCGTGGATGGCGTTCTCCATGCCGAGCAGCCCGAGCAGGATGCCTCGATACGCGTGCTTCTCCCACAAGGGCTCGGTTGTGGCGCGAGCCTTCTGGAGCGCCGCGAGCAGCGCCTGCTCAGCCGGTTCGGTGAGACGCGCGGCGTCGACCTGGCCCGGAAGCGGTTCGGTCGCGGCCTTGAGGATGTTCGCGACACGCTTGAAGAGCACCACGAGCGGCGTGAAGTGCGACTCGCCGCGAAGCGCCACCAATGTCTGCGCCCGCGCGAGCGCATCGGCGGCATCGCACCAGCCGGGGCGCGTCGCGTTGCCCATGACGATGCGCGCCTCGAGCGCCGCTTCGCGCGAGTCGTAGGGAACCCCGCGCTCGTCCAACGCAGTGTCGACGCGGCCGCGCAGGAACTCGCCGAGCTTCTTCATGATCTCGGCCTGCGGCAGGTCGGGATCATTCGCGAAGAATGGCCGCGTGATCTCCATGGCGGCGGCGCGCAGATCGAGCGCCGCACCTTGCTCGATCACGAGGCGGATCGCGCCATTGGCCGCGCGGCGCACGCCGTAGGGATCCTCGGAGCCCGTGGGCGACTTGCCGGCCACGAATGCGCCGGCCACGTGGTCGAGCTTGTCGGCCAGCGACAGCACGAGCCCCGCCGGCGTCGTGGGCAACGGATCGCCGGCGCCACGCGGCAGGTAGTGCTCCGCGATCGCAGTGGCGACGGCCTCGCTCTCACCATGGCGGCGCGCGTAGTAGCCGCCCATGATGCCTTCGAGACTCGCGTATTCCTTGCCCGAGCCGATCATCTCGCCGAGCAGGTCTGTTTTGGCCAACAACGCGGCCCGCTGGGCCGCAACCTGTGCGGTCGGGGCGATACGTTCGGCCAGCCATGCGGTGAGCGATTCCAAGCGCGTGGCCTTGGCGCGCAGCGAGCCCAAGCCTTCCATCCACACGACGTGATCGAGCTTCTCGACCAGGTCGGCCGGGCCCACCTTGAGGTCGGTGTCCCAGTAGAACTTCGCGTCTTCCAGCCGCGCGACGAGCACGCCCTCGTTGCCGCGGCGCACGATGTCGAGCCCACGCTCATCACCATTGCGCACGGCGACGAAGCATGGCAGCAGCGTGCCGTCGGTCTTCTCGACCGCGAAGAAGCGCTGGTGCTCGCGCAGCGCGGTCACGATCACCTCGCGCGGCAGGTCCAGGTACTTGGCGTCGAAGTGACCGGTGAATGCGGTGGGGAACTCCTGCAGGAAGTTGTTGATGTCCGTCAACTCTTCATCTGCCACGACTCGGCCTCCGGCCGCGTGTGCTTGACTGGCGATCTGTTCATCGAGCCGCATGCGGCGGGCGCGGTGGTCGGCGTACACCTGGGCGCCCAGCAACGCTTCGACATACTTGCGCGGGCTGGGGATCTCGAGCGTGGCCGGGTGCAGGAAGCGGTGGCCGTATGTGGTGCGGCCGGCAGTGAGGCCGAACGCGCTCACCGGCAGCACCGCATCGCCGAAGAGCGCGGCGAGCCAGCGCACCGGGCGGCCGGCGCGATAGTCGCCGCCATCCCAGCGCATGCTCTTGGGGTATTGCAGCTTGGTGGCGACGGCGCCGAGCAGCAACGGCAGCACGTCGGCCGCAGGCGCGCCCTTGTGATGCACGGTCACGGCCACGTACTCGCCCTTGGGCGTCTCGACGCGGCTCACGCTGCTCACGTCCACGCCCTTGCCGGCGCAGAAGCCCATGAGGGCACGTGTGGGCTTGCCCTCGGCGTCGAAGGCCACCTTGGCCGCCGGCCCCATGGCGTCTTCGTCGAAGTCGCGTTGCGTCTCGCTCACGTCGGCGATGAACACCGTGAGCCGCCGAGGCGTGCCATAGGTGACCACGTCATCGAACGCGAGGCGCGATTCCTGAAGCGCAGCGCGTACACCGCGCTCCAGCTGATCGAGGGCCGGCTGCACGTAGCCCGCCGGCAGTTCCTCGATACCGATCTCGAACAACAGGTCGCGGGTCACTTGGCGGGGCCTTTCATCGCTGACGCCGCCGGTTCGGCGGCTGCGTGGGGCGCGACGTCGGGCGCGACGCCGGGCGCGGCCTCGGGCGCCGGCTTCACCCACCTCGCGCGCTCGGCTTCGTCCTTGATGAGCGGATAGCCCAGCTCTTCGCGCAGCTTGCTATAGGCGACCGCGGACTTGCGCGCGATCTTGCGCACGCGGCCGATGTAGCCCACGCGCTCGCTCACCGAGATCGCGCCGCGCGCATCGAGCAGGTTGAACATGTGCGAGCACTTGATCACCGCGTCGTAGCCGGGATTCACCAGCTTCAAGTCGAGCAGGCGGTTCGCCTCGTTCTCCCAGATCTTGAACATCTCGAAGAGTTCGGGCACCGGCGCGTGTTCGAAGTTGTAGTGCGACCACTCCACCTCGTTGCGCACCCACAGGTCGCCCCACGTGATGCCGGGCGCCCACACCAGATCCTGCACGCGGGCCTTCGCTTGCAGCATCATGCCGATGCGGTCCAAGCCGTACGTGAGTTCGGCCGAGACGACCGGCAGTTCCAAGCCGCCGCATTGTTGAAAATACGTGAACTGCGAGACCTCGGTGCCGTCCATGAGCACCTGCCAGCCGAGCCCCGCAGCGCCGAGCGTGGGTGACTCCCAGTCATCCTCGATCAGGCGCAGGTCATGCTCGCGCGGGTCTATCTGGATCGCCTCGAGCGACGCGAAGTACTGCTGCACCACATCGCCGGGCGCGGGCTTGAGCAGCACCTGATACTGGAAGAACTGCTGGAAGCGGTTCGGGTTCTCGCCGTAGCGGCCGTCTTTGGGGCGACGCGACGGCTCCACGTACGCCACGCGCCACGGCTCGGGACCAAGCGAGCGCAGGAACGTCGCGGGATTGAATGTGCCGGCGCCGACTTCGGACGGATAGGGCTGCTGGATCACGCAGCCGCGCGCGGCCCAGAACTGCTCCAGGCCCAGGATCATCGCCTGCAGGGATTCGCGGGGATTCAAGGTGGTCATAGGGGTGGCTTCGGGGTGAAAGGCACTTGAGGACGTATCGGAATGGCGGAGTCTAGACCATCGGCGCGGCGCTGTGCACCCGGCGCCGGGTGCGCGATTCAGCCCTGCACTGGCGCCAGCGCGGCGAGTATCTGGGCCGTGCTGCGCACGGACCCCAAGCGCGGGAAGATGCCCGTCACGGCGAAGCGGTGCAGTTCGGCGTCCACGCTCGTCATGGCGTCTTCGGCGAACACCAGCGCGTAATTGCGCTCCCACGCATCGCGCGCGGTGGACTCGACGCCGAAATTGGTGGCGATGCCTGCGAGGATGATCGTGCGCGTACCGCGGCGGCGCAGTTGCAGATCGAGCTCGGTGCCGTAGAACGCGCCCCACTGGCGCTTGGTGATCACGATGTCACCGCTCTCGGGGCCGACCTCGGGCAGCAGATCCATCCAGCCCGCGGGCACGGGCGCATTGGGCACAGCCGCATCGGCGGGCGGCGTGAGCCGGTCGCGCTGATCGGCCAGCCAACCCACGCGCACGAGCACCACCGGCATGGCGAGCGAGCGCGCGGCGCGCGCCAACTGCACGCAGCGCGTCACGACGTCTGCGGCAGCGTACGGCGCGGCGGCACGCGCGACGATGCCCTGCTGAAGGTCGATCAATACAAGCGCGGTGGTGGCGGGCTCGAGCAGAAGCGGTTCGTGGCTCATGGGCGCAGTGGTCCTTGCGGTTCGGTGGGGGTCTCGAGCGATTTGAGCACTTCCAACGACCGCAGCCCGCGAAAGCGTTGAAAGTGCGTGCGCAGGAAGTCCTCGACCACGCGCAGCAGTTCGCCGCTGCTCTGGATCTCGATGTATTCGCCGGCGTCGCCCACGGGCCGGTCCAGCAGCAACGCGAACGATGCCAGCGCTTCGGCCGACAGCACGATCACGCCGCCCTCGCGGTTCGCGCAGCCGTCGCACACCAGTCCACCGCGCCCGGGCGAGAACAATCGCCGCTGCGAGACCGGGCGGCCATCGACCGCGCACGCGTCGAGCCGCGGGCGATAGCCCAGCTCGCCCGCCAGCTGCAATTGGAACGCCAGCGTGATCGCGGGAAGTGAGGCGACCGGGGCGATGGCACAGCCGGCAAGCGCGTTGCGCAGGAGGTCGTACAATTCGCCGTGCGGCTCCTCGCCCCACACCAGGCGGTCGACCAGCTCGAGTGCCGCCTGCGCATGCGCGAGCCGCGAGAGATCGCCGAGCCGGCTGCCCAAAGGATCGATCACCTCTGCGGCCGAAAGCAGATGCAGGTCGCGATCGGGCTTGAGATAGAACGTGAAGCGCGAGCGCGACAGCGGCTCGAGTGCGAATCCGAAGCGCGAGGGCGACTTGCGCGCGCCCTTGGCGACGAACTTGGTCATGCCGAAATCGCGCGTGTAAGCCGTCACGATGCGGCTGGTGTCGCCGAGCGCGTGGATCTTGAGGACGATGCCTTCGGTGGTGACGATGGCCATAGGGTGCGGGCCGTCGCGCGGAACCGTATGGACCGCAGCGCGGACTGGCCCGCAGTCTACCACTGCCCCCCCAGCAGACTTCGCCGCGGGATCACGGACGTCCGGCCTTCCCGACGCCCTTTCCCCCGAAGAGGCGCCGTGTCGGTGAATCGTCCGTGATCCCGCGGCGTCACGCGATGCGAAATTTCGCATCGCGTGATATCGTCCGCGGCCGTGCAGATCGGCTGCGCCCCCCCGGGCACCTCCGGTCCTTTTCATGTCAGCAGGCATACCGCGGTCCAGACGCGGCGACCCATGCCATGGCACTGCGAATAGTCTCGTGGGTCCACGCACCCATGGGAATACGTGAAACTACGTATATCGATTTCTCACGAACACCGGCGACCGGGGGGCAGTAGGCTTGAGCCTGACCGAACAGGATCTTCATGCGCTGCAACTCGCGTTGCTCGCGCTTCACGAGCCTCGCGATCTGGAAGAACTCGAAGCCGCCATACCCGCGATCCTCATGGCTGCGATCCCGAGCGAGTTCTGGTTCTGGAGCGAGAGCAGCGTGTTGGGAGGCAAGGACCCTCTTCCCAGCACCGTGCTGTGGCAACGCCCCAGGCGCTTCACGCCACGACTGCTGAAGCGCGTCTTCGAACTGCTGCCCGAGATGCCATTCTCCGCGCGCACGATGAAAGTCGGGGCCGCGGGACCACTACGATTGTCGGATTTCTGGACGCCGCGGCAGATCCGCGCATCGAAACTATACAAAGATGTCTACCGCCATGTGGGCATCGGTCGGATGCTGTCGACGGCATTCTTTCGCGGCAACCGCGCGGGCACGCTCAACCTGTGCCGCAGCCTGGATGCTCGTGACTACACCGAGCGCGACCGGAAACTGTTCCGCATGCTCGGTCCGCACTTCATCCAAGCGCTGGTGGCCGCCGAAGAGCGCAGCGCGCGCAGGCATGGCGAGGAGAGGCCGCTGCCTTCGCTGGGGCTGACTCAACGCGAGGGCCAGATCGGACAGTGGCTGGCGCGCGGCCGCACGAATCCCGAGATCGCGAGGATCCTCGAGATGAAGCCGCGCACGGTCGAGAAGCACGTCGAGAACATCCTGATCAAACTCGGCGTGGAGAACCGCACGACCGCCGCGCGCATGCTCGTCGGCACAGACCTCATGCGCCCGGAGCCGGCCTCGGACCCCGGCGAGGTGCGCATGCCCGCGCGAATCAAGCGCGCGGCGCGGTAGCCGCGCAGTGCGTTGAAGAAAGCCGAAGGGCCACCGCGAGCAGTGGCCCTTCGAATCGTTGGATCGCGCTCGTGAGCGCTGGAATCAGTTCAGCCGCACCACGCGCTGGGCCACCTGCTCGCCGCCCGTGCGCAGGCGCACGAAGTACACGCCGGGCGACGTGACGCCACCCTGCTCATCGCGGCCATCCCAGCGTGCTTCGAAACGGCCTGCGGTACGCAGGCCGCTGACCAGTGTCCGCACATGACGGCCCTGCAGGTCGAGCACCACGACTTCCACGTCACCAGAGCGCGGGAGCGCGCAGGCGATGGTCATGTTGCCGCGAGCGGGATTCGGCTGCGGCGCGCTCATCGCCAGCAGCGTCACGGGGGCCAGCGGATCGACCGCGAGCGAGCTACCCGTGGTGCGGATGTCGTACACATGCGTACCGCCGGCGTTGGGCGACATCCACGGCGTGCGCGGGAAGAACAGCGACTTCGTCGCATAGCGCGCGCTCCACGCGTACGGCACACCGGGATCGAGCGGCGTCACGTTCGCGAACAGGCTCACCGAGCTGCCGTAGAAGAGACCACCCGCGCCGGTGTCCGTATAGCCGGTGTTGCCCGTGAGCGCGAGCGGCGAGAACGCCGTGCGCTCGGCGCGCCACTCCAGACGCACCTTGGTGCGGCCCGCAGCCGAGCGGCCAAGCCCACCGAGCCAGAAGTTCGTGTTGCTGCCGCTCGTGCCATAGGCCGCGACGGCATTGTTGTTCGCGCCGTTGCGCTGGCCGACGTCGCGGAAGGTACCGATGCCGTTGCCGAGGAACGCCTGCACCTGGCCCGGATCCGTCAGGCCCAGACCCGGCAAGTCGAAGTACGGCGCACCGAGTACCAGGTCCGAGAAGCCATCGCCATTGAAGTCCGCGGCCGCGAGCGCGGCCCCCATCGCGGCGCCCGTCTGGCCGCCGGCCTTCTGCCAGACCGGGGTGGCGATATTCGCACCGGAGTACAGATACGCCACACCTTCGGCGCCAAAGGACTGCGTGGCGCCTGGGGCTCCGACAAGGAAGTCGGAAAGCCCGTCACCATTCACATCGCCAGCCGCCACGATCGCGCTGCCGAAACCGCCGCCCGAACCCGGTGCGGGGATGATGGTGCTGGTGAGCGGGAACGACGGGCCGCCATTGTAGACGGTGAGCAGGTTGTTGGTCGGGGCGCCGGCAGCGAAGTCGGAGTAGCCATCGCCGTTGTAGTCACCGATGCCCGCGACCGCCGCACCCATGTGCAGGTTCGTGAGCGAGCCGATCCCATTCATGCTCGACGTGGTATCGAGCCCGGCGCTCGAGCCGCGGTAGAGGCTCCAGCGGCCGAGCGGCGATGCGGTCTTGCCCACGTAGTCCGGTGCACCGACGACCACATCCAGATAGCCATCGCGGTTGACGTCGCCGGCGATGGTGATCGCGCTGCCGAAATGCGAGGCGGTGAGGCTGCCCGTGATCTGCTTGGTCGGCACGGTGCCGCTGGGAATGCCGCTGGGGCCGCTCGAGAGGTAGATGAAGACCTTGCCGCTCGCGCCCGCGTCCGGCGCACCCACGATGAGGTCGGCATAGCCATCGCCGTTCACGTCGCCCACGGCCAGCGCGGCGCCGAAACGTCCGGGAAACGGCGGCGTGAGCAGCGCCGGAGCGCGCCCCGTGGTGCCCAGGAACTTCGCGCCACCATTGCCATAGAAGATCAACACGACGCCGCCGGTGCTCACGAAGGACGGCAGCCCGACCACCACGTCACTGATGCCGTCGCCGTCGATATCGCCCTGCAGACTCACCGCCGCCCCCGTCGCCGCGACGCCGCTCGGCTGATACGTCGCCGCCGCTGTGGTGGAGGGTCCGAAGGGCCCGCCCAGGAGCAACGAGACCATGCCGGTGTTGCCCGAGGCGTTCGTGAAGCCCGGCGAACCCACGACCATGTCGGGCCAGCCGTCGGCGTTGAAGTCGCCTCCCGCCGAGATCGCGTTGCCGTAGAGCTGCGAGCTGACCGTGCCGTAAGTCAGGTAGTAGGGGTTGTTGGTGTCCGGCAGGTCGGCGGAGCCCAGGTACACCGACACCAGACCTTCGCTGAACTCCGGGTTGCTGTACGCGGGCGCGGTGACGATCACGTCACTGAAGCCGTCTCCATTCACGTCGCCGGCAGTGCCCACGACCTGGCCCAGGTGCGCGCCGGCCAGGTTGGATTCGATGAACGAGCTCGAAGCCACCACCCCCGCCGCCGAACCGGGGAAGATCGAGAAGAGCCCCTCGCCCGACTGGCCCTGCGTGTAGAGCGGCGCGCCGACGATGATGTCGGCGAAACCGTCACCATCGACGTCGCCCGCCGTCGCGACCGAGGAGCCGAATCGGTCGCCGGAGTGCGGACCCACCTCGAACCACGAAGCGCTGGTCGAGATGCCCGAGGCGCTGCCCAGATAGACGTACGCGGCACCGCAATCCGTGAGGGACGCGGGGGTGTAATCATGCGACGGCGCGCCGATGATGATATCGGCGAAGCCGTCACCATTCACATCGCCCGCGGTCGCGACCGAACCGCCGAACGCACAGCCGTTCTCGTCGCCCGTGAGCGTGACGCGGCCAGCGCCGGTGATGCCGGCGGCCGAGCCGTAATAGATATAGGCGTGGCCCGCGAGCGCTTCGCCGTAGGCGCCCACCACGATGTCGGCGTAGCCGTCGGCGTTCACGTCGCCCGCGGTGCCCACGGAGCCGCCCATATAGCCGAACGCCGAGATGCCGCAGAACGAGGAGCCGGCGTTGAGGTTGATGCCGCTGGCGGACCCATAGAAGACCGAGAACGAACCCGAGCTCTGACCGGCGCAGCCCGACTCCGGGAAGCCCACGAGCAGGTCGGCGTAGCCATCGCCATTCACATCGCCCGCCGGCGCGAGTTGCGTCGAGTAGAGCGTAGGCAGGTAGCCATTGAAGGTCTTCGAGGTGAAGTTCACCGCGTCGATACCGCTCGCGCTGCCGTAGTAGATGCGCACGGAATTCGAAAAGGCGACCGCCACGTCATCGTAGCCATCGCCATTCGCATCGCCGATCCCGCAGACCTGGGGCAGGTTCGTGAGGTTGGTGACCTGGAACGTGATACGCGAAGGGTCGAAGAGATTGCCGCTCGGGCCGCCCAGATACACGTAGACCGCCGAATTGCCGGAGCTGGAGCCATCGTCCGCAACGATCACATCGCTGTAGCCGTCACCATTCACATCGCCGGCGGTGGTGGCCGATACGCCACGCTTGGAATTCGCATGATTCGCCTCGGAACTGAACGAGGCGATCGCGGGGATCGCGGCGTGCGCGGGTGCGACGAGGCCAAGGGCGAGCAACAGACCGAGAGCGGGCGTGAGCGCGGCTCCCCGGGAGGAACGGATACGAGGCAGCAAGGGTGACCTCCGAGTGGGGGCGGTTCAGGGGATGGCCGCGACAGCGTCGTGGCACAGAGAGAACCCCCGCACGCACGGTCCGTCACGAAGAGAATCCGGCCCGGCGCAGGCGGGCTCCTGGGACAGCGGCAGGGGCGCGGGCTCAGCCCTTCTTGGGGCGCCGGGCACGTCGCATGGCGACCGCCTTGGCGGGGCGCTTCTTGGCCTTGGCGGCCTTGGCGGCCTTGGCGGCCTTGGCGGCCTTGGCGGCCTTGGCGGCCTTGGCCAGCTTGGCGGGCTTGGCCGGCTTCGCGAGCTTCTTGCGCGGGGCCGCCATCGCGGGCTTGACCGCCATCGCCGCCTTCGGCCACGCCGTCTCGAGCTTGCGGATGAGGGCCTTGGCCGCCTTCATGGCCAGTTCCTCGCTCACTCGCATCACGTTGCGCTCGCTGGCGTGCTCGTGGTCGTGGCCGCCCAGATGCAGCGCGCCGTGGATCACGAGCCGCGCCAGCTCGGCGCCTTCGGTGACTTTGTAGCGTTTGGCCTGCTCGCGCACTCGGTCGATGCTGATGACCAGGTCGCCGGTGACCGGACGGGTCGCCGCATCGGGTTCGTATTCGTTGTACGCGAAGCTGATCACGTCGGTCGCGCGATCGATGCCGCGCCAGCCGCGGTTGAGCTCGCGCAACGCTTCGTCATCGGTGAGCACCACGGCGATCTCGCCGACGCGGCGTGATTCGCCGCGCAGCGTCTGGGTGATCAGCGCGCGCAGGGCGGGCGCGGTACTCTTGAATGACTCGTGCGAGGTCAAGGCGATGGGCATGGCGGTACTGTGCGTGCGAAGCGTCCACACTGCAAGCCGCAGATGCCGCCAGCCGCCCTAGTCCGCCGCGCGGCGCAGGTCGGCTTCGGTCTTCCCGCGCTTGGGGGCTTCCGGATAGGGCGCGCGCACGTGGAAGATGGCGGTGAGCACGGGGATGAAACTCTCGCGGATGCGCGCCAATTCCTGAAGGGTGAGGCTGCAGTCGTCGAGCTGCCCATCGCGCACGCGCTCATCGATGATGCGCTGCACCAAGCCGCGGATGCGGCTCGGCGTGGGCTCGGCCAGCGCACGCGAGGCGCCCTCGACGCCATCGGCAAGCATCAGGATCGCGGTTTCTTTCGACCGCGGACGCGGGCCAGGATAGCTGTAGTCCTCGCGGCGCGCGCTCTCGTCCGTTTCGAGCGCCTTGTGGTAGAAGAACGCCATCACCATGGTGCCGTGATGCTCGGGGATCGAATCGCGCACGGCGCGCGGCAGGCGCTCGCGGCGCGCGAGCTCCAGACCCTCGGTGATGTGCGACTTCACGACCAGCGCGCTCATCGACGGCGTGAGCTTCTCGTGACGGCTGCGCGTGGAGGCCGGTTCGTTCTCGGCGTAGTACTCGGGCTTCGCCAGCTTGCCGATGTCGTGGTAGTAGGCCGACACGCGCGCGAGCAGCGAGTTGGCGCCGATCGCCTCGGTGGCGGCCTCGGCGAGCGAGCCCACGACCATGCTGTGGTGGTAGGTGCCCGGCGCCTCGAGCTGCATGCGGCGCAGCAGCGGGCGATTCAGGTCGGACAGCTCGAGCAAGGTGATGTCGCTCGTGAGGCGGAAGAACGTCTCGACGAGCGGCAGCAGCAGGAACGCCAGCGTGGTCGCGAGGAACGCATTGAGGCCGCCATGCATGGCGTCGCGCAGAAGCACCGGCGCCGAGGTGTCGCGCGCCAGGTCCCACGCAAGGATCGCCGCAAGGTTCGCCATGCCGATCGCGAAGAACGCGCGCACGAAGTGCCAGCGATGGCGTAGCCGCGCGACCGAGTACACAGCTGTGACGCCGCCCATCATGGCCACCGGCACGAACGGCGCGCGCAACTCGGCGATCGCGGTGGCGAGGATCGCGAGCATGAGCGTGAACACCAGCGCCGGGCGCTTCTCGAGCAACGACGCCACCACGAGCGGCGCCAGCGCCAATGGCACGGCGAACTCGCTCAGGTTCAGCACCGGCACCAGCACCACGACCGAGCCGAGCACGGCGATGGTCAGCAGGGTGAACATGGCGAGCATGCCGTTGTCGCGATAGACGGCAAGCAGCTCCATGCGCAGGTAGGTGGCGAACGCCGCGATGAACAGCAGCATGAGCAGCATGCGCGCGACCGGCGGGTACAGGAACTCGCTCTGGTTCGTGCGCGACGCCTCGAGGTTGCGCAAGGAATGCAGCTTGAGCATCTGCTCCTTCGTGAGCCGCTCGTTGGCGTCCACGATCAGCTCGTCCTTCTTGACCATGCCGATCACACTCGAGACCGCACCCTGCGCCTGCACGCGGCGCCATTCGGTCTCAGCGCGGTCATAGAGAACGGTCGGCTGCACGAACGGTGTCGCGAGCGCGGTCACGAGCAGGACGCTGCGCTGGTCGCTGCCAAAGGCAGCACGCGCACGCTCGGTGATCCTCTCCACCGCTTCGCGCTGCTCCAGGAACCGGCTCGCCGGCGCGGCGGATTCCGAGTCGCCCTCGCGCAGGTTCAGCGTGCGGTAACCCAGGATGAAGCCGCCCTTCTTCTCGGCCACGACGCCCGAGTGCAGCGCCTCGCTGAGCCAGCCGCTCATCGAGCCCAGACAGCGCCGCGCTCGGCCGGGCGCCGCAAGCGCCTCGATAGCATCGGGCGGCAGCGGCACGCCCAGCAGCTTGAGTTTCTCCCCGCGCTCGGCGGGGCTCACGCCGGGATCACTCACCAGCTTGAGCGCGCGCTCCTCGAAAGCCGACCAACGCTCGAGCACCTCGCTCTGCGACTTGGCGTCGGCGACGAACACCGGCAATACCGCGAGCGCCGCCTCCTCCTGCTCGCGGCGCATCGTGGCGTCATCCTTGTGGATGCTGAAGTCGTACGGGGCGACGATGCGCTCGCGGGCGATCTCGCCTTCGCGGTAGCGCAGACGGTCGCCGGCGCCGTGGCTGGTCGGCAGCGCGGCTGCCACGGCCAACAGCACGATGACCATCGCGACGCGGGCGGCGTAGTGACCCCAGCGCACCGGGCGGGCGCGATCGGGAAGCGCCGGGACCGGCGATGACTCCTGGATACTCAGACGACCTCCGGAAACAGGCCTGGACTACGAGTTGCCGCCATGGCCCACCGGGCTAGGCGGCCGAACCCGTATCTTCGGCCTTCCGGGCCTCCGGCGCCAGTGGGGCCTGCGCCGGGGCGCGGTGGGCCTGCGGATCGAGGCTCTCGCCCACGCCGTCGTCCAGCTGGGACTCCGGCCGGGCGTGGTAGGCGTCGAACGCCTGGATGATGTCGCGCACCAATCGATGACGGACGATGTCTTCGGGGTGGAAGTAGACGAACTTGATGTCGGGCACCGTGGCGAGGATCGCCTGGATGCGGACCAAGCCCGACTGGTCCGGCGACTTGAGGTCGATCTGCGTGAGATCGCCCGTGATGACCGCGCGCGAGTTCACGCCCATGCGCGTGAGGAACATCTTCATCTGCCGCACGGTGGTGTTCTGCGCTTCGTCCAGGATCACGAAGGCATTGTGCAGCGTCCGGCCGCGCATGAATGCGAGCGGCGCGATCTCGATCACGCCCAGCTCCAGAAAGCGCCGCATCTTGTCGTATGACATGAGATCGGCGAGCGCGTCGTACATGGGGCGCAAGTACGGATCGACCTTCTCCTGCATGTCGCCGGGCAGGAAGCCCAGGCTCTCGCCCGCCTCGACCGCGGGGCGCACCAGGATGATGCGATCGACCTTCTTGTGGCGCAGCGCCGAGACGGCCGCGGCCACCGCCAGATAGGTCTTGCCCGTGCCGGCCGGGCCGATGCCGAAGACCACCTCGTGCTCTTCGAGGGCCTTCAGGTACACGGCCTGGGTCGGCGTGCGGGCGCGCACGCTCTTGCGGTCGAAATGGTATCCGGGCGCGCCGTCGTACGCCTCGACGAGTGAAGCCCGCGCCGGTCCGCCGTTCTTGTCGCCTCTCGCATGCCCGATCGCAGTCGCCACGTCGTTCTCCTCGATGGCGCGGCCGCGCTCCGCGAGCTCGACCAGCTGTTGGATGGCTTCGGCTGCCGGCTTCACATCGGATTCGTCGCCCGAGACCGTGAGCGTGCCCTCCCGGAGCGTGATGCGCACCGGGATCTCGCGTTCGATCTGGCGGAGGTGAGAGTCGTTGTGCCCCAAAAGGGTGATGGGATCGAGATGCTCGATGGGGAATTTTCGGACATTCACGCGATTGCCTCGTTGTGCCTGGAGTTGGACCGGAAAAAGACAAGACCCCTGACCATGACGGTCCGAGGAGCGGACCTGGCCAGGAGCCGGCTGACGGCTGGACGATGGAGAAGGAGTTTCGTCTGGATTCCGGTATCGGATCGGGTCTTGATCAACGTCGCCGCCCTCCGTGACGTGGGCGCTTCAGTGCCGCGACTTCCGTGTTGCGACGCTCGGACCGTATCAGAGCGTTCGCGAGCGGGTCAACGGCCGGTCGCACTTCAGACACGCGGGTTTTCGGCAGCGCGGCGCGGCGAGTTCATGATCTTCTGAACGGCCAGCGACGCGGCTCAGGACTCCATCGCATCGACCGGCGCCACTTCGGCAGGGCGGCGCGGTGCGAACTCCGAGACCACGGACTGCACGGTCGCCGCGAGCGGCAATGCGAGCACCGCTCCGGCCGCACCCAGCAGCGCACCGCCGGCCAGGATGCTCACCGTGACCACGAACGGATGCAGCTTCATGTGCCGGCCCATCACGCGCGGCGTCACGAGCAGGTTCACGACCTGGTTCACGATCAAGTAGGCGAGCCAGCCATAGAGCGCCAGCTCCGGGCGGGCGCCCCAGCCGGCGAGCACCACCGCGAGCGACGCGGTCCAGAAGCCGAGAATCGGGATCACCTCGGCGAGCGCGACCACCGTGCCGAGCAGCGCAGGCACCGGCAGGCCCAGCAGCGCGAGCAGGATCGCGACAAGGATACCCATGGTGGCGCAGACCACTGCCTGGCCGCGCACATAGCTGCGCAGCGCGCGATCGATCGCCTGGATCACCTGCTGCGCGCGCGGCCGCGCTTCTTCGGGCACGAACCCGAGCGCGCTCACCTCGACCGCCTCGCGCTCGGCGAGCAGGTAGAACGCGAGCATGGGCACCAGCGCCAGTCCGATCAGGTGGCCGATGCTGCCGAAGATCGTGCCCACGGTCGACATGAGCGCGCCGCCCGAGCGGCGCAGGATCTCGGCGGCGTCCATGGGCGAGTCCCCGCCCAGTGGCCCCAGCCATGCGCCCATGCCGCGCTCCACGGCGAAGACGCGCACGCCGAGCAGCAGGCGATCGAGCGAGGCCGGTGCGCCTTCGACGAAATGCGCGAGTTCACTGGCGAGCCGTGGCAGGACCGAGATGAGCACCCACCCGCCCGCGGCGACCAGGCAGACCATCACCACCGCCGCTGCGACGGCGCGGCGAACACGCCCCCACGGAGTGCGCACGCGTTCGATCATGGCCACGAGCGGATCGAGCGCGAACGCGAGCAGTGCGGCGAAGCCCACGAGCAACAGCACCGAGCGCAGCGACCACAGCATCCACGCCGCGATCAGCAGCCCGACGCCGATGATCGCGGCACGCGCGGAGGATCGCTCTGCAGGTTCGCTCGTCATGCTACGCCCCTTCCGGCTCGAGTTCGGCGAGTACCGCGCCGGCCTGCACCATCTCGCCCGCCTTGGCGCCGATGCGCTTGACCTTGCCATCGCGCGGCGCGCGGATCAGGTGCTCCATCTTCATCGCCTCGAGCGCCACGAGAGGCTGGCCCTTGATGACCACGTCGCCGGGCTGCGCGAGCACGCGCGTGAGCACCCCGGGCATCGGCGCTTCCAGACTTCCGCCCGCAGCGACGCGCAGCGACTTGCGGCCGCTCGCCTCGCGCTCAAGCACGAAGTCGAACGAGCCCAGGCGTACGAAGCGCCGCGCGCCCGCCGCCGTGACCTCGGCGATCATCTCGCCGGCGTCGGTGGTGAGCCGCATGCGGCCGTCCTCGAGCGTATCGACCGCCACGTCGAACTCGGCCGTATCGACGCGCGCGCGCCAACGGCCGGGCCCGAGCGCCGTGAGTTCCACCGCGCGCGTGCGCGTGCCGTCGCGCCAGTCACTCTTCATGGCGTGAGTCCGCTCTGGCGCCATGCGCCCAGGGTCTCGAACGGCGTCGCGGCCACTGGCGCAGAGCCCGTGACGCGCTTGGGCGCACCCACGCCCATCGCTTCGGCGAGCGCCGCAGCGACCAGCGCCAGCTCGGGCACCGGCGTGTGCTGCATGGCTTCGAAGCCGGGCAGGAATGCGCGCTCGATCCATTCCGTGTCGAACTCGGCGCGCGCGACCTCGCTCGCGCGGGTGAGCGCGCGCAAGAAAGGCAGGTTGGTGATCACGCCGTGCACGCGCGTGGCATCGAGCGCGCCGATCAAGCGCGCCAGCGCCGCCTCACGCGTGGGGCCGAACGCGATGACCTTGGCGAGCATGGGGTCGTAATGCACCGTGACCTCGTCGCCCGCCTCGATACCGCGGTCCACGCGCACGAACGCGCCATGCGGCCAGCGCACACGCGAGGCCGTGCCGGCCTGCGGCAGGAAGCCGCGCGCCGCGTCCTCGGCATAGACGCGCGCTTCGATCGCGTGGCCGTGGGGATGGATCTGCGATTGCTCGAACGGCAGCGTGCCGGTGGCGGCAACATGCAACTGCGCGCGCACCAGGTCGATGCCGGTGAGTAACTCGGTGACCGGGTGCTCCACTTGCAGGCGCGTGTTCATCTCGAGGAAGTAGAAGTGTCCGTCCGGCGACAGCAGCATCTCGATGGTGCCCGCGCCGCGATAGTCCACGGCCTTGGCCAGCCGCACCGCCGACGCGGTCATCTGCGCGCGCAGCTCGGGCGTGAGCGCAGCCGACGGCGCCTCTTCGACCACCTTCTGATGACGGCGCTGCAGCGAGCACTCGCGTTCATACAGGTGCACGGCGTTGCCCTGGCCATCGCCGAGTACCTGCACTTCGATATGGCGCGCGTGCGTGACGAGTTTCTCCAGGTACACGGCCGCATCGCCGAACGCCGAGCGCGCCACACGCTGCGCGGATTCCACCGCCTCGCGCAGCTCGGGCTCATTCGCCACGGCCTTCATGCCCTTGCCGCCGCCGCCGAGCGCGGCTTTGACCATGACCGGATAGCCGATGCGCTTGGCCGCCCGCACCAGTTCGGCCAGGTCGGCACCCTCGGCGCCAGGCACGATCGGCACGCCCGCCCTCTCGGCGATCGCGCGCGCCGCGCGCTTATCGCCCATGGAGCGAATCTGCGCAGGGCTCGGGCCGACAAAAACAAAGCCGGCGTTCTCGACGGCGTCGGCGAAATCGGCATTCTCGGCCAGGAAACCGAATCCGGGGTGGATCGCCTCGGCGCCCGACTCGCGTGCGGCCGTAAGGATCGCGTCCACGTTCAAGTACGACGCGCGCGCCTCGGCCGGGCCGATGAGCCGCGCGTCGTCGCACACGCGCGTGTGCAGCGCGCCGCGGTCGGCTTCGGAGTAGACCGCCACCGAACGCACGCCCATCTCGTGCAGCGTGGCGGCGATGCGGCAGGCGATCTCGCCGCGGTTGGCGATGAGGACTTTCTTGAACATGGCGGGAGACTACGCGAAGCGCGTTAGTCCTGCATCCAGCGCGGCTTGCGCTTCTCGAAGAACGCCTCGAGCCCGTCGCGCGCCTCGTCCCCGCTGCGGACCTCGGCCAGCGTGCGCGGCAGAGCGGCGCGGTACTCCTCCCACGCCGTGTCGCTCCAGAGCTCGAGCAGCATCTTGACGCGCTTCTGCGCCTGCGGGCCGCCCTTGAGCAACTCGCCCACGCGCTCGTCGATCTTGGCGTCGAGCTCGGCGGCCGGCACCACGTGGTGCACCAGGCCGATGCGCAGCGCGGTCGCGGCGTCGAAGCGCTCGCCGGTGAGCATGTACTCGCGCGCGAAGCGGTCGCCGAGCCGGCGGATCACGTAGGGCGAGATCAGGCCCGGCAATATCCCCAAGCGCACCTCGGTGAGGCCGAACTTGGCGTCGTCGCTTGCCACCGCGATGTCGCACGCGCAGGCGAAGCCCACGCCGCCGCCATACACGCCGCCATGCAGGCGCGCCACGACCGGCTTGGGAAAGTCGGCCAAGGCCGCGAACATGCCGCCCAGCGATTCGGCCTCGGCCAGATTGGCCTCGAACGTGGCGGTGGCCGACGCCTTCATGGCGCCGATATCCGCGCCCGCGCAAAAAGACGGCCCGTGCCCGCCCAGCACCACGCAGCGCACGTTGTCGTCGTGCGCCAACTCGCGCAGCGCGGCGATGAGCGCAGCGCCCAGCTCGGCGTTGAGCGCGTTGTGCACTTCGGGGCGGTGGAACCAGACGCGCGCGAGCGGGCCTTGACGTTCGATCGGGATCAGCGATGGCTCGTTCGACATGGACTCTCCGGTGGCGACAGGACCGCAGCAGTGCTTGCGATGGTGCCGGCAGCATAGGCAGCCATCCCGGCTCGCTCAACTGGCATCACTTCGCCAGCGCGAGCGCGATCACTCCCGATGCGAATGCGGCGGCGGCCACCAGGCGCCGCCGCTTCTCGCCCTCGCCCAGCACGTGGCCGCCCAGGAACGCGCCGATCAAGATGCTCACTTCGCGCGCGGGCGCGATGTGCCCGAGCGCGCCCGTCTGCATGGCGAGCAATATCAAGATGTACGAAGCCGGGCTGAGTAGCGCGATGCCGAATGCGCGCGGGCGGTGCTCGCGCCAGATCGCCGCGAGGCCCGCGCGGTCACGCAGCATGGCCGGCGTGAAGAGCAGCACGCGTGTGACCTCGCCGCCCCAGTAGAAGATCAATGGCGGCACGAGCACGCGCTTGACCGACCAGCCGTCCCACAGCGTGTAGACCGCGATGCTCACGCCGATCCCCAAGCCATACAGGATACCGGCGCGCATATGAGGATGGCGCCCCAGATCGCGCGCGGTCAGGATCGCCACCCCGAGCACGATCAAGACCGTGCCGGCGATCGCGAGCGGCGTGGGGTGCTCGCCAAAGATCAGCACAGCGCCGATCGACGACAGCATGGGCCCGGTCCCGCGCGCGATCGGGTACACGAGCGATAGGTCGCCCGCGCGATAGCCGCGCAGCAGCAGCAGGAAGTAGCCCACGTGGATCGCACCGCTCGCGGCGATGAATCCCAGCGCCGCAGCATCGGGCCGCCAGTGCACATGCAGCGCCAGCGCGATCGCGAAGGGGCCATACGCCACCGCGCTGATCGCGGTGAGCAGCCACAGCAACGGCGCGCTGCGCACGCCGGGGCCCAACTGCTTGGTCCACAGGTTCCAAGTGGCGTGGATGCCCGCCGAGGCGAGCACGAGGAGCAGCACGTGAATCGGCACGCGTGCACACTAGCGCACGCGAGGCACTACCTCAGCGCATAGCGCAGACCAAAGCTCAGGTGGTAGGGCGAGACCAGCTGCACGCCGTTCGTGTGCTCATAGAGCCGCAGCTGCTGCGACGCGAAGACCGCCATGCCCGGCCCCAAGTCGAGCATCAGTCCGGGCGAGGCGTAGAAGGCGACCGAGCCCGTGCTGTGCGGCTCGGCGTCGGTGTTGCCCGCCTCGTCGCGCGCGTGACCCGTGGCGGTGGCCTGCGCCGTCACGCGCAGGTGACGCGCGAGCGGATACGCGGTGCTGGCGAAAGCGTCCCATTCATCGCCCATGCGGTACGCATCGGTGCCGCGGCCGTTCCAGCGCATGCTCGCCGCGAGCGAGACCGGCAGCGTCGCGTGATCGCCATGCAACGTGCGAACGCTGATGCCGCGGCGGTATTGCACGCCGGCGAGCAGGTCGGTGGAGCCGCTGCCCGGACGCGCGGCGGCCTCGGGCGACTGGCCGTCGACCTCGTCCACGTTCGTCTGCCCGGTGGGCAGCTTGACGCCCGCCTGCACGGTGAACTCACCGGTCGCCGGCGTTGAGAGCCACGGCAGCGTCCAGCTGCCGAGTACCGAGCCGTCGCCCAGGCCGGTCATGTGCCATTCGGATGGAATGAAGAACGCCGTGTGATGCGCCAGCGCATGGCGGTGGATGCGGTCCACGTACGGCAGCGACACGTCGAGCCGCAGGCGCGGGACCAACTGCACGTGCGCCTGCATGGTCCACATCTTGGTGCGCGTCTCCTGCTCGATGATGTGGCCCAGGCCGCCTTCGATCGCGAGCGCCTGGTCGGCGCTGATCTCGCTCGTGCCGTTCCAGTGACGATCCTGCACGTACGACTGGTAGTTCATGGCGAACGAGAAGCGCCCGGTGGAGAACTCGGCGCCCTGCGGCGTGAGCGGGCAACCCTCGGCGCCGCAGTTGGCGGACGCGGGCTGGGCCATGAGCTGCGCCGCGAGCGAGAGCGCGGCGACAGACAGCAGCAAGCACTTTCGCATGAAGGCTCCGTGGGGCGTTGAAACGTGCATCACTCGATGCGCACGAGCGGACGGACGATACGTTCGCCGTTCACGCGCAGTTCGGCAAAGTACAGCCCGGGCGGCGCGGCGCGATCCGCGGCGCGGCCATCCCAGGGCAATTCATGTTCGCCTGCCGCCAGCGGCGCGTCGTGCAGCACGCGGACCACGCGGCCGGCCAGGTCGAGGACCGTGAGCTTCACGTTGGCCGCATGCGGCATCGCGAACGCGAACCGCGCGACGCCGCGGCTGGGATTCGGCCATGGCGCCGAGAACTCCAGATGCGATGGCGCCGGATCGCCCACCGCGGCGAGCGAGACCAGATCCAAGCTCACGGAATCCAGCGTGGCACCGGTCGTACCGGTCATGGTGCTGTAGAACTCGATCGTGGTGAATGTGGATTCTGCCAGGAACGACCAGTTGTGCGGATTCCAACCCGGATCCCACGCCCACATGCCGGTGATGTCGGCGGTGAAGTCGCCGCGTTGGTGGGCGGCAGCGACACTCATGGTCTTGATCAGCGGCTGCGAATCGGGGTCCCCGGCAAGATAGAAGCGCACGTTGTAGCGCGCGTGCGGCAACGTCGCGAATGTCTGCGCGATGCCACCGGCGCCCGTGGTGTTGAGCGCGATGCTGCGATAGCCGCTCGCCGCGGTCCACAGCGTGCTCACGTAGCGCGCGCCGGCGCGAGTGGGGAACCAGCCGGTGACGGTGGTGGCACCGGCGCCCATGGTGACACTCGTGCCGGGATCGGGGCCCGTCTCAAAACTGCCATTGGTCAGAAGATTGGCGCTCGCGGGCGTTGCCGCCAGCGCGCACGAGAGAGCCAGCATCGTGAGTAGCATCGTGAGCAGCATCGTGAGCAGCATCACGACGCGGCGCGAAGCCGCGGACACGAACGTCATCGGGCGCTCCTGCAGAAGAAGGGCATCAGTTCACACGCACGATCGGCTGGCTCATGCCGCCGAAACGCGACCACGCGCGGACACGATAGAAACCCGGCGCCATGCGGATGCCGCGGTCATCCGCGCCATCCCAGGTCCAGGTGACGCCACCATCGGCGCCGGTCAGTTCGTGGCGGCGCACCACCCGGCCGGCCGCATCGACCACCTGCACGTGCACGGCCTCGCCTGCGGGGGCTTCCATGCGAAAGCTCACGCCGCCACGCGAGGGATTCGGGGCCGCCGGCGCCATGCGCACCGGCGAGCCGGCCGCCGTGTGCAACGGGTTGCCGATGCCGGCGATGCCGTTCGTGAGGTAGACCTCGTCGATGCCCACATCGCCGATCACGGCGTCAGGGGCTTTCACGTAGGGGGCCTTGTCGTGACGGATCAGCAGGCGGTCCACACTCTGCAGCGCCGTGGCGAAGTTGCCGACGCCCGAGCCGATGAACGAGAAGTTCGCGGCGTTCGTGACTTCGACATGGAACTCCTGCCAGCCGCTGGCGGGCGGGATCAGGCCGACGTTGCTCTGCCAGAAGTTGCCCGTCACGCCATTGCCCAGGCAGACGTGCATCTCCAGATTGTCGGGCGCGCCCACGTCCTTGAGCGAGAGCCGCACCTCGGTGACCCCAGCGGCTGTCCAGTTGCCCACGTACTGAGGCCCGGTGGAGAAGTTGCCCAGATTGCCCGCAAAGGGTCCGGCGACCGACAGCTGCAGGTAGCCATCGCCAAGGCCGTCCACACCACCGGTGCCGGGATTGCTCGCGGCGGTGCCGCCCTGCCAGTTGCCCACGGTGCCGTCGCTGAAGCGGTCGCGCAGACCCAAGGTGACCGCGTGGGCGGCTGGCGCGGCGGCAGCGAAGGCCGTGCACGCCAGGGCGAATGCGGCGGCGAAGGCGTGGACGCGCGAGGAACGAAGCGGTGCAAGCGTGGCAAAGCGCATGGGCGGCCTCCGGGGATGTCACGCAGGGGGATTGGCAGCGCCAGAGAAACCACATGCGCCGCCCAGCCAGTACGCACAATGGTCGCCCCGCGGGATACGCCCGATCGCCGCGGCCCGCCCGGATTTCAGGCTCGGTTCAGTGTGACTATCCGAGCTACATACGAAACACGCCGAACTTCATCGGCGGGATCGGGGCCTCGAGGCACGCTGCCAGGGCCAGTGCCAGCACGTTACGGGTCTCGCCCGGGGTGATCACGCCGTCGTCCCAGAGCCGCGCGGTCGAATAGTAGGGGCTGCCCTCTTCTTCGTACTTATCCAGCGTGGGCTGCTTGAACGCCGCCACTTCGTCGGGCGTCATCGGTTTGCCTTGCGTCTCGAGCTGGGCCTGCTTGACCTGCGCGAGCACGCTGGCGGCCTGCTCGCCGCCCATGACGCTGATGCGGCTGTTGGGCCACATGAACAGGAAGCGCGGCTGGTATGCGCGGCCGCACATGCCGTAGTTGCCGGCGCCGAAGCTGCCGCCGATCACCACGGTGATCTTGGGCACGTTCGCATTGGCGACCGCGTGCACGAGCTTGGCGCCATCTTTGGCGATGCCGCCGTGCTCGTATTGCTTGCCGACCATGAACCCCGTGATGTTCTGCAGAAACAGCAGCGGCACGCCGCGCTGCGCGGCCAGCTCGATGAAGTGCGCACCCTTGAGCGCGCTCTCGCTGAACAGGATGCCTTGGTTCGCAAGGATCGCGACCGGCATGCCGTGCAGGTGGGCAAAGCCGCACACGAGCGTGGTGCCATAGCGCGCCTTGAACTCGTGAAAGCGCGAGCCGTCCACCAGACGCGCGATCACCTCGTGCACGTCGTAGGGCGTGCGCAGGTCGCGCGGCAGCACACCCGCAAGCTCCGACGTGTCATGCGCAGGCGGTTCACTCTCACGGAACGCTAGGTTCCCCCGCTGTCTCACACCCAAATGCGCCACGATCTCGCGGGCGCGCTCCAGGGCATCGGCGTCGTCATCGGCAAGATGGTCGGCCACGCCCGAGATGCGCGTGTGCACATCGCCGCCGCCCAGGTCCTCGGCGGTCACTTCTTCGCCAGTCGCGGCCTTCACGAGCGGCGGGCCGCCCAAGAAGATCGTGCCCTGGTTCTTGACGATGATCGTCTCGTCGCTCATCGCCGGCACGTACGCACCGCCCGCGGTGCACGAGCCCATCACGCACGCGAGTTGCGGAATCCCCAACGCCGACATGCGCGCTTGGTTGTAGAAGATGCGCCCGAAGTGATCGCGGTCGGGGAACACCTCGGCCTGCAGCGGCAGGAACGCGCCGCCCGAATCGACCAGGTACACGCACGGCAGGCGGTTCTCGAGCGCGACTTCCTGCGCGCGCACGTGCTTCTTGACGGTCATCGGGTAGTACGTGCCGCCCTTCACCGTGGCGTCGTTGGCCACGACCATCACCGGGCGGCCGTGCACCACACCGATGCCGGTGATCACGCCGGCCGCGGGCGCATCGTTCTTGTAGAGCCCGTTGGCCGCGAGCGGCGAGAGTTCCAGGAACGGCGTGCCCGCATCGAGCAGACGCTCGACGCGCTCGCGCACGAACAGCTTGCCGCGCGACTTGTGGCGCGCCACCAGGTCGGCGCCGCCGCCCAGTCGCACCTGGGCCAGACGCCGGCTCAGGTCCTCGGCCAGCGCGTGATGGTGCGCCGCGTTCGCGCGGAACTCCTCGCTCTGTGGATCGATGTGCGACTCGATGCGTTCCATGGCGATCGGGACTCCCCGTTGCGGCGTGCGGCGCGAGCCGCGGGCGAGCAGCTGCGGGCGTGCGGCCCGGTATTCGCGTGTGTCGCCACTTCTTAACACACGCACGGGAGCCCGCCAACGGGGCCGCCCGCCGCGCGGGATGCCGCCCGCGCGGTCGCAACATGCACGATGCTCGCGCGAGCCGCGGCCGCAACTCGTTGCGGCCCTGTGGGCGGTCCGGTTGGCCCGGCCATTGCAGTCTCCTACGCCACCCTGACCCCGGCACCCGGCCCCCACGGTCGAAACGCTCCCCATGGGTCCTGTTCCTCTCAAGCTCAAGGAGACGTTCGATGACGAAGCAGAAACTTATCGTGGGGGGCGCGCTGCTCCTCATCGCGGTCTCGGCCCTGACGAGCTGCGGCAAGAGCCCCAGCGCTCCGGCGGGTGCCAACGCCTCCGCCGACCAGACGCTCGCTGCGTCGGTCATGACGGCGAACCCGAACCTGGTCGCCGACGACGTGTTCGGCGCGACCGCGTCCACCGCCACCTTCGGCGCGCGCGTGAACGGCGCGTCCGACCCGGCGGCCGCGATCATGCCGCGGTTCTTCTGGCGCAACATCACCAACTCCACGCGCAACATCACGTTCGCGTTCAGCGACAGCGACTCCACGGGCCGCCCGCGTCAGGCCGACGCCGTGGTGACGCGCCACCTCATGGGCACGTTCAACATCCTCAAGGCCATGCCGGGCGACAGCATGGCGTTCGACAGCACGCACATCGTCCACAAGAACCTGGACGACATGTGGGTGCGCCACCTGCACCTGGTGCGTGAGGTGAGCGATGACTCCGGCCACACCGAGTGGCGCGTGGTCAAGGTCTCCGGCGCGCTGGTCACGTCCGCGGGCGCGACGACGCAGATCCAGAGCCTGCACATTCAAGGTGGCAGCGTCGACACGACGATCACCGACCCGCTGCAGTACTGGACGCTGGCGCGCACGTTCGACTTTGCTGCGGGCGATTCGATCACGCTCACGGTGACCACGAACCACACCGACGACGTGGTCGTGGGCTACTGGCACGACAGCCGCGAGCGCTTCCGCAACAACGGCGACGGCACCTACACGCGCGTGCTGCATATTCACGATGGCGACGGCGGCTACCGCTGGTGCGGCGTGAATGCACTCTCGCACGGCACGCTGTTCGACGATGCGCTGCCGTATGATTCGAACGCATGGCTGATGCACTGCTTCATCGGGCAGCGGCCTTCGGGCGATCACTTCTAGACGTACACCTATCGACGCACTCGCGCGGGCGGTCCGCTTAGGCGGGCCGCCCGTTGCGTTTTGCCGCGCGCCAGCCAGCTGAGACGCGCAGGACGCTCCGCCGGAATGGCACCCGCGAGCGCAAATGACGGAAATCGCACGAGGGCCGTGCGTGGCACAGCGCCTGCACTGTGCACCGTCACCTCGGCTCCACGGCCAGCCCCATCCTCCCTGGCCTTTTCTTTCTCGACGCTCATGCTTCGGAGGCCGGCTGTGCTTGCTCAGGGACGACGCTTCTGCTTGTTCGCGTGCTTCACGCTTGCGATCCCCGCCGGAGTCACGCTTGCGGCGAGCACTCCCGCCACGGCGAGCGACCACCCATCCGACGAGACCGCCATCCGCACCGTGCTCGCGCAGAGCGGCCTGCTCTCGGACGCATTGGCCGGCACGAGCCAGGAAGCCGATTTCGGCACCCTGCATGTGACACCGCAGGTGCACTCGAGCGAGCCCGAGCTCACGTTCGCGTGGAAGCGCGGCTGCGCGCAGGACGAGGCCCAGGACCAGGCCGACGTGCACATCGAGCGCTGGCTCACTGGCGCTCTGCAGATCCGCAGTGGCCACCACGCATTCACCAAGAACGTGCACGACCGCAGTTGCCGCGAGGTGCACTTGCTGCGCTCGCCCGTGGATGGCAGCTGGCGCGTCGCCACGCTCAGCGCCATGGTCGCGAACACTCCGCAGGGCCACACCGAGCTGCCGCTCGCGAGCCTCGACACCGCGCTCGGCAGCCACGGGTTCCTATCGGTTTTGTCGGACCTCGACGAACTCGCGGTCTGCCCGCAGACGTGCGCCGTCGCAGCGCCCGGCGGGTTCGTGCACGTGCTGGTGGGCGGGGTCGATCCCGACGCGGTCGTGATGGTGTTCGCCGAAGGCCAGCGCGTGGCCGCCACGAGCGCCGGCGGTTCGCACTTCGAGGCCACGCTGCACGTGACGGGCGAAGGCCTGCGCTCGGTGGGCGTGACGGTCTATTCGCGCCGCAGCTTGGTCGATCCGCGTGTGGCCGCCGATGCGCGCACCTGGGTCATGCCGCTGCTGGTGCGTTCCGCGCGACCCCAAGCGAACGCGCTGGCGTTCGACCTTTAGAGGGCGCGGGCCGCTCGAAGCCTTCCCCCCGGGGCTGCTCAGCGCTGCGCGGACGTTTCGCGCGGCGCGAGCGCGTTCCACCGCCTCCGCGATGCGCACCGACGCCAGCGCGGGCTGCGGCAGGCGCGCATGAAGCGGCCCAGCGCCTGCGCGCGGGACTCGATCACGCGCAGGCCGCTCGCCAGGTCCTCTTCGCGCCCCACGCGGTCATCACGATCACCGGCAGCGTAGGGTCGAGCGAGCGGATGCGCTCCAGCAGGTCGAGCCCCTCGCGGCCCGACGTCGTGTCGCGCGCTGCAGTTCAGGTCCAGCAACGCCGCGTCGAACTCGCGCGCTTCGAGCGCTCCAAAAGCAAGCGCAGTCTCGAGCTCGTAGCCCTCGCCGCGCAGCAACAGCTTGAGCGCAGCCAGCACGTCGACATCGTCATCGGCGATCAGCAGGCGTGGCGCTCGGTCGGCAGTCGTCATGCGGCGCAGCCTATCATGGGGCCTGCGCTACATCGCGCGAACGACCTCGTACTTCTTGGGATCGGCGACGAAGGCTTCCTTGTTCGCGTCGCTGGCGAAGTAGTACGGCCCGCCCACCCAGTACGCGCACGGCGACTGACCCGAGGGCAGGAACCGCTCGCCCGAGATGGGGTCACGCAACTGCCCGCACCACAGATGCGGCGCGTCCATGAAGCGGTGCATGTCCTTCTCGTCGGCGAAGCGGTAGACCTCGCCATTCACTCGGTAGTGCAGGTCCTCGGCGAGCGAGCCGAGCCGCGTGGGATCGATCGGGTCCCACAGGGCGCGCTGCATATGGAAGAGCGCCCAATCCGAATCCACTACCGGCCCCGACGGGACCGAACGCGCGTCTCAGGTGAACTGCCGCGAGGCCGCCTGAGCAGGCGCCGCCAGCAGCCCCGCCGCAAGCAGCACGGCAGCACAAGCTGCGCGGAGTCTCGGGTAGTCGGGCATGGGGAGCGGGCCTCCGGGATGGAGCGGATGGCGGAGAGGAGCGGCAAGCCTAGCATCAGTTCGGATGACCTGCGGTCATGGCGTTTCAAATTCGCACCTGCACTCCGGCGTTCCACCCTGAGCGATCCGCGAGTAATCCGCCCGCAGCGCGAGCATCGGATCCACATGCGTGGCCCGGCGCGCCGGCACCCACGCGGCGATGAGGCCGCTGAGCGCGAGCAGCGCTGCGACCGTCGCGTAGGTGGGCGGATCGGATGGGCTCACCCCCTGTAGCAGGCGGCCCATGCGCGCGTGCTGAGAAACGCGACCACGAAGCCGATGCCGGCGCCCCACAGGACCATTCGCAGGGCCTGGCCCACGACCATGCGCTGCACGTCGCCGCGCGCGGCGCCAAGCGCCCTGCGGATGCCGATCTCGCGGGTGCGCTGTGTGACCGTATACGCCATGACGCCATGGATCCCCAGCGCCGCGATGATCAGCGCGAGGATCGAGAACGTGCTCAGGAGGCCGGAGTACAAGCGCGGCTCCCAGGACATGGGGTCGAGATCGATATTCATGGTGCGCACGTCATTCAGCGGCAGTCGGGATCGCGCTGGCGCAGCAGTCTGCGCATGGGCTCGGCGAGCGTGGCAGGCGGTCCGCTGGTGCGCGCGACGAAGGCCATGGTCTGGTTGGGGCTTTGCGCGTGGGGCACGAACATCTGATCGATGCGCGGGTTGCGACGCGGCAGCTCGACGTTCTCGTGGACCGTGAGGTCGCCGATCAGGTTGAAGCTCTGGAGGATGAACCCGATCTCACGATTGCGGATACGCGCGCGCTCGGTGAAGCCCAGACTCTGGACGGGCTTGCCGTCGAGCCAGTACTGGCCTTCTGTGGGCGAATCCAGTAGTCCGAGGATGCTGAGCAGTGTCGACGTGCCGCAGCCCGTGGGGCCCGAGCTCGACACGAACTCGCCGCGGCGGATGTCCAGGTGCACGGCCGAGCGCGCGTGCGTCTCGACCTCTTCGGTGTAGAAGACCTTCTTGACGCCGTCCAGGCGCAGCAGCGCTCTGGCGGGAACCGCAGACGCCGCGACGCGCGCGGCAGCAGCAGGGCTCGTGGGGGCAGGCTCATTCGTGGTGAGGGACATGCGATGCTCCTTGGGAGTCGTGGACACCGGCGACTGCCTTGCTCACTGCACCCGCACGGCGGCGCGGCGCTACCGCTGCTCGGGCGTTCGCGTGTTCGGAGGCGGGATTGCTTCGTCCCATAAGCGGACGCTTGCGGAGCGAACACAACAACGCCGCGGCAGTGCTTGCGCACCACCGCGGCGTCGGCTTCGCCCGGTCAGGCGAAGGACTTCTACAAGCTCTTGGTCACCGACTTGCCGCTCGCGCGCTTGACCGAGATCGCGCCGTTCACGGTGGTCAGGTGCACGGTCGGGCCGCCGCGTCCGATCGTGCCGTGCATGTGCTTGGGGCCCCAGTCGCCGCTGATCGTGACCGGGAAGTCGGTGTGCATGCCGCCGTTCACCGTGCTGCCTTCGAGCTCGGCGTTCGTGTCGTCGGGCAGGTTGAGCGTGATGCTGCCATTGACCGTCTTGAACGACAGGCCGCCGTCGCTCCTGAGCTTGCCGACCGTGGCCTTGACGCTGCCATTGACCGTGTTCGCTTCGCCGCTCTGCGAGGTCTCGATGTCGACAGCGCCGTTGACCGTGTGCGCTTCGACCGGACCACTCAGGTCGTGCGCGCTCACTGAGCCGTTCACGGTCTTGGCGTGGAAGCGCACGCCGGCGGGCACGCGCACGTGGTACTCGACCTCGACGTCGTTGTTGTCCATGTGCCACACCCACTTGTGCTCGCTGGAGCACGGGCTGCTCTGGCCCGGATAGACCGAGCAGATCGTGATGCCGTCCGAATCCTGCACGACCTTGATCTCGACCTTGGAAGGATCCTGGTGCTTGCCGGTCTTCTCGGCCGTGACCTCGACCTTGCTGCCGGTGCCGGGCTCGGCGATCACTGCGCCGTTGACGCCGTTGATCGCGAGCGTGCGGCCCGCTACCAGCGCGCCGGTCCAGCTCCACGACTCGTGCTTCAGATCGCGATCGTTGCGGTCCCACGCGTGTGCGTCATGTGCAGCCACGAGCGTGAGCACCATGCTGGCGGCGAGCGCCGTTGCGAATAGACGGGTACGAAGGGTCATCATCTGCCCTCTTTCCTGGCCGGCGGCGCCGGCGCGATGGGTGCGATCGGTGCGATGGGTGCGCGAGGCGCACGCCGCGAACGGGCATCGGCGGGCCGCAGCAGCTGGATCAGGCCCTGATAGGACTCGAGCTCGAGCGTCGATCCGCCCGCGCCGAGCGTGAAGCCAAAACGGCGGCCGCGCGCGTGCGGCGGGCGCGGCGCCGGCAGCACGCTCGAGAAGTCGCCGTTGAACGTGGCCACGGACACGTCGAGGTCCGCGCCGTCGGGCACGCCCACGGTCACATCACCGCTGTGCGACGCGAGCCGGTAGCGGCCCTTCTTCTGGAACGGGCCGGTGAACACGACGGAACCGGCCATGGAACTGGCATCGACATCGGCGGACGCGATCCGGTCGAGCCGCACGTCACCGTTGACGGTCTCGACCTGCACGAGCCCATCGATGTTCTCGAGGGCCACGTCGTTGTCGATCGAGCCAGCGGTGACATCGCCCTTGGCATCCGCAACCTGCACCTTGCCCTCCACGGAACTGAGCCGGCGATTCCCAGAGCCGCCCGTGCATCGCACGTCTCCGCGGATCGAGCTGGCCTGCACCGCCGCCTTGATGCCCTTGACGGTCACATCGGATTCCACGCTGTTCACCAGCACGGGCATCCAATCCGGTACGGTCACCTTGAAGTCCACCTCCGCGAAACCCATCGGGCTTAGCGTAGAGAGGTCGAGCAACTGCGGGCTCTGCGAGATCCGCACGCGGTCGCGGCGGTCCCGGTCGGCTTCCAGGCGCACGAAATCGCGCCCCCAGCCTTCTACGAGCACGACACCCGAGAAGTTGCTCAGCTTGAGCACCATGCCCTTGGAGACCGACCACGTGGAGTCGATGTGGAACGTGTCTTCGCGATGCGCGGCGGCATCGGCGTCCACTCGCGTGTCACGCTCCTGTTCGTCCAGATCGCTCGCTTCCAGAGCCTGCTCGGCGCGCGGCATGGCGAGCATGCGTTCGTCGCGCGCCTTGCGCTCGAGCTTGCGGATCTTGAGCCGCTTGAGCTCCTTGAGCTGCTGGAAGGAATCGAGCGTGCGGCGCAGTTCGCCCAGTAACTGGATCTGCGCGTCACCCTCGCCGAGCGCCGGAGTCGCGATGGGCGCGCGCGACGCCACGCACGCGGGCGCATCGACCGCTGCCTGGGGCGCGGGCGGTGCCGCCGGCGTGACCGGCGTCGAGGGCGCGGCCGTAGCGAGCATCGTGAGCGTGAGCAAGGCCGCGAACATGCGCTAGACCCCCGCCATCTTCGCGGTACGCTTCATGAAGTCGAGCTTGCGCTGCACGCTGGTGGCAAAGTAATCCTGCAGGTCACGATTCGCCGGATCCTTGGCGAGCGCCGACTTCGCCTCCTCGGTCGCCTTCTGGATGATGGCCAGGTTGGTCTCGAGCACAGTGACCGTTTTGGGGTCGAGCTTGCCGCGGCCCGCCTCGAGCGCGCGCTTGAGCTGCGAGATCTCGCTCTCGACCTGAACGGGATCGAACGACGCCTGCTGCATCGCGGCGCCGCTGCCGGGCGCGGGCGACACATCGCGCGTGGCGATCGCACTTCGGTGGCCGAACATTGCCGGCCGCGCCAGATAGACCGCACCGGCAGCAACAAGCAGCAGCGCGATGCCCGCCGCGACCGCGAAGCGCGATGTTAGCGCGAAACTGTCGCGGCGCCGGCGCGGGAATTCGAGGATGGTGGCGGTGGAACGCGCACTGCTGGCTCCAAACGCGCTGGAGGCGCCCGTCGTGCCGATCTGAGACGCGATCCCCGCCCAGAGATCGTTCGGCGCCGACGGGCCCACCAGCGTGCGCGCCGCATCGCTCACGCGGCGCAGTTCCACAAGCGTCGTACGACAGTCCGCGCAGCTCTCAAGGTGTGCTTCGAGAGCGGTGCTCTGCACGGCGTCCAACTCGCCATCGAGATGATCCGAAAGCAGGTCGGTGAACGGGTCGCGGATGGGATCGTACATAGGAGATCTCCCCTTCTTGCGGCTCAGGCCAGCACGCGGCGCAGCATCATGCGCGCGCGGTGCAACTGCGCCTTCGTCGTGCCACTGGTCACGCCCAACATGCCGGCGATCTCCTCGTGGCGGTAACCCTCGATATCGTGCAGCACGAAGATCGTGCGCGCGCCATCGGGCAACTTCTGCATCGCGGTCTCCATGTCGATCAGGCTCTCGCGACCCGCCGGCTTGGCCGGCAGAAAGTCGATCGTGTCGTCGTCCGCCAGGAACCGCGCGCGCTCGGTCGCGTAGGTCGCGCGCTTGCTCAGGATCAGGTTGATCGCCAGGCGGTGGAGCCAGGTGCTGAACAGCGAGTCGCCGCGAAATAGCGAGAGCTTCTGCCACGCCCGCACGAAGACGTCCTGCGTGAGTTCCGCGGCGCGCTCATAGCCGGCCATGCGACAGGCGAGCGCGTAGATCCGGTCCTTGTGGTCCTCGTAGAGGCGTGCGAAAGCCCGCGCGTCACCACGCGCTGCCAATGCCACGTCGCTGGTCTCGAGGATCGGGGACAGGGCGGGTCGTTCCACGGACAGAGGAAGCATCTGCAGGGTCGCGGTATAAGCCATCGCACCTGCTTGGACGGATCGCTGCCCCGGAAGGTTGGAACATCTCCCGCATGTGGCGAAAGCCCGGGCCGCCCAGCGCGGCGGCGAATCGGGCGGACGCCCGCAGGCCCGACTCGGCGTCAGCGCGTTGTCAGGCTTGCGCTTGCGCGGAAGGTCATCCGCCCACGCGCCGCTCTTCTCGCACGCGTGCGTGCTTCTCGAGCATGCGCGCCACGAGCGCGGTCCAACCGGTCTGGTGGCTGGCGCCGATGCCGCGGCCGTTGTCGCCGTGGAAGTATTCGTGGAACAACACGAGCTCGCGCCAATGCGCGTCGTCGGAATATCGCCGGTCGCCGCCCGCAAACGGCGGCAGGCCGTTCTCGCCGGGCAGGAACAGGCTCGACATGCGTGAGGCCAGTTCCTCGGAGACCTCGCGCAGGTCCAGCCACACGCCGGAGCCCGTTGGGCATTCCACCTTGAACGTATCGCCGTAGAAATGGTGATAGCGCTCGAGCGCTTCGATGATCAGATAGTTGACCGGGAACCACACGGGCCCACGCCAGTTCGAGTTGCCGCCGAATAGCCCCGTGGTGCCCTCGGCCGGCGAATAGTCCACGCGATGCGTGGTGCCATCGACCGGGAACACGTACGGATCCTTCTCGTAGCGCTTGGACAGCGACCGCAGACCGTAGGGCGAGAGGAACTCCTTCTCGTCGAGCATCACGCGCAGCACGCGTTCCAGACGATCGCGCGTGGGGATCGCGAGCAGGCGGTGCCCATGCGGGTCGGCGGAGCCTTCGTGATGGTGGCGTTCCAGATACGTGATATGCCGCGCCAGGTCCTGGCGGTTCTCGATGAACCATTGCAACCGCCGCTTGAAGCCCGGCAGGCGATCGATCACGTGCTGCTCCAGCACTTCGCACGCGATCAGCGGCACCAGTCCCACCGTGGAGCGCAGGCGCATGGGCAACACCTTGCCGTCCAGATGCAGGCGGTCGTAGTAGAAGCCGTCTTTTTCGTCCCACAGGCCGTCGCCGTCGAAGTGATTCATGGCATCCGCGATGGCCACGAAGTGCTCGAAGAACTTGGACGCCACGTCTTCGTACGCCGCGTCTTCCGACGCCAGTTCGAGCGCGATGCTCAGCATGGTGCCGCAGTAGAACGCCATCCACGCGGTGCCGTCGGCTTGCTCCAGCCGCCCGCCGCCGGGCATGGGCTTGGAGCGGTCGAACACGCCCACGTTGTCGAGCCCCAGAAAGCCACCGGCAAACAGGTTATTGCCCTCGGTGTCTTTGCGATTCACCCACCACGTGAAGTTCAGCAGCAGCTTCTGGAACACGCGTTCCAAAAACAGCCGGTCGCGAGCGCCCTTGGCGCCGCTCATCTTATACACACGCCACGCCGCCCATGCATGCACCGGCGGGTTCACGTCGCCGAATGCCCACTCGTATGCGGGCAGCTGGCCGTTGGGATGCATGTACCACTCGCGCGTGAACAGCAGAAGCTGCTGCTTGGCGAAATCCACATCGATGCGCGCGAAGGGCAGCATGTGGAACGCCACGTCCCACGCGGCGTACCACGGGTACTCCCACTTGTCGGGCATCGAGATCACGTCGCGGTTGTACAGATGCGTCCACTCGCGGTTGCGGCCCATGCGGCGGCTGGCCGGCGCCGGAGGCTGCGAGGGATCGCCTTCGAGCCATTCCTTCACGACATAGAAATAGAACTGCTTGCTCCAGAGCAGCCCCGCATAAGCCTGGCGCGACACGCGGCGCTCGTCGTCGTCGAGCGTGATCGGCACGCACGCGGCGTAGAACGTGTCGCACTCACGAATGCGCTGATCGAAGATCGCCGTGAACGCATCGCCGAAGGGCGACGTGGTCGCTTCTTCTTGCGGAGTCAGTCGCAGCTGCAGCACGCGCGACTCGCCCGCGGCGAGCGTGAGCGCGAAGACCGCCGCCGCCTTCGTGCCTTGCGGCGTTCTGGCCACGGCATTGGTGTTGCCGTGAATCACGTAGTCGTGGAACGCGTCCTTCACCGGACCGGCATTGGCCGCGGCGCCGAAGAGCCGCCGCATGTTGGTCTCGTTCTCGGTGAACAGCAGCGGCGGCGGCTCCCCGCCCGCGGCGTCGATGCTCAGGCGGAAGCGCCCCAGCGTGCCGTGGTCGGCCAGAATCGCGCTGGTGTCGGCGCTGCCATCGGCCGAGAGCCGCGGCCGCGGCGGATACG
>JANYBS010000135.1 GCA_025360715.1 Candidatus Eiseniibacteriota bacterium | reverse complement strand
ACGACCGCGCTGCTCATGGGCGGCCGCTTGGTGTCGTCGAGCATGTTCGCCAACTGCAGCATGGGGTCATCCGGCGCCATGTGCGCCGTGGCGGTAGGCGTGGTCCACGCACCGGCCGTGCGCAGGGCGCCGAGCGTCTGCACGACTACGAACGCGAAAAGCGCGAGCGCGAGCAAGGGCGCGATCAGCCCGCTGATGTCACGGTTCATGAGCCGCCTCCCGTGCGCCGCAGCGTGCAACTGGAAACGTAGAGTTCCATGTCGTAGCGCCCGCCGGCCACGGGCGTCAACGAGAATCGCTCGAAGAGCACCAGCTTGTGGCTGCGGTCCAGGTCATCGAGCAGACCCAGAAGCCCCGCATAGGAACCGCGCACCTTGATGTGCGCGCGCGTCTCGACCGCCGCGGGCTGCTGCGTGAGCACGCCGGGCTCGGCGACCACCACCTCGAGCCCGTGCTGGCTGGCCATGGTCGAGAGCGACTGCACGAGCTCTGCGCCCAGTGCGCCCGAGGCGCCCTTGGCGTCGGCTTCGTTGGCGGGCAGCGAGTTCGCCATGAACAGCGAATACACGGACGGCGGCAGGGGCGCGGCGCCGTCGCCGCCGCTAGAGGCCAGCCCGAGCGCTGCGGCGCGCTGCTGGGCGCTCTGGTAGCGCTTGGCGAGTGGCGTGAAGACCAGTACGTGCGCGACCGCGAAGGCCAGCAGTACGAGCAGTGCGCCGAGCATGGGCCATTGGCGGCGCACGCGGGCGGAGAGCAGGGCGTCCATCAGCGGCACTCGATCACGAACTCGGCCCCGTCGCCGCTGGTCGCGGCGCGCGTGGTGACGAGGCGGATGTTCTTGTAGCCCACGCTGAACACGGAGTCGCGTGAGAGCGCGTTCACGAATGTCATCACCTGCTGCATGCGGTCCTGCCCGGCGCTGCTGCGAAGTTCGCCGGTGAGCACGAGCTTCACGTCGGCTGCGCCCGAGGCATTGTCCGGGTTGTATTGCACGGACGTGAGCCGGGCGTTCGCGGGCAATATCTGGGGCAGCCGCGCGAAGCGGTCATGCCACGCGCGGGCGCTGCGCAGATGGCGCTCCGCTTCGCCGGCCTGCTCGGCGCCCGGGCGCCAGACATCGCTCTGCCGCGCGGCCTTGAGGTGCGCGATCTGGTGCTCGAGTACTTGCGTGCGGTGCGCGAGCGACGTGCAGTTGAGACCGTACAAGCCCAGCACCACGCCGAGCACGCCGAAGTAAGCGACCCACACGCCCAAGCTGATCACGCGGCGGCGGGCGCGGGCGAGCTCGTTCTGGTAGGCCTCGCGGCGGAAGTTGATGGTGAAGATCGTGTTCATGCGTTCCTCAGCGCCAGTCCGAACGCCTGAGCGAACTGCGGGCCGCCCGGCGGCGCCATCGTGCGATGCTCGGCGCCAAGCGAATCGAGCGGGTTGAACGTGAACGTGGGGATGTCCAGCAGCGAGCTGAGCTTCGCCGTGAGCCCCGGCAGGCGCGCCGTGCTGCCGCTGATCCAGATGCTGAGCGGATCCGGCAGCGGCGCCATGGTGCGATAGAACGCGAAGGTGCGGCGAAGTTCCTCGCCCAGCTGGCCCAGCGCTTCCTGTACGGCCTGCATCTCGCGCGAGTCCGTGGTGACACGCATGCTGGGGTCGTCGGCGCCGGCCTCGAGCTTCCATTCTTCGGCCTCGGCGAAAGGGATGCGCAGCGCGCTGGATATCGCTTGCGTCACGCTCACACCGCCAAAGTCGAGACGCCTGCTGAAGTAAGGCGCGCCCTTCTGGTAGAGCGTGAACCATGAGCCCGCGTGGCCGATGTCGAGCAGCACGCGCGACTCGCTCTCGCGCTCGACCTGGCGCGACAGCGCGTTGGTGAGCGCGAGCGGCGCGGCGTCGACGATGTCGGCGTCGATGCCGAGCAGACGCAGCGGCGCGAGTGCACGGTCGAGCTTCGCCTGCGGCACCGCGGCCAGCAGCACGTCGAGGCGCTTCTCGCTCGGGTAGCGGCCGACCAATTGGTAGTCGATGACCATACTGGTGAGGTCGAAGGGCAGGTGCTTGCGCGCTTCGAATCGCAGCGCGCCGGCGACTTCGGCGTCGTCCATGATCGGCAGCGAGATCTGTTTCACGATCACGTCGGAGCCCGAGACGCCCAGCGACACGCCCTTGAGCGAACGCGGCGAGAGTCCGGCAGACTGCAGGGTTTCGCTGAGCAGGTGCGCCATCTGGTCGGCGGGGATCACGGCGTCGGAGCCCGTAGCGCGGCGCAGCGGCAACTCGGAGACGAAATGCTTCACGCCACCGACACCCGGCTGCAGGGCGAGCAGTTTCACGCTGTACTCACCAACGTCGAGGCCCGCCCAAGGGCGGTTGCGGATGCCGACTCTCATTCGGGGGAGTTGTACTTCACGGCTTGAGTTCGCGCCAACTGCCCTTCACGAACGTGAAGGCATTGATGACGGCGCCGGCCGGTTGGGGCAGATACCCGGACGCTTCGAGGCCGTCGATGAGCGCGTCCATGGTGGAGGCGTCGTAGGCGACGTTGAAGTGATTGTCCGAGTCCTTGGTCGTGGGTCCCATCAGGAACAGGTTGCGACTGTAAACCGAGAGCTTCCGCGCGTCGCCTTGCTCCTGGCCCAGGTTGAAGTACTCCATCTTCACCATGTCATCGCAGACCAGGATCACCGTCGTCTTGTCGTCCACGTCGAGGCCGCCGAAGCACCAGATGCCGACGTTCTCATCGCCCGGGTCCAGGCCATTGCGCTGAGCGACGATGATCAACGTGGGGTTCGCGCCACTGCCTTGGATCTGCAAGGTGTTGTTGAAGCGCACTCCCGCGGGGAGTTCCCAGATCGCCGTGCCCATCACCGTGATGAGGGCATTCTTCAGAGTATAGAAGCTGAAGTCGTTTGCCGGATCCGTCGGCACCCCGGCGCCAGGTCCGCGAGGGGTGCGGTACCACGTCGTCGAGTTCGGGTTCGCTTGGAACGAAAGATCGGTCTCCTGGGGATCGGATTCGTCCAGCCCCGGCAGCGCACCTGCACCGGGTGGATGGGCGATGAAATACGCTGCGACATCAGGCGCGTCGACCACGTCGGAGATGTTCTCGTAGTGTGGATTGCTAATCATGCGAAGGTTCGGTGCCCAGCTGTTCGTGTCGCTCGAAGCGGCGACACGCAGCCACGTCCGGCCCGTAAGCCCGATCGTCTGGAACCGTGACAACAGCGTCTGGCCGCCGACGATCTGCACCTGCGGCGGCGTGCCGAGCGTGAACAGCCGCTTGTAGTAATCCTTGCGGCGCTTGGGGAGGTAGTCCGCGTGCAGGTAGCGCGAAGTCGAGCCCTGGCGCACCAGCACGTTCACGCTCACCGTGTCTGTGAAGTCGATGCCGCCGACCGTGTCGATCGTGCCATTCGTATGCAGCTGGTAAGCGGTCACGAGCGTCACGCCCTCGTGGCCCATGGCCTGCTTCGCCGAGATCAGCGTATAGGGCTGCTGCGCGAGGATCGCCTTCACCATCTCGAGGCCGCCGCGTGCGCGATAGAGCGCCACGTTCGAATCGCGCGACTGGCGCAGGAATTGCGCCTCGTAGCTCGACAGGCTGTAGAGCGACAGCCCCAGGATCGACAGCGCGAGCACGAACATGATCACGCCGATCAGCAGGAAGCCGCGTTGGGCGCTCTTGCGGGCCGCACTCATTGCGCCACCAGCGCCACGCTCGTGGCCAGATCGACCCGATCGCCTTGCGTGGTGTGCACGCGCAGCGAGGTGATGTTCACCATCTGCCCGGACACGTTCACCTGGAAGCGCTCGACCTTGGAGCGCAGCATGGGCCCGCGGTCGACGATGGCCGGCGAGCGGTAGCCTTCATGGATCAGCGAGTCGGCAGCCGACCACCAGTAGTAGTAGGTGGAATCCCCGGGTAGCTTGCCGTAGGGGATCAGCTGCAGCATCGCGTGATCGGCGTCGGGAAATGACGAGGCGATCGCAAGCGAGTCGGGCCGCGCGCGGTCGCTGATGCCCTGGAGCACGAGTGAGACCTCGCGTTGGGCGATCACTTTGGAACTGCCGCTGAACCACACCGACTGCGAGTTCAAGTAGAAGCCGACGAGACCGCTCATGACCATGGTGGCGAGCACCAGCACGACCATGACCTCGGTGAGCGTGAGACCGCGCGTATCGCGCAAGCGGTTCCTCATGAGCTCCCTCATGGCACGGGGAAGAGTCGCTGGTAGGACAGCGAGTCGCGCAGTCCGGCGCGCGTCCACGCCACGGTCACCGTTACCTGTCGCAGCGCGGCCCGGCCGGGGATGGTCACATCAGGGGCCTGCACGCTCCAATGGACGTCGCCATAGTCGATGCCGTTGTAGCTGAAGGTGATGGGGATGCCGGGATGCTGGCCGATCGTGAGGTCCGCGGCAGCCGGCAGCAGTGAGCCCAGGCGCTCCATCTGCGCCTGGGCGACGCCGTCGGCGACTCGCGCGAGTTCGAAGCGGTCGATCCACGAGCGCCCCAAGCCGAACGAATACGCCATGCCCATCACCGCGATGACGGTGATGACCATGGCGATGATGGCTTCCATGAGGGAGAAGCCGCTCTCGTCCGTAGGGCGCTGGCTCGCAGCTCTGCCGCTTCGCTTATGCGGATGCTCGCAGATAAGCCCTGCGCCTCGACTCAGTTCGGATCCCAGACGGTACCCGTGGCGCGCGAGTAAGTCAGCTTTTGAGTCAGCGTGGGGTCCTTGATATTCGTTGCGTTGACTTCGAAGCCGTCCGCTGCAGCCACAATTGTGAGGTTCCAGTTGTTGAGTGCTTCGGTAAGGTCGCAGTTCAGGATTTGGGCTCCCGGGGTCTTGCTGGGGTCCTTGACCATCGTATCTGACGTGTATTTGCCCTCTCTTTGATAGAACGTCTGCTCGGCCGTGATGATCGCACCGATCGCACCCTTGGCCTCGGTGCGCTGCGCATCCTTCACGTAGTTGATGTAGAGGGGCACCGCGACCGCGGCGAGGATGGCCACGATGACGATGACGACCATCAGTTCCATGAGG
>JANYBS010000086.1 GCA_025360715.1 Candidatus Eiseniibacteriota bacterium | reverse complement strand
CACCATAGAGCATCGCCCGGGTGCGCCAGTCGAGCCGTTGGGCCGGGCGTGGGGCGACCGAGAGCAGTAGGGTGGCCGCAACGGGGGCGAGCAACAGGTGGCGGATGGGAACCTCACGGCGGGATCGGGAGCGAGCCACTATTTTAGTGCCCCTATGACTACTTCGCGCATTGTCCGAGTCGGACTGGTGCAGCAGCGAGCCGGTGGCGACCCCGCCGGAAACCTCGACCGCGCCATTACCGGGATCCGGGAAGCCGCCGACTCGGGGGCCCGGCTCATCTGCCTGCAGGAGCTGTTCGGCTGGTACTACTTCTGCCAGCGCGAGGATCACAACTTCTTCAAGCTGGCCGAGCCGGTCCCGGGGCCGAGCACCGAGCGGCTCTGCACCGTGGCCAGGGAACTCGGCGTCGTCATCGTGGCCTCGCTCTTTGAGAAGCGTGCGGAAGGGCTGTACCACAACACTGCTGCGGTCATCGACGCCGATGGAAGCTACCTCGGGAAGTACCGCAAGATGCATATCCCGGACGATCCACAGTTCTACGAAAAATTCTACTTCACACCGGGCGACCTCGGCTTCCGGACCTGGCAAACCGCAGTCGGGAAGATCGGCGTGCTGATCTGCTGGGACCAGTGGTACCCGGAGGCAGCCCGCCTGACGGCGATGTCGGGGGCCGAGATCCTCTGCTACCCCACCGCCATCGGCTGGCTCCCCAGCGAAAAGTCGGAATACGGGGAACGGCAGCAGGCCGCCTGGGAAACCATCCAGCGGAGTCACGCCGTCGCCAACGGCGTCTTCGTCTGCAGCGTGAACCGCACCGGGCACGAGGTGCTTCCGGACAGCGAACCCAGTGCGCCAGGAATTGAGTTCTGGGGCGGCTCCTTCATTGCCGATCCCAACGGCAGAGTGCTTGCAAGGGCGGGCCAGGGCGAAGAGGTACTGGTAGCCGACTGCGACCTCGGCGCAGTCGATGTCGCTCGCACCCACTGGCCGTTCCTGCGCGACCGCCGCATCGACGCCTACGGAGAACTGACACAGCGCTTCGGCAAGGGCCGCTGAGCGTGGCGCACGCTGTGGCCCGCTCCCGCAAGCTCACTGGCACGCCAGCGTCGCACGGCTACTCGTTCCCGCCCGAGTGGGCGCGGCACACGGCCACGTGGTTCTCGTGGCCGCGGCCCGAGGGCATCTCGTTCCCGGGCCGCTACCACGTGGTACCCGAGAACCTGGCGCGCATCGTGGCAGCGATCACGCCTCGCGAGCGCGTGCATATCAACGTGCCCAACGAGAACTGGGAGTTCATCGTGCGCCAGCAACTCGCGGCGTACGACTGCGGCGCGAAGAACGTGCGCTTCTTCCACATTCCCACGAACGAGTGCTGGTGCCGCGATCACGGCCCCGCGTTCGTCATGAAGCGCTCGCTCACCGGCAAGCAGCAGCTGGCCATCGTCGACTGGGGCTACAACGCGTGGGGCGGCAAGTATCCGCCTTTCGATGCCGATGACGCGGTGCCGCAGCGCATCGCCGAGCAGCTCGGGCTGCCGTACTTCCAGACGCCGGTCGTGATGGAAGGCGGCGCTGTGGACTTCAACGGCCAAGGCTGCGTGCTCACGACTGAAAGCGTGTTGCTGAACAACAACCGCAATCCGCACCTGAGCAAACGCCAGATCGAACGTCACTTACGCGAGTGGTACGGGCAGGAGAAGGTGCTCTGGCTGGGCGACGGCATCGCGGGCGACGACACCGACGGCCACGTGGACGATCTGGCCCGTTTCGTCGATGCGCGCACCATCGTGACCGCCGTCGAAGAGGACCCGCGCGACGCCAACTACAAGGTCCTGCGCGAGAACCTGCGGCGGCTACAATCGCTGCGCGATACCAAAGGCCGCGCATTCGACATCTTCGCGGTGCCGATGCCGCGCGCCGTCGTCCACGACGCACAGAGACTGCCGGCCACCTACCTGAACTTCCACTTCGTGAACGGCGCGCTGCTTGTACCCACGTTCCGCGACAAGCGGAACGACAAAGTCGCGCTCGCGCGGCTGCAGAGGCTGCTGCCCAAGCGCGAGGTGATCGGTATCGATTGCGTGCCGCTCATCTGGGGACTGGGCGCGATCCACTGCCTGAGCCAGCAGCAGCCCGCGAGCTGAAGATCGCAGGCTGCTGCCGGCATCAAGACGGCGTCACGGTCTTGCTGGGCTTCTTCTTGATCGCGACCGCCGGCACCTTCTGGTCCTGGATCAGCTGGTTGAACTCGCCCAAGCGCTTGTTCACGATCTCGTTGTAGCGCGCGAGCTGCGCATCGATCTGTCGCACGAGATCCTCGAACACCACGCGGCTCTGGTCCGTGGGCCGCGCATCGGCACTGCCAACCGTGTCGCCCAGCAGCGACATCTTGTTGTTGAGCCGGATCGGGAAGTTGAGCGGATCCTCTTCGGCCTTGGACTTCGTCTGATAGAGCGTCTCCTCCACCGAGCTCAATGCCGACTTGAGCGACTTGGCCGAATCGGCCACCGCGCCCTTGATGCCCGCCGTCTTCGCGCGTCCCACCGCCGCGTCGATCTGTTCGCGCATGTCCTGGATCTCGCGCACCGTCTCGTGCGAGTGCGAGAGCTGCTCGCGGATCGCGACCAGCATGTCGTACTGCTGCTGGAAGTCTGCTTGGGTGGTCTGCAGGCGCGGGTCTTTCACCACGTCGAAGCCTTCGGCGAACACGCGCAGCCCCGCGCCCTTGCCCACGGAGAGCTGCGCCACGTAGTGCCCTGGCACCATCTGCGGGCCCTGCGAGCCGTCGTCGCCCCAGAACACCATGCCCGGCACCTTGGTGGCGCCGCGCGCGCGCAGGTCCCACACGAACTCGTTGAGCCCCGCCTTGGCCGCCACCTTGGGGCCCTCATGTTCGTCGCCCGTGGTATCCGCGGCGAGCTCGCCTTTGCGGTTGAACGAGCGCACCAGCGCGCCGTGTGCATCGCGGATCTCGATCGCCAGTGGCACGGAGTCCGGCAGCGCCTTTGCGAAGCGGTAGCGGATCAGCGCGCCCGCTGCGGGATTCGCGCCTGCGTCGCCGCGCGGGAAGCCACCGCGGCCCGCGAAGCGCACGGCCGCACGCGGCTTGAAGAGCGTCACGCTCTCGTTGGCCATGCCAGCGCGCAGCTGCCGCAGCACCGATAAATCATCCATGATCCAGAACGCGCGGCCCTGGGTGGAGATGCAGAGATCGCCGTCCTTCACCATGAGGTCGGTCACCGGCACCACCGGCAGCCCGCACTGCAGCGTCTGCCAGTGTTCCCCGGCATCGAACGACACCCACGCGCCGGTCTCGGTGCCCGCGTAGAGCAGCCCTTGGCGTTCGGGATCCTCGCGCACCGCGCGCACGAAGCTGTGCGCCGGCAGGCCCGTGACGATCTTCTTCCAGCTCTTGCCGAAGTCGTGCGTCACGAACACGTAGGGCGCGAAGTCGTCCATCTTGTAGCGCACGATCGCCGCGTAGGCCGTGGCGGCATCGAAGGGCGACGCCTCGATCAGGTTCACCTGGCCCCACTCGGGCACGTCCTTGGGCGTGACGTTCGTCCACGTCTTGCCGTCGTCCTGCGTGATATGGATCAGGCCGTCGTCGCTGCCCGCCCAGATCACGCCCTGCTGCTTGGGCGACTCCGCGACTGCGAAGATCGTGCAGTAGTACTCGACGCTCGTGTTGTCCTTGGTGAGCGGCCCGCCAGATGGACCCAGCTTGGTCTTATCGTTGCGCGTGAGGTCGGGGCTCATGATCTCCCACGACTGCCCCTCGTTGCGCGAACGGAAGAGCACGTTGGCCGCCACGTACAGCACGTTCTTGTCGTGCGGCGAGGTGACGATCGGGAACGTCCACTGGAAACGGTACTTCATGCCTTCCGCGCCCGAACCCATGGGATTGTCGGGGTACGCGTTGATGTCGCGCTCTTGTTGGGTGGTCTTGTCGAAGCGCGTGAGCAGGCCGTCGTACGAGCCCGCGTAAACGACATTCGGATCGCCCGGCTTGGTCTGGATCCAGCCGCTCTCGCCGCCGCCCACCGGATACCAATCCGTGCGCTCGATGCCAAAGCCTGTCGTGCGGCTGGGGATGCACACGCTCGTGTTGTCCTGCTGCGAGCCATACAGGCGATACGGAAATCCGTCGTCGACGCTCACGTGATAGAACTGCGCCGTGGGCTGGTTCTGGTTGCTCGACCATGTGACGCCGCCGTCTTCCGTCACTGCCGCACCGCCGTCGTTGCCCTCGATCATGCGCTGCGAGTCGTCGGGATCGATCCACAGATCGTGATTGTCGCCGTGCGGCGTGCGCACCGGGCGGAACGACCGGCCGCCGTCCTTGGATACGAAGAACTGCACGTTGAGCGCGTAGACCTTGTCGGGGTCTTTCGTGTCGGCTGTGACATTGCTGAAGTACCACGCGCGCTGGCGGATCTCGTTATCGGAATTCACCTTGGTCCACGACTTGCCCGCGTCATCGGAGCGGAAGAGCCCGCCCTCTGCCGCCTCGACCATCGCCCACACGCGGTCGGGCCGCGCGGGCGAGACCGTCACGCAGATCTTGCCCAGCACACTCTTGGGCAGGCCATTGTCCTCGTGACCCTCGCCCGTGAGCTTCTGCCAGGTGTCGCCGCCGTCGACCGATTTCCATAGGCTCGAGCCCGCGCCGCCGCTCTCGAGCGTCCACGGCTTGCGCACCACCTGCCAGAAGCCCGCGTAGAGCACGCGCGGATTCGTGGGATCCATCACAAGGTCGCTCGCGCCCGTCTGGTCGTTCACGAACAGGATGCGCTGCCAGGTGCGGCCGCCATCGCGCGTGCGATAGATGCCGCGCTCGGCATTGGCGCCGAACACATGGCCCAGCGCCGCGACGTACGCGATGTCGGGATCCTTGGGGCTCACGCGGATGCGCGCGATCTGGCTTGTGGCCGCCAGGCCCACATGCGCCCACGAGCGGCCTGCGTCGGTGGAGCGATACACACCGTCGCCATGCGAGACGTTGCCGCGCACCGGCGTCTCGCCCATGCCCACATAGACCACGTTGTGGTCGGACGGCGCCACCGCGATCGCACCCACGCAACCCGTGCCGAATGTGGAATCACTCATGCTCTTCCACGAGTTGCCCGCGTCATCGCTACGCCAAACTCCGCCGCCCGTCGCGCCCATATAGAAGCGCCGCGGCTCGCCGGGCACCCCGGTGACCGCGACCACGCGGCCCGCCCGGAACGGCCCCACGTTGCGCCAGTGCAGGTTCGCGTAGAGCGACGGATCGATCGCATTCGGCGCGGCCTTGGCGGCCGGCGTGGCGGCCGAGGCGACTGCCGCGAAGGCCATGCCGGCGATGAGCATGAGAGCAGTGCAGCGGATCGGGCGAAGCATCAGGGGAACCTCCGGACGAAGAACGCGGAAGCAACAGGCGTGATCGCGAGACCGTCAGCGTAAAACAAGACGCGCGGGCCCTAGGAGAAGGACCCGCGCGTCATCACTACAGACTAGTGGTGGTCGCCGCCGCCCTGAGGCATGCCGCCGCCAGGACCGCCAGGCCCTCCCGGGCCGCCCATGCCGGCCGGACGCGCGCCCGGACGAGCCGTGCCGTGATGGCACGTGAAGCAGCCCACATGCGGGTGCTCGCTCTGGAGACCCTTCACCGCCGGCAGCAGCTCGTCGTTGATCTTGCCCACCATGGCCGCCATGTCACGGGCCGCCTGCTTGGGCTTCTTGTCTTCGTCGGCCCAATGACCGAGCACGTGGCAGTGCTGGCACTGCACGCCCAGGGCATGGCCCCAGCCGTCCATCGCGCGCAGTACGAACTTCGCCGGCACACCCTTGAACATCTTGATGTTCTTGAAGACGCTGTCCGCCGGCATCTCGAGTTTGTCCGCGTAGTGCTGCTTGACGATGTCGAGCAGGCTGTCGCGCTCCGCCGCGAAGCTGTCGGTCGGCATGCCGCCGAAGCCCATGCCGCCGCCCGGACGGCCGCCGCCCATCGGCATGCCGCCGCCGGGGCCCTGAGCCGATGCCGTGCGCGTGCCGAGCGCAAGGCTCATGGCACAGGTGAGGATCAGAAGCAGTGTGACGACCAGTCCAGCAATGCGGCGCATGCGACCTCCGAGTCGTGAGATGTGAGCGGGAAGGATCCCGCGACCCGGCAGCCTACGCCATGACGACCTTCCTGACCCAGCCCAAATGCGTGAGACGAATGCGGAGGCCTTCGGTTCCCTGCGCTGCCGCACTCAACTCCCCAACATCACCGCGCGCCGCACGCTCGTCGAACCCGGAACCTCGAGGCGGTAGAAGTAGATGCCCGGAGCCACGCTGCGGCCCGCATCGTCGTGGCCGTCCCACGGCAGCAGATACTCGCCGCCCGCATGGAACCCAGTGACACGATCACGATCCCGGTGATCGTGACCGCGCTGTCGGCTGCAGAAGTGGGTGTGACCGGCGGCGTCCACGTGAATGCGGAGCCCACGGTGCGGATGGTGTTCGAGCTGGTCGTGATCGCCGCGCCGGGCACACCGGCGCACGTGAGGCTCTTGTATCCCGCCGGCGTCGCGAAAGACCCGGTGATGGTGCCACTTGCGTTGTGGGCCTCGAGGTAGAGGCCCTTGAAAGTGGCGTGCGTGTTCGTGTTCTTGAATGTGACCGTCACCGGAGCGCCTGAGATGGTGGCGGCGCTCGCCTCCAGGCTGAAGCCACCGGCGCCGCTCATCTGCGCCTGGCCATGCGGAGTGGCTCCCATGGCCGTGGCGGTCGGCGAACAGGGCGAACCCGTGCTGTTCGCGTCGGCACCCGCGGGTGCGAGCAGAAGCACGGCGATCGCCAATGCGGCTGGAACGTTCGAGCGAGTGGACATCGGGGCCTCCTGGATGGAATGGACGGGGGTCGGCCTAAGACTGGGACCGGGACGCCGCCCGGAAATCACAGCTCCTCAGGAGCCGCTCCCGCCATTGGGGTGGTATTCCCCCCTGCGGCCCGGCTATTCTTCCGCGCCACCTGTTCCAGGACCCCTGCGGCTTCACGAATCCCCGGAGGCTTTCACGATGGCTCAGGCCACTTCCATGACGAACACCCCCACCGGACCCAAGGGCGGCGAGATCTTCGGCCACCCCAAAGGCCTGTTCGTCCTGTTCTTCACCGAGATGTGGGAGCGCTTCTCGTACTACGGCATGCGGGCACTGCTCGTGCTCTACATGGTGAAGTACCTGTTCATCCAGCCGGACGTGGGCGCGAGGGTCCTCGGGTTCAACGCTCTCAAGGGCTTCCTCGAGGCGGTCTTCCACACTCACTACGACGCCCAGCCCCTCTCGTCGCAGATCTACGGCCTGTACACCGGCTTCGTGTACTTCACACCGTTCTTCGGAGGACTGCTGGCCGACCGCGTGCTCGGCCAGCGCAAGACCGTCATCGTCGGCGCCATCCTCATGGCCATCGGCCACTTCCTCATGGCCAGCGAACAGATGTTCTTCGTCGCGCTCATGTTCCTGATCTTCGGCAATGGCTGCTTCAAGCCGAACATCTCCACACAGGTCGGGCTGCTCTACCCGCCCGGCGACCAACGCCGCGACCGCGCGTTCCTCATCTTCTACGTCGGCATCAACCTGGGTGCGTTCCTCGCTCCGCTCGTGTGCGGCACGCTCGGCCAGGATCCGCGCTTCGGCTGGCACTGGGGCTTCGGCGCTGCAGGCGTCGGCATGGTGCTCGGACTGCTGGTCTACCTGTGGGGACAGAAGTACCTGGCCTCCGACGTCCTCGCCCAACGCCAGGCGGAACAGCTGAAGGCGAAGATGCCGGCAAAGAAGGAACCCCTCACGCGTGAGGAGTGGTTCCGGGTCGGGGCACTGGTCGTTGCCTGCGCCATCGTGGCGGCGTTCTGGGCCGTCTACGAACAGCAAGGCAACACGATGCAGCTCTGGGCCGACACGAATACGCGCTGGACGTTCGGCGGCTGGACCATGCCCTCCACATGGTTCCAGTCCTTCAACCCGTTCATGATCTTCCTGTTCACGCCGATCCTCACGTCGCTGTGGGGCTGGCAGGCAGCGCGCGGCAAGGAGCCTTCGAGCCTCACGAAGATGGCGATGGGCCTCTTCCTGCTCGGCATCTCCTACGTCGTGATGATCATCGCCGCGGCACCCATGGCATCGGGCGCCATGTCGCCCGATGCCAAGCGCAGCCTCATGTGGCTCGTCGGCGCCACGGGTATCGCCACCTTCGGCGAACTCTTCCTCTCGCCGATCGGCCTCTCGCTCGTGACCAAAGTCGCGCCGGCGCGCATCGTCTCGATGATGATGGGTGTGTGGTTCCTCGCCAACTTCATCGGCAACTACATGGCAGGCTATCTCGGCACGTTCTGGGAGAAGATCTCGCATCAGCAGTTCTTCATGCTCATGACGGCGATCGGCGTGATCGCCGGACTCATCCTGTTCATCATGAACCGGCCGCTCGACAAGATCGTGAGCGCGCACGACCGCCAGGAAGCGTAGGCGGCGCGGCAGCTCAGCAGCGCGAAGGCCCGGCCGCCACACGGCGACCGGGCCTTCTGTTTGCTTGCGTGCTGCGGCTCGCGCGTCAGATCCGCTGATCGTCCGCGCGCCAGGTCTTGATCGCTGCCTTGATGTCCTTCGGCGCCGTGAGCTTGCCGTCGAGCACCTGCTGCAACAGCGCCGGGAACTCCGCGTCGCTCGCAAAGCGCAGGGCGATCACCTGCGCGATGGGCAGCGCGTCGAAGCGCACCGCGTGTGCCGGCGCCAGCTCACGCACGCGTAGGCGTTCTTCGAGGCGGATCACACGGTCCTGTACGCCCACCGGGAACGCGCGTGTGAACCACGCGAGCAGGATCAGCGCCGTCGCGAGCAGGAAGTCATGCATGCCCTTCGCGCTGTAAGGCCACAGGCCGTGAGTCGAGCGGAAGAAGTTGATCGCCAACAAGCCGAACGTGACGAAGTGGAACAACGGCACGAAGCGGCCGTGATTCTGCGCGTTCTGGTCAGCCATGCTCAAAGCTCCTTGGGGAGATGCGTCACTTGCCGGCCAGCCACTTCTCGCGGCCTACAGCCAGCAGCATCACGGTGATGATCACGAAGGGAATCACGGAGAGCATGTCGGCGTGGGGTCCGGCGAAGAACGGGTTGCTCGTCTCGGCCCAGTGCGTGAGCGCTGCATCGGTCTTGTCGAACACGCCGGCCATGAACGCGATGATGATGCCGGCGATCGCGCCGCCGGCGATGTAGCCCGACGCCATGAGCACGCCCGGGCTCTTGTCGCCCTCGGCCTGCAGCTGCTCTTCGGAAAGGTTCTTGTGCGCGAGCTGCTTGCGCTTGGCGCGGTCGACCAGCCAGCGCACCATGCCGCCGATGAAGATCGGCGACGACGATGAGATCGGCAGGTACACGCCCACCGCGAATGCGAGCGATGGAATGCCGCTCATCTCGAGTACCAGCGCGATCATCACACCGAAGAGCACCAGCCCCCACGGCAGGTGCCGGTCGAGGATGCCCTTGATGATGTAGCTCATGAGTGTGGCTTTGGGCGCGTCGAACTTGCGCACTTCGCTGCCGTCGGGGCGCTTGTTGTACTGGCCGTTGATGCCCGGGTCGACCAGCCACACCGCCTTGCCACTCTCGTCCACCAGATACTTGCCGGCCGGCCCGCCGTCGGTGTTCGTCTTGTGCCACACGCGGTACTCGTGCGTGTCGTCCTTGGCCTGCACACCGCGGATGTGGTCATGCTTGGGCGACCCGTCGGCCGCTGGAGCCATGATGCCGGCGGGCGCCACCTGCGAGACCGGCACATACACAGTCGCCGCATCATTGAGCTTGAGCAGGATCGGGCCGATCACGAGCGCCGACAGCAGCGCGCCGATCACGATCGCGATCTGCTGATAGCGCGGAGTGGCGCCCACGAGGAAGCCCGTCTTGAGGTCCTGGCTCGTGGTGCCGCCGTTGGACGCGGCGATACACACGATGCCGCCCACCGAGAGCGCGGTCACGTACCACGACGCGCCCGTCCAGCCGATGAGCAGGAAGATCAGGCACGTGAGCAGCAGCGTCGCCACCGTCATTCCCGAGATGGGATTCGACGACGAACCGATCTCGCCCGTCAGGCGGGAAGACACCGTGACGAACAGGAAGCCGAACACGACGATGAGCAGCGCGCCCAGAAGGTTCATGTGCAGCGACGGTGAGAACAGTATGGCCGCGACCAGCATGAGCACGCCGCCGAAGACCACCTTCATGCTCAGGTCATCGTCCACGCGCATCTTGACGACTGCGCCCTTGGAGCCGCCGATGTCCTTGAGGCCCTCGCGCAGGCCGTGCCAGATGAGAGGCAGTGAACGCCCCAGCGAGATGATGCCGCCTGCTGCCACGGCGCCGGCGCCGATGTAGAGCACATAGGCGCTGCGGATGTTGTTCGGAGTCATCTCCGAGATGAGCTTGGTACCGGGCGCGAGCGGGCTGGTGAGATGCGAGCCGAAGAACTTGATCATCGGGATCAGCACCAGGTAAGCCAGCACGCCACCGGCGCACATGACCGCGGCGATCGCCGGGCCGATGATATAGCCCACGCCCAGCAGCTCCGGCGAGATCTCGCACGAGAACGAGCCCGCCTCGAACGGCGCGCGGAAGATCTTCTCGGGCGTGTCCTTCCAGCCCTTGAATGCGGCCATCGCAGTCTTGTAGACGAGCCCGATGCCGAAGCCCGCGAAGATCGTGCGCGCGCTCACGCCTTGCGCGCCACCGGCGGCCAGTTCCGCTTTGGCCTCGGCCGACGAGGCGGCCAGCGACTCATCCGATGCGCCGGCCTTGAGCACCTCGGCGCACGCGGTGCCCTCGGGATACTTGAGCTTGCCGTGCTGCTGCACGATCAGCGCGCGGCGCAGCGGGATCATCATCAAGATGCCCAGCAGGCCGCCCAGCACCGCCACGAGCGCGACGCGCGTGAGTTCCAGGTCGAAGCCCAGGATCATGATCGCCGGCATGGTCACGCCCACGCCGAACGCGATCGACTCGCCCGCGGAGCCCGCGGTCTGGACGATATTGTTCTCAAGGATCGTCGCGTCCTTCATGCCCAGCTTGCTCAGCATGCGAAAGAGTGTGATCGAGATCACCGCGACCGGGATCGACGCGCTCACCGTGAGCCCCACCTTGAGCACCAGATAGAGCGACGACGCACCGAAGATCATGCCGAGGATCGTGCCCACGAGCACGCCGCGGAATGTGAACTCGGTCATCTTCGTCTGCGACGGGATGTAGGGCACGTGCGTGGGGGTCGGCAGTGAGGACGCGCTCATATTCGGCTCTCCGGTGATGGAACGCTGGCGACAGGTCGCGCGACTCTAGACCCATGGGTTCCGTGCCCGCCACTAGGGAATGTGGCTTTCAAGCATGACCGCTCACGACCATCGGCCTCGAAGCGCACATGGGCGGCGGATCTTATCCGGCCCGCGGCCGACACTTTTCGCCCGCCCCCGGCGCCCGGGTCGCCGAATTCCACGTGGCGCGAGCCAGCAGGCGTTGTAGACTCTGCGGGTTCACCATTCTCCGCTTCACCATTCGCGCCGCCCCAGCACGCGGACGCGCGCACGGCGCTCGTTTTCGACGCCGGAAGATACGGTGCCCGTGAGCCCCGACTTGGCCGGCTGATTCCAGAAGGGAACTCCTGTCATGCCGGCACCCGACGCTTCCGCCACTTCGGTCCAGACGCTCAAGCTCTATGTGGGCGGCAAGTGGATCGACTCCGTCGCCACGCAGACCCTCGAGGTTCGCAATCCCGCCAAGGACGAGCTGCTCGCGCTCACGCCTCTAGGCGGCAAGAGCGATGTCGACAAGGCCGCCGCCGCCGCCAAGGCCGCCTACCCGGCATGGCGCGCCACGCCGCCGGTGAACCGCATCCGCCCGCTCTTCACGCTGCGCGCGTTGTTCGAGAAACGCTTCGACGATATCGCGCGCACCATCACGCTGGAGCACGGCAAGACGCTCGATGAGTCGCGCAGCAGCGTGCGCCGCGCGATCGACAACATCGAGGTCGCCACGGGCATCCCCTCATTGATGCAGGGTCGCTCTCTGGAAGACATCGCGGTCGGCATCGACTCGTACACGATGCGCCAGCCTCTGGGCGTGTTCGCGGCGATCACGCCGTTCAACTTTCCGGCCATGGTGCCCATGTGGTTCCTGCCGCACGCGATCGCCTGCGGCAACACGTTCGTGGTCAAGCCCAGCGAGCGCGTGCCCCTTTCGCAGCAGATCATCTTCGAGCTGCTGCACGAGGCCGGCTTCCCCGAAGGCGTCGTGAACATGGTGCATGGCGCCAAGGATGCCGTCGACGCGATCCTCGAGCATCCGGACATCGAAGGCGTCTCGTTCGTGGGCAGCTCGCCGATCGCACACTACGTCTACAAGCGCTCCGCGGAGTTCGGCAAGCGCGTGCAGGCGCTGGGCGGCGCCAAGAACTTCGTGCTCGTCATGCCCGACGCCGAAATGGATCGCGCTGCGGCCGTCAGCACGGAATCCTGCTTTGGCTGCGCCGGCGAGCGCTGTCTGGCGAACAGCGTGGTGCTCGGCGTGGGCGCCGCATACGACGCCATGGTCACGCGGCTCGTGAGCGAGGCCAAGAAGATCAAGGTCGGTGACGGCCTGGAAGCCGGCATCACCATGGGCCCGGTGATCTCGAAGCAGCACCGCGAGAAGGTGCTCAGCTACATCGAGAAGGGCATCGCCGAGGGCGCCACGCTGGCGCTGGACGGCCGCGGCTACAAGGATCCCAAGAACCCGAATGGTTACTTTCTGGGCCCGACCGTATTCACCGACGTCACGCCCGACATGGTGATCGCGCGCGAGGAGATCTTCGGCCCTGTCCTGTGCGTGATGAAGGCCGCCACGTTCGAGGAAGCCGTCGCGATCGTGAAGAAGCACGATCTGGGCAATGCCACGAGCATCTTCACCAGCAGCGGCAAGAGCGCGCGCGAGTACCGCTGGCACGTGGAGCCGAGCATGCTCGGCGTGAACATCGGTGTCGCGGCCCCCATGGCGTTCTTCCCGTTCGGCGGCGCCAAGGGCAGCTTCTTCGGCGACATCAAGGCGCACGGCACCGACGCGGTGGACTTCTACACGGACAAGAAGGTCAACATCGTCCGCTGGTTCTGAGAGATTTGGACAACCCCCCGACGCCGGCCGCCCCCCGCGGCCGGCGTTCGTGTTTGCGATTGGCGTCCCTGGCCGGACGGTCAATGGGACCAAAGGCGGCATCCGCACAATTCACGCGCGTTCAGTTGCGCGACGCGTGGCCCGCGGCCTATTTTCTCCCGGCCTTCGAGCGTGTTTCCTCGCGGGACCTCGTGCCGTACTTCACACGATTTATCCGTATCGCGCTGCACCCCACAGGAGGCGTGATGGCTGACCTTCCCACCGCCGGCGGAGCCCAGGGCGGACCCGGCGAGTCCACGTCGCGCCGGCAATTCCTCACCTGGCTGTCGCGCGCGTTTCTCGGTCTGTGGGCCCTCGGCGGCATCGGCGTGGTGACGACGTACATGGGCAGCAGCGAGAACAACGAGGGCGGCGGACGGGTTGTCCGGGTCGGCCCGCTCGACGCGCTGCGCATCGGTGAGATCCGCCTCATCCGCCATGGCGTCACGCCGTTCTTCGTCATTCGCACCAACGAGACCAGCGTGCTTGCGCTCTCCGCGGTCTGCACGCACGTCCGCTGCATCCTGAACGTGGACCGCGAGCACCGCGCGATCGTGTGCCCGTGTCACGAAGGCCGCTTCGACCTCAGGGGAAACGTGCTCTCCGGCCCGCCGCCGAGAGCGCTTCCCAGCTACGAGGTGTCGATGCGCGCCGGAGAGGTGTTCGTCCGCGTATGAGCACGACCCCGCAGGACCCGCAGGCCGGATCGGGACGCCCGCAGCGCATGCGCTGGGCCGTGGTGGAATGGCTCGAGCAGCGCCTGAAC
>JANYBS010000075.1 GCA_025360715.1 Candidatus Eiseniibacteriota bacterium | reverse complement strand
CGAGTGGGAGCCGCACGACGCGCTCTTCGGCGGCGCCGATGGGCTCGAGGACCTGCGCGAGATCATCGAAGACGCCCCTCGCCATCTGGTGGCAGGCGGCCTGCTCGCGCTGGAACTGGCCGAGGACCGCGCGAGCGAGGTAGCCGCGTGGCTCGAAGGCGCGCACGACTGGGCGTCGGTGCAGCTGCTCGACGACCTGTCGGGCCGCCCACGCGTGCTGCTCGCTCGGCGCGAGAACGGCCCGGCGATCGCCCCGGCGCAGTGGGGCGAGCAGCGCTAGAGCAGCGCCGCGGCCGCGCCGTACGCGCGGTCCGCGAGTCCGTAGCGCGCCAGGGCACCCTTCGCGCCATCGCACCGTCCAACCTGCCGACCCGCCGCGAACCAGGGCCCGAGCGCCCGGACAGGAGACGGCATGCCCAGCACGATGCCCATCGTCACCTAGCAGTTGTTCTTCATGCTGCTCACCACGCGAGCGGCTTGCGGGATTGGAAGAAACCACCTGTGGTGGTGTCCCCGTCGGGCAGCATCGCCAGCCACACCGCCGTGTCGGCGCCCTCGGCCAGAGATCGCGTCGCGCCCGCGCCGCCCATGCGCGTGCGCACCCAGCCGGGGTTGAGGCAGTTGACCAGTACGCCCGTGCCGCGCAGCTCGTCGGCGAACACGCGCGTCGCCGCGTTGAGCGCCGCCTTGGACACGCGATACGACAGGTCGCCTGCAAGCATGTGCTCAAGCGAGCCCATATCGCTCGACACGTTCACGATGCGGCCATAGCCGCGTTCGCGCATCGGCGGCGCGAGCCGCTGCATCAGGTGCACGGCGCCGATCGTGTTCGTCTCCAGCGTGCGGCGCAGCAGCCCCAGGTCCTCGGCCAGCGCGCAGCCGCCCTGCGCTTCCATGATCGCGGCGTTGTTCACGAGTACGTCCACATGTGAGCTTTGCACGCCCTCGGCCGCCAGCGCATCGCAGCATGCGTCGATGCTGGCGGTGTTCGCCACATCGAGCGCGATCACGCGCACGTCGCCGCCGGCGGCGCGCAGTGCAGCCGCGGCCGCTTCGCCGCGTTCGCGATCGCGCGCGGCGAGCAACACGCGCAGGCCGGCCTGGGAGAGCGCGGTCGCGATGCCCAGACCAATGCCACGGTTGGCGCCCGTGACCAGCGCGGTACGTGTGGATCCAAGGGGCATCATGGCCTCGCCGGAATGAAGGTGGCAGTCAAAGACATCGCGGGGCCGCTTACGGTATCCTGCCTTACCGGTTTCTGTGTAACCCACCATCCACTCAGGAGCTACTCATGAGTGATACCACCCTGCTCCACGATATCGCGGCGCGCGGATACGCGAAGCCCGATGTCCTGGTGAGCACCGAATGGGTCGCGCAACACCTGAACGACCCGGCCGTGCGCATCATCGAGTCGAACGAAGACATGCTGCTCTACCCGAGCGGCCACGTCATGAACGCCGTCCAGGTCGATTGGGCCGCGGACCTGAACGATCCGCTGCGCCGCGACTATCTCGACAAGCAGGGTTTCGACGCGCTCGCTTCGCGCATCGGCATCACGCCCGCGACGACGGTCGTGTTCTATGGCGATAAGAACAATTGGTGGGCCACTTACGCCTTCTGGGTATTCCAGCTTTTTGGTCACACCAACGCCAAGGTCATGGACGGCGGCCGGCTCAAGTGGGAAAAAGAAGGCCGCCTGCTCACGCGCGATGTGCCGCGCTTTGCGGCCACGGCGTACAACGCGCCCAAGCGCGACGACTCGCGCATCCGCATCTTCCGCGATGACGTGCTGCGCCATCAGGCTGCGGGCAAGAAGATGATTGACGTGCGCAGCCCGCAGGAGTTCAGCGGCGAGCGCACGCACATGCCCGAGTATCCCCAGGAGGGCACACTGCGCGCCGGGCACATCCCGTCCGCACGCAGCATTCCGTGGGCACGGGCGGCCAACGTCGATGGGAGCTTTCGCAGCGCCGACGAACTGCGGGCGATCTACGAAAAGGAAAACGGCCTGTCGCCTGGGGATGACGTCCTCACCTACTGCCGCATCGGCGAGCGCTCTTCACACACCTGGTTCGTGCTGACGTACCTGCTCGGCTATTTGCATGTGCGCAATTACGACGGCAGCTGGACCGAGTGGGGCAACGCCGTGCGGTCACCAATCAAGCTGGGAGTGGATCCTTGATCAACGACCGCCCCGGCGCCGCCGCCGAACTTCGGCCGGACCTCACGCTCGGTGTGCAGTGGAAGGGCGCGCAGCT
>JANYBS010000068.1 GCA_025360715.1 Candidatus Eiseniibacteriota bacterium | reverse complement strand
GGCCGGCGGAGCGATCCGCCGGCCCGTCGCGTGTATGGTCGCGGAATGCGCACGCGTTCCGGGGAAAATAGAAGCGGGGAGCTCTCGCCCCCCGCTTCAAAAGCTGCCGCCACATACGTTGAGGACAGGCCCCTCGGAAATTCCTTGCCCCTTCACATAGTGGCGACAGATGTCGGCGCCCTGACTTCGAACGCTCCACGCTCTGCCGGCGCCTCTGGGCGCCGCGGCCCCGGTCGCGATCCTCTGCGGAGAGCCGTACGCTGGATATGCCTAGCAGTATCGGTGCCAATCGCGAGGAGCCCTGGCCACGAATCGCGTAATCTGAATGATTCCTGTGGTTTTGCCCGTATTTCGGGGTGTTTTGAGCTGGCATGTGCGACGCCACCGAGGACCCGCTCTGGACAGAATGTCCCACAGGATGACGCGCGGAATAACAGAAATGCCTGTCGATGCGGAGGATGAGACGCAGTGGTCAGAAGTGTCTGTGATGGGGCATTATGTCGCACCCCTCAGTCGCTCTTGCCGGCTCGCGCTGCCTTGCGCTGCAAAGTCTTGCGCGAGACCCCAAGAATTCTAGCCGCCTGCGAGAGATTCCCGTTCGTGTGTTCGAGAACGGCGGCAGTGTACTCGCGCTCCACTTTTTCGAGCGTCACCCAACGGGCGGGAGATGCGTGGGCCGGTTCCGATGCGGAATCCTCGAGTACCAGCAGGTCCGGCGTGATCACTCCGTGAGCACCCGCGAACGTGCATGCGCTCTGGATCACGTTCTCGAGTTCCCGGACGTTGCCGGGCCAGGAGTACTCCCTGAGTCGATCGCGGGCTTCCTTGGTCAGGATCGGAATCGATTGTCCAGGCCGCCGGGTCTGGCGGGTCAGCAGGTAGTCCGCAAGGAGCAGGATGTCCTCACCGCGTTCACGCAGGGGCGGCAGGACGATCTGCACGACCTTGATGCGGTAGTAGAAATCCTCCCGCATCGCTCCGGAGCGGATCCTCGCCGGCAAGTCACGATTCGTCGCGCAGACGAGGCGGATATCCACCGGGATGTCTCGATCGCCGCCGATCCGGCGGATGGTGCGCTCCTGAAGTGTGCGAAGCAGCTTGACCTGCATCTCAGGGCTCAGATCGCCGATCTCGTCCAAGAAGAGCGTGCCTCCGTTCGCGCTCTCGAAGTAACCCACCCGGTCTTCGATCGCGTCCGTGAAGGAACCCTTCTTGTGTCCGAAGAGACTGCTTTCGGCCAGCGTCAACGTGACCGCGTTCATGTTCACTGCCACGAACGGCTTATGCGCCCGCGGGCTGTGGCGGTGGAGTTCCAGTGCCACGCGCTCCTTGCCCGTGCCGTTCTCCCCCAGGATGAGTACCGAAGAATCGAGCGGCGCTGCGAGCGCCACATTCGTGAACGCCGTGAGCATTGCCTGCGACTTGCCGATGAGGCGCTTCTCCTCCGGGGGTAGGCTCTCGTATTCCTTCGGCCAAGCCTTACCGGCATCGGCGAGCAGCGTGCGTCGGGTGCGGATCGCACGATCGAGCGTTGCCGAGAGTGTCTCGAGACGCACCGGTTTCGACAGGTACGCGAAGGCGCCTTGGCCGGTTGCCGACATGGCCAGATCCATCGTGGCGTGGCCCGTGAGGAGCACGACCTGCGTGGCGGGAGACTGGTTGTGGACGGCTCTGAGCACGTCATAGCCAGAGGGCGAGTCCGAGTCATTGCGGAGTTGGACGTCCGTGAGGACGGCCTCGAATTCCTCTTGGCGGAAGTGTTCGAGAGCTGCGTCCATCGTTTCACAGGCGACGACGGAGTAGCCGATGCGGACGAGCATCGCGTGGATGCTCGTTCGCGCCGTGAGATCGTCATCCACGAACAGGACGCGTGCGCCCTTCGTCGAATCACTCGCGGGAGTCGTCTCGTGGTCGATGGCCATACTCAAGAACTACCACCATGGCCGAGCCTCGGCCAGAGTTCTCGGTCCGCGGCGCTCGCTGCGGCGGGCTTGGCCGTGCGATGCCAGTAGCGGAACGCCTCCAGAAAGTCGACGCGAGGCGCATCTTCCAGGCTCATGAGCGCGGGATCATCGTTTGCGGGCACACCTAGCGGATCGGGCGCGAGCGGCAAGCGGTGGAAGACCTCGATCAGCCTGTGGGGCATGAACGGGATCGCCATACATGAGCACGCGACGCCCGCCGCCGAATGGTTCCAGTCCGTCCGCGAATGCGCTCATGGGTGAGCAGCGACACCACGCCTCACGCTGCGCCACGGTTCCTGCATTCTTGTCGTGGGCTTATGGTTCTGGGCTGCTGCCTCGTGCTAGGCTCATACGCCTATGTGGAACATCGCGTGGTCCGTATGCCTACTTGTGACTGCCCCGGGGATCCCGGCGGCAGGTGCGGCGCCGGATACGGCGGCGCGGGCGCCTGTGAGCGCCGAGGCGCTCAGTCACTATGTCGCCGGGCGGCTGCTCGAGCTCTCCGGCTCCAGCCAGGACGCGATCGCGGAGTTCACGCGGGCGCTCTCGCTTGACCCGGCGGCGTTCAGCGTGCTTCTGCACCTGTCTGAAGCCTCCGCGCGAGCGAATGAGACTTCGCAGTCGCTCGAGTTCGCCGAGCGCGCGGTCAAGATGCGCCCTGGCGATGGCAAGGCGCTCTGGATGAAGGGCGCGGCGCTCTTCAACATGCAGCGCGCCCCCGAGGCGTTGCCCGTGCTGCAGGCGGCCTGTGTGGCGGATAGCGACCAGGCCGAGTACCTGCGCACGCTTGCGCGAGTGGCCGAGACGCTCGACCGCACCGACATCGTGGAACGCGCATACGCCCGTTCGGTCGTGCTCGAAGAGGAAGACGGCGAATCGTGGTTCCAGCTCGCCGCCGCGCAGGCGCGACTGGGCAAGTTCGCCACGGCGGATTCCTCGCTCGCTCGTTCGCTCGAGCTCAATCCGATCCGCCCGGGTGCGTTCTTCCTGCGCGGCTGGATCCGCGAGAACGAGGGCAAGCTCGACGACGCGATCGGCTTCTACCAGCACCATCTACTGGTGCACACCACCGACGACGGCACGCGCGGCCGGCTCGTGACGTTGCTGGCGCGGCGCGAGCGGTTCAGCGAGGCGTACGACGAGGCGGTCAAGCTCGCCGCCGAGCGCAAGAGTGACCCCGAAGCCATCCAGGTCGAGGCCGATCTCGCCTACCAGATGAAGAAGCCCGAGGTCGGCGCCAAGGCACTGGCGCGCATGCGTGCGCTCGATCCGGCGGATCCCGAGCTCGTGGGCCGTAGCCTCATGGTGCTGGCCCGGCACGATCGCGCCAAAGAAGGTGTGCTGCTCGCCGACGCATGGGCGGCGACGCGCCCCAGCGAGATGCGCGCGTTGTTGCTGTCGGCTCGCGCCCGCGCGCTGGCCGGAGAGTTCGACTCGGCCGCGGTGCGTGCGCGGCGCGCGATCGCAGCGGCGCCCGATTCGCTCGAGCCCAGCCGGCTGCTTGTGCGCGTGCTCATGGATGGTGGTCACTACGCCGAGGCCGCCAAGGAACTCGAGGCGCTGCACCAGCGCGAGCCCGGTGACGTGGCGATCGTGCTCGACATGGGCCAGTGCCGCGAACTGGCCGGCGACGTGGCCGGCGCCGAGACGGCGGCGCGGCAGGCCTTCCAGATGGCGCCCGATGCCCCGCCCGTGCAGAACTTCCTGGGCTACCTGCTCGCGGATCACGAGCGGGACCTGACCGAGGCCAAGCGCCTGCTCGACAAGGCCCTGGCCCGCGAACCGGACAACGGCGCCTACGTGGACTCGTACGGCTGGCTGCTTTACCGCCTGCACCGGCTACCGGAAGCGCGGCAATATCTGGAACGCGCCCTGGCGATCACCGGCGGCGACGCCACCATCCACGAGCACCTGGGCGACGTCCTGCGCGACCTCAAGGACACCGATAAGGCGAAGCAGCAATACAAGTTGAGTCTGGCCAAGGACGCCGCGAACAAGCGCGTGAAGGACAAGCTCGACCAGATGCGGTGAGCTGGGTCGGGAGCCCGGCCGCTCCGGTGATGTTCGCCACGGGCGGCGACAGACCCTCACTCACAAGCCCCGGACATTTCCGTGGAACCCCCGTGCCGCTGCCGGGGTATGACCAGGCGGTGAGGTGAGACTTGGCCCCAGATCGTGAACCCCTGTCACCCCAGGTCGTGAGCCTGTCGGACGAAGACCTCATGGCCCGAGTGGCCGAGGACGACGACCGCGCGTTCCCGGAATTGGTGCGCAGGTTCCAGGGCCGGGTCACCAATCTCATCAGTCGCATCCTGAATGACCGCACCGGTTCGGACGACCTCGCGCAGGAAGTGTTCGTGCGCGTGTTCGTGCACCGGCGCAACTATCGGCGTGGCTCCAAGTTCTCGACCTGGCTGTTCACGATCGCCGCGAATCTCGCCAAGAACGAGATCCGGCGGCGGGTGCGCAGGCGCAACTGGTTCTCGCTCGACGCGTTGACCGAGGTCTTGAACGACAGCTTCATCCAGCTCGCGGACCCCACGGAGAATCGTGATGTGGTCATCGAGCGGGAGCAGTTGCAGGGCGAAGTGGGTAAGGCGATCGCAGCGGTGCCGGAGAAGTACCGGCTGGCACTCGTGCTGCGAGACATCGAAGGGCTGGCCTACGAGGAGATCGCCGAAGTGCTCGGCGTGCCTGGCGGCACGGTTCGTTCACGCATCAACCGTGCGCGCAGCATGCTCAAGCGCAGACTCCAACCGTTACTCAAAAAGCAGGATCCGTCATGAGCATCTGTAACAGGGCCCAGGACCTCTTCGGAGCCTACTGGGATGATGAGACGACACAGGCCGAACGCGAGTGGCTCGAAGGGCACTTCGCCTCGTGCTCGGGCTGCCGCGAGTCGTACGAGCAGCTCGCTCGCACGCTCGAAGCGGTCGCGGACCTGCCGCGCGCCGAAGTGGCGCCCGGGTTGGCCGAGCGCGCTCTGGCTGCGGCTCGCCGCACGAATCCCACGCCCGACCGCATCTTCGTGCGTGAGACGCCCACGTGGATCCCGGTCACCGCGGCTGCGGCCGCCGCGCTGCT
>JANYBS010000054.1 GCA_025360715.1 Candidatus Eiseniibacteriota bacterium | reverse complement strand
GGCGGTGTCCGCAAGGACACCGCCCGAAGCGTTTCCGGTCCGCAGGCGCTGACGCCCCTGCACGCATCGTGTAGATTGCGCCGATGCCAATGAACCCCGGTACCCGTCTCGGCCCCTACGAGATCGTCGCGCCGCTCGGCGAGGGCGGTATGGGCGAAGTCTATCGCGCTTCCGACACTCGTCTCGGCCGTCAGGTCGCCATCAAGGTGCTCTCGCAACATCTGGTGGGATCCAGCGAGGTCCGCGCGCGTTTCGAGCGCGAAGCGAAGACCATCTCGAGCCTGAATCATCCGCACATCTGTGTGCTGCACGATGTGGGGCGCGAGGGTGACACGGACTTCCTGGTGATGGAGCTCATCGAGGGCGAATCACTCGCCCAGCGGCTCACGCGCGGCGCTCTCTCCACGCCCGACGTGCTCAAGATCGGGTCACAAGTCGCCGACGCGCTCGACCGCGCGCACCGTGCCGGCATCGTGCACCGGGACCTGAAGCCCGGCAACATCATGCTCACCAAGTCCGGCGCCAAGCTCATGGATTTCGGCCTCGCGCGCTCGGGCTCGGCGCTGGGCGCTGCATCGCCGGCGAGTGGCTCGGCGCTCACGCAGTCGCCCACGGTCGCCCAGCCGCTCACGGCCGAGGGCACGATCCTGGGCACCTACCAGTACATGGCGCCCGAGCAGCTCGAAGGGCAGGACATCGATGGTCGCTCCGATCTGTGGGCGCTGGGTTGCGTGCTGTACGAGATGACCTCCGGCAAGCGCGCGTTCGATGGCGCCACCAAGATGAGCCTCATCTCGAGCATCATCCGCGACACGCCGCGCCCGCTCAGTGAACTCGTGCCTGTGAGTCCGCCGGCGCTGGAGCGACTTGTGATGCAGTGCCTGGCCAAGGACCGCGACGACCGCTGGCAGAGTGCGGGCGATGTGCGCCGCGAACTCGATTGGATCGCGACTGGCGCCAGCTCGAGCGGCAGCGGCAGTGGCCGCGCGATCGCGCCCACCAAGCGTTCGCCGGCGTGGCTGCCGGGCGTGATCGTGGGCGGCGCCATCGCGGTCGTGGCTCTGGGCGCGGCGTTCGGTCCGTGGCGAGCAGCGTCCAATGGCGACGCACTCATGCGCTTCGAGTTGGCAGCGCCGCGAGCGCTCACGCTCAACACGCCGGCCGAAGCCTGTTTCGCTCCCGACGGCAAGGCCTATGCGTTCACGGGATCCGACAGCATGGGCGTGAGCCACGTGCTGCTGCGTACCCTGGCCGGCCGCGAGCCTCGTGTGGTACCGGGCACCGAGGAGGGGACATTGCCGTTCTGGTCGCCCGATGGCAGGCAGCTCGGCTTCTTTGCCAAGAGCAAGCTCATGAAAGTCACGCTCGACGGCAGCGCCCCGGTCGCGCTCTGTGCGGCGCCCGATGGCCGTGGTGGCGCGTGGTCGCTCTCTGGCGTGATCTTCTTCGCCGCAGACAAGCAGGGGCCGCTCTACCGCGTTCCCGCCACCGGAGGCACGCCGGTCACGTTCACGAGCATCGATCCCGGCCGCGCCGAACGCGGGCACCGCTATCCGCAGATCCTGCCGGACGGCAAGCACCTGCTGTTCGTGGCCATCGGCGCCCAGGGTTCGATCACGCAAGCCATCTCGACCGACGGCGGCAAGCCCGTCGAGATCCTTCGCGCCGGAACAGGCGCGCGCTTCGTGGCGCCCGGCTGGCTGCTCTACCTGGACGGAGACATCGCGGCTCAGCATTCGCTGCGGCTGCTTGCCAAGCACTTCGATCCGGGAAGCCTCAAACTCCAGGGCGACCCGATGCTGGTACTCGACGCCGTGAACTCCACGAACTTTGGCTACTCGAACGTCGCCGATGGTGCCGGCGGAAAGCTGATCGTCCAGCACTGGGAGAGCCCCCACCACCGATTGGTCTTCCGCGACCTTCGTGGTGCGCTCACGAGCGTGGCCGTGGAGGATTTCGCCGGCCTGGCGCCCTCGCTCAGCGACGACGGCCAGCGGCTCGCGTACTGCGGCTCGGAGAACAGCGACCTCTACCTCATGGACCTCGCATCGGGGCAGGCGAATCGCGTCACGTTCCGTGGCCAGTCCTGCATCTCGTTCACTTGGACTCATGACGCACACGATGTCTACTTCTCCCGGCTCACGACAACGGGCGGATGGCAGATCTATCGCAAGAACCTCAGCGCCGGCGACAGCGCCGACACGCTCATCTACCGCGGCCCTGGATTCTTCAGCTACCCGGAAGCCGTCTCGTGGGACAAACGCTGGCTCGTCGCCCGCGTCGCGGATAGCACGGGCAAGGTCGACCTCTACAAGATCCCGCTCGATGGCTCGGGCGCGGCAACGCCATACGAACGAACACCCGAGACCGAGGTCAACGCGAGGCTGTCGCCCGATGGCCGCTGGATCGCCTACGCCACACGCGACGGGGGGCAGGCGAATCTCTACGTCCAATCCTTCCCGGTGCCGGGCCAGAAAGCGGAAGTGAACTATCCGAACGGCGCCAGTATCACCTGGAACGATGCCGGGGACCGCTTGATCGTCTCCAACGATCAAGGGCAATTCGCCGCGATCGCGGTGGACACCCACGATGGCATCCGGCTCGGCGCGCCCACGGCGTTGTTGACGCTCGACAAGAACGAGACCCCGCTCTCCTTCACGCCGAACGGGAGCCGGATCCTGAGCTCGACGATCAAGGAAGGCAGCAGCTACACCGATCTCGAGATGATCCTCGGCTGGACCCGGTTGCTCGAGCAGTCGAAGTGAAGTTCACCGCGGTGGCGCGATGATCCCCTGGAAGGAACTGGGCCGCGCCGAAGTCCCGGGCGAGGAGCAACCGCTTGTCCTGGCGCAGCGCGGGAGCGAGTTCGCCATCCGCATCGGCGCTGTCGCGCTCATGAGCAGCCTGGCGCATGGCTCCGAAGAGGCGCTGGCCGAACTCGCGTGCACGCACATCGCCGACCGCCCCGAGGCCCGGGTGCTGATCGGCGGGCTGGGGATGGGCTACACGCTCGCGGCGGCGCTCAAGCACACGGCGGGGACATCGCGCATCGTCGTGGCAGAGTTGCTGTCGTCCGTGGTCGAGTGGAACCGCGGCCCGCTTGCGGTTCTGGCGGGGAAGCCGCTCACCGACCCGCGGGTGAGCGTGACCATCGGCGACGTGGCGGATCGAATCAGCGCAAAGGCGGACGCGTGGGATGCGATCCTGCTGGATGTGGACAACGGCCCCGACGCGCTCACAAGACCAAGCAATGATAGATTGTATCAGCCCAAGGGATTACACGCTGCGTCAGAAGCATTACGTGAAGGCGGCGTGCTGGGGGTCTGGTCCGTGGCGCCCGACCCGGCCTTCGCCAAACGGCTGGCCACTGCCGGCTTCGATGTCCACGAGGCCACCGTGCGCGCCAGGCGCACCAAGGGCACCCGGCACGTGCTCTGGATCGCCACCAAGGTAACGCGGCGCCGGCCCAGGGCGCGGTAACACGTCGTTCACTTGGCGCGGCCCGGGGCGCTCGGGTACTTATCGCTCTTATTGGCATTCCCGCGGCGGACCCGGTGTCCGCTTGGATCCTATCCTGAAGGAGTCGGCATGCAGATCGCGCACGAGGATCACGAAGACGGCATTCGCATCATCAAGCTGTCCGGCCGCATGGACATCGAAGGCGACCAGCAGATCAGCCTTCCGCTCACGGTCGCGACGGAGTCCGGCACTGCGGGCGTACTTGTGGACCTCTCCGGAATCGAGTTCCTTGCTTCGGTCGGCATCGGCACTCTGGTGAGCGTCGCCAAGGCCGTGGCGAAGAGGGGCGGCCGCTTCGCCATGTATGGCGCGCCCGACGACGTGCACCGCGGCCTCGTGCGTACGAACATCCCGGCGATCATCCCCACGTTCCGCACGCTGGCCGAAGCGCGCGCTGCAGTCCTCGCGGCGAACTGACGCGTTCGTCGCGTCCATCCGCGATGCGCGACGCACGCAGTCCTTACCCGCCCGCCGCCTCGCGGACGTTTCGCGTCCGCAGCGGCGAGCTTGGCGTACTGCGCGATGTCGCCCAGTGGTGCCAAGCCGCGACACAGGGCCGCGGCTGGTCGTCCGCGCGCCGCAGCGATGTCGACCTTGCGCTGCATGAGGCGATCTCGAACGTCATCCGGCACGGGATCACGGACGGCCAGGAACACGAGGTCCGCGTGACCATTGCTGGCGAGGACACGGGCGCGCGCATAGAGCTGCGTGATGACGCGAACGCCTTCGATCCGCTGGGGGCGACGCCGGCGCCACAGGCCACCTCGCTCGAGGACGCCTTGCCCGGCGGCCGCGGCATCCTCCTGCTGCGAGGGATGACCACCGAGATGCGATACGTCTACGCGGACGGGCACAACGTGCTCACGCTCATCTTCCCGTCGGAGTCCGGCGAAAGCTGAGCAGGGCCGTCTCAGACGGTCACTGGCGTCGCGATGCCGGTATCCAGGTCGAGCATGTAGTGGTACAGACCGTTCACCACCAGCGGAACCAGGTGCGTGCCGTTGAACGTGACCACCGCGGCGGCGATGAAGTGCTCATCCACGTTACCGCTGGCATTCTCGACATGCTTGGTCACATCGAGAGACCACGCCGCCGATCCGCGGGCCGGGTAGTTCGAATCCGCCGGCTTGGCCTCGACCACATTCGCGTACACACCCGTGCAGCGCGCACGAAGTGAAGCCGCGCCATCGGGCAACGTAACCGCGTAGTCCAGCGTGTCGGCGCGCGAGGCGTTCGTGCGTAGCGAGTCCTGCAACGAGCTGATGCCGCTCACGTCCAGATGCGCGGCCGAAGCGATCGACACCGAGCCGTCCGGCCCCGTGAACGTTCCCGAGCCATGCGAGTCCGCGACCATACGCGCGGTCAGCACCGGATCGAACGCGAGCTGCTCGACGTTATCGAGGTTGTACCAGTGCAGCGCGAACGACCACGTCACACCATTCGTGACGACCGTGGTCTCTGCACCTGCGCTCATGGGGCCCGTGCGACGGGCGCGGGCGAGTCCCGAGACGCCATGCGCCATGAGCCCCGCCGGCATCGCGGTGCCCGAACCGTCAGCCAGGAAGAGCGCGCCTACCTGGCTGGCCGCATCGTTGGCTTGGGTCGACGTGAGAACCGTGGTCGCACCCGGCGAGACGGACTTGCTGGCCTTGCCGCAACCCGTCAGCCCGGCCAGGACCGGCAAGAGCACCACGCACAGAAGCCGCGCACGCGAAGAAGCAGGAGTCACCGGGACCTCCGAGAAAATGGGGGGGGGGTCGAAGGCGCCCGAGTGGGCGGCCCGCTCCAGAGATTCGCAAGTGCGGTGCCAGAGCCTTATTCGCGACGCTGAACGCCAAGTGATCGTCGCGACAGCGTGCGGCCGGACCACTGCGTGTCGCCGGTGATGCAAGCACGCGCCACGGTGTTGCGATCTGCCCGCTTGCGGTGAATCGGCTCGCGCGTCTTCGTGAGCGCCGGGATCAGACCTTGCCGGTGTGGCGGTACTGCGACTCCCGCTTGGCGACCCACTGATCGATCGCCTTCACCCAGCCGGGCGCCGGCTTGACCGCGAAATCCTTGGCGGACGCCACGCGGCCATCGAGCAGCAGTTCGCGCGGCTGGTGGTAGGTGCGGAACACGAAGTCCGCGACCGGGATGCCGAAGAAACCCGAGATCGCCTCGTTGCATTGGATGTTTGCGTGGTGCATGTGATGGAAGCCGTAGAGCTTCGTCCACATGGGGCCGAACACCGGGTGTTCGATCGCATGCTTCCACCAGTCATACGAAAGATGCTCGATGGCGTGCAGCACCTCGTACAGGAACATCGACCAGGTGATGGCCGTGTACCCGCCCAGCAGAACTGGCACGTGCGGGAAGATCCACTGCAACAATAAGAGCGCAGGGGTGAAGAACGCCCAGAACGCCAAGAGGGCGTAAGGCGGGAATGCCGAGTCGGGATGCTGTTCTTCTTCCGTGATCGGGTAGCGGTTGAGCACGTAGCGGTCCGAGCCTTCGCTCATGGGGCGCAGCTTGATCGGCGTCAGCCCATGGTGGTTGCGATGCGCGCGCGCGAACCAATTGAGCGCGGGCGTCGTGACCGCGTGCAGGACATAGCGGTGGAAGCCCCACTCGAAGAAGCACATGAAAAGGTGCCAGCCCAGGAACACGAGCGTGATCGACGGCCAGCCGGCTTCCAACTGCCGGGCCCAGATCGCGGGGAACAAGAACCGGAAGCCCAGCAGGAGCAGTGTGAACTGCACCACGAGCTGGACGACGAACCATACGATGGAGAAGCGCTCTTCGATCTCGACAGTTTTCGTTGCCATGGTATTCAGGTCTTCCTTGTCACTCAGCGTCTCGCGGTGCACCGCGCGGCGGGATCGCCGCCTGAGTCCAGCATAGGATGCGATGGATTCGCTTCGGGGACAAGCCGCCAGCTACCCGGACCCCGTCCCAAGACCGCCGCAACGACACGACGGCGTCAATTGCCATCGGCGCACACCGGCAGGGACATGCCCACCGGTGAATCCGGATGCCCCCGAAGCCGCTCTGATGTAGCCTGCGCGGGAATCCATCACACCAGCTCCCCGCTCACACGGACCTACCTCAAGGAGAGGCCCTTGTACCTCCGGCTCAAGCGGCTCAAGCCGCTCGCAGTGCTGTCGCTCGTGATCCTGATGGCGCTTGCCGCCGGGAGTTGTGGCAAAAGCAGCAAGTCGACCGTGGCCGCCGCGGGCACCTATGCGTGGACGCTGGAAGGCGGCGCGTCGCTGGAACAGGTCTTCGAAGTGGCCACGAGCAGCGTGTACGCGACCGGCGCGAATGCGGTCTATCACTTCAACGGCTCGACCTGGGAATCCATGTCGCCGCCGTCCGTGCAGAACTACACAGGCGTTTGGGCGAGTTCCGGCAGCGACGTGTACGTGGTAGGGGACCAAGGTGCCATCGATCACTACGACGGCTCCCTTTGGACAGAGCAGACTACTATTCCCTCAGCACTACATGGCATCTGGGGTGCGGCCGCCAACAACATCTACGCCGTAGGAGACGCTGGCAGGATCCTTCACAAAGTGGGCAGTATCTGGAGTTCGCAGACGAGCGGCACGCCGAGCGCGTTGAACGCCCTGTGGGGCAGCTCCGCCACGAACATCTTCGCCGTGGGCGCGAGCGGCACGATCCTGCGCAGCACCGATGGCTCCACGTGGTCGCCCATGACGAGCGGCACGACCGAGAACCTTGCCGGCGTCTGGGGCTCCTCGGCCACCGACGTCTTCGCCGCCGGCGACCATGGCACCATCTTGCACTGGAATGGTTCCACGTGGAGCGCGCAGAGCTCGGGTCTTGCCACGAACCTGGCCGGCATCTGGGGAGTCTCGGCCAGCGGCGTCTATGCCACAGGCAGCAATGGCACGGTCCTGCATTACGACGGTTCGGCGTGGACCAAGGTCGCCATCGGCACGGCGAACCAATCGTTCCGCGGCGTCCACGGCTCAACAGGTGCGGATGTCTACATCGCTACGGCCAAGGGCCCGATGCTGCACTACAACGGCTCGGCGTGGAGTACGGCGACCATCGGCCTCGACAACAACCTCGACGCCACATGGGGCAGCTCTTCCACGGACCACTACGCGGTCGGTACCGGCGGCCTGATCCTGCACACCACGAGTGTTCACTGGAACGTGATGACGAGTGGCACGACGCAGGACCTTTTCGCGGTCTGGGGTAACGCGTCGACCAACGCCTACGCGGTAGGCGCGAACGGCACAGTGCTGCAATTCGGCGGCGCGTCATGGGCGACCAAGACGAGCAACACCATCAAGGACCTGTTCGGCGTGTGGGGCAGCAGCGGCACCGACGTGTACGCCGTCGGCAAGGGCGGCACGATCCAGCACAGCGACGGCACCACTTGGAGCGCGCAGTCGAGCGGTGTCACGAACGACCTTGCGCATGTGTGGGGCAGCGCCGCGGGCGATGTGTTCGTGGTAGGCGCCAACGGGACGATCCTGCACTCGAACGGCACCACGTGGACGAGCATGACGAGCGGCACCAGCGTTAAGCTCACCGGCGTGTGGGGTACCGCCGCGAACGACGTGTGGGCCTGCGGCCTGAGCGGCGTGCTGCAGCATTACAACGGCCTCGCCTGGGCGGCAGCCGGAGGCGCGCCGTTCGGCGATCTCGTCGCCGTCTGGGGCACGGCCACGGATGACGTGTACGTCGCCGACGCGGCCGGCAAGGTCTATCACTGGACCGGCACCGCGTGGACGCTGATGTTCGAGAATCCCTCGCTCACATTCCGAGCACTGTGGGGCAGCGGCGTTCACGACATCGTCGCCGCCGGCACGGGCACGACGATCCTTCACTACCGCGCGCTTTAAGAGTCGCGCGCCAGATCCTTAGGAGATCCGCAGCCATGCACTTCCGCCAGTTCTATGTTGGCTGTCTCGCGCATGCGTCCTATCTGATCGGCGACGGCGGAAACGCGGTCGTCGTGGACCCCTCGCGCGACGTGCAGATGTATCTCGACGAAGCGGCGCTGCACGGCTTGACCATCCGTCACGTGCTCGAAACACATCTGCACGCCGACTTCGTCTCTGGGCACCGAGAGCTCGCGGCGCTCACCGGCGCCACCATCGCGATCGGCGCCAACGCCGACGCTCAGTATCCGCACCAGGCGCTGCGCGAAGGGGACGAGATCCGCGTCGGCGATGTGCGCATCCGCGCGATCGAAACACCCGGCCATACGCCCGAGAGCATCTCCTTCCTGCTGTATGAACACGCTGCGGACGCCCAGCCGTGGGGCGCACTCACCGGCGACACGCTGTTCGTGGGCGATGTTGGCCGTGTCGACATCCTCTCGTCGCGGTTGCCCGTCGGCGACCTGGCAGGGCTCATGTACGAGAGCCTGCACAAGCTCATGCAACTGCCCGACGCCACGCGTGTCTATCCCGCGCATGGCGCCGGCTCGCTCTGCGGTCGCGCGATCTCGAGCGAGCGCTCCAGCACCATCGGCCAGGAACGCGCGACCAACGCCGCGCTCAAGCCGAGGTCGCGCGAGGACTTCATCGCCGAGATCACCAAGGACGTTCCCGAGACGCCCGTCTACTACCTGTACTCGCGCGACCTCAATCGCGAAGGCCCGCCGCTACGTGCGGGCCGTGAAGTACCTCCGGTCCTGAGCGGCGAGGTCGCGCAGGCGGCGCTGACCGATGGCGCCTTGCTGCTCGATACGCGCACGCCGGCGGCCTATCAGGCCCTGCACCCAAAGGGCACCCTCTTCGTGAGCCTCGATGGCCAGTACGCGTCGTGGGTGGGTACGATCGTGAAGCCGACCGACCGGGTGCTGCTGCTCGCCTCGGAGGATCGCGCCGAGGAAGCCGCCATGCGGCTCGCGCGAGTCGGCTACGAGAACATCCTCGGCCGGCTGTCGCCCGAGCCGGAAGCATGGAAGGCGGCGGGACTCGCCCCGGCGGCGATGCCTGCGGAACGCGCGGGCTCCAAGCCGGTCGGCACTCGCCGCGTGCTCGACGTGCGGCGCCGTCACGAATTCGAAGCGGGGCACATCGAGCATGCTCTTCACATCCCACTCGCACAGCTTGGAGATCGCGTGAACGAACTCGACCGCACCGCCGAATGGCTGGTCTTCTGCGCAGCAGGCTATCGCGCGACGATCGCCGCCAGCATCCTGGAACGCGCTGGGTTCCCCAAGCTCACGGTCGCCGAAGGCGGCATGGACGCGTGGCATGCCGCCGGCATGCCCGTCGTGCAACCCGCGTGACCCCGGGTCAGCGCCGCATCGCCGCGCTCACGCTCGCCGCGATCGGCGTGGCGTGCCTGTTCAAAGCCTTCGCCGGTGTGCACACGCCTGAGCAGGACCTGCTCATCGTTCACGTTGCGGCGCGGTGGGACTGGAGCCACATCGACATGACCTGGTTGATCGGCGGCATCGTCGCCCTGGGTGCGGCGGCGGTGCTCGCGCGCGGGGACGGTGCGTGATGCTGCGCGTTGTCGCGGGTGCGCTCTTTCTCACCCTCCTCGCGACACCAGCCGCGGCGCGTACGGTCTCGCCAGCGGCGGCAGCACGTGAGTGGCGTGTTCGTCACGAGCGCGAGATCGTGGCCGAGTTCGACTCGCTACTCGCGATCCCCGATCTGGCGAAGACGCCCGATGGCCTGCAACGCAACGCCGATGCCATCGCCGCGATGCTGCGGCGGCGTGGCGTCCGTACCCGCGTCGTCTCCGTTCCCGGCGGCGCGAGTGTGGTGATCGGCGCGCTCGACACCCCGGGCGCCAAGCGCACGCTGGGGTTCTACGCACACTACGATGGCCAGCCGGTCGACCCGCTGGATTGGACGGATCCGCCCTTCACGCCCACGCTGCGAGACCGTGCGCTCGAAGACGGCGGCAAACCGCTCGCGCTGCCCGCGGCTGGCGACACGCTGCCAACCGAAGCGCGTATCTACGCGCGCGGCTCCGGCGATGACCGCGCGCCGGTCATGGCCATGATGGCCGCGCTCGATGCCATGAAGGCCGCCGGGATCACGCGTCGCTCGAACCTGCGGTTCCTGTTCGAGGGCGAAGAGGAAAGCGGTTCGCCTCATCTTGAAGCCACACTCACACCCGAGCGTGCGTCGCTCGCAGCGGACCTGTGGTTGATCTGTGATGGCCCGCTGCACCAGACCCGCCGGCCGCTGATCTACTTCGGCGACCGCGACGTGGCGCAGATCGACATCACCGTTTACGGCCCGCGAAACGAACTGCATAGCGGCCACTACGGCAACTGGGCGCCGAATCCCGCGTTGATGCTCGCCCGGCTGCTCGTGAGCATGAAGGACGACCACGACCGCGTGAGCATCGCGCACTTTTACGATGGCATCGTGCCGCTCAGTACGTTGGAGCAACGCGCAATCGCCGACGCGCCCGCGGTCGACACCACACTCATGCGCGAGTTCGCGATCGGTGGCAGCGAGGGCGCACCGGCCAGGCTCGCGGAGCTGATCACGCGGCCGTCGCTGAACATCCGCGGCCTCACCAGCGGGCACACGGGCGCCCAGGCCACGAACGCGATCCCGTCGTGGGCGACTGCCGCGATCGATATGCGCCTCGTCAAGGGCATGGATCCTGCGGCCACTGTGCAACGCGTGATCGCGCACGTGCGCGCGCAGGGCTTCTTCGTGACGGACCACGAGCCCACGCTGGGGGAGCGTCGCTCTCACGCCAAGGTCGCATGGCTGGCCGCGCGCCACCTGGGCCTGGGCGCGGTGCGCACGCCGATGGACCTGGCCGTCGCGCAAGAGGTGGCGCGCGTGGTCGACAGCGTGCGCGGGCCGGCAGTTCGCCTGCCGAACATGGGCGGAAGCTTGCCGCTATCCGAACTCGAACGCGCGATCGGGGCGCCCACGCTGGTGGTGCCGATCGCCAACCACGACGATCACCAGCACACGTTCGACGAGAACCTGCGCCTGCAGAACCTGTGGGACGCGATCGCCCTCATGGCTTCGCTGTTCGCCATGTAGGGATGGGAGCCCTGGACCCTTATGCCCCTTGAGATCGGAATCCGGCTCGGGCCCTACGAGATCCTTGCGCCACTCGGTGCGGGTGGCATGGGAGAGGTCTACCGCGCGCGGGACACGAACCTGTCACGCGAAGTGGCGATCAAGATCATGCCGGCCGCACTGGCCACCGATCCGGAGCGGCTCGCGCGGTTCCGCCGCGAAGCTCAGGCGCTTGCCGCGCTCAACCATCCGAACATCGCGGCCATCTACGGGCTTGAGATGAGCGAGCGATCTCCCTGCTTGGTATTGGAGCTTGTGCTTGGCGAGACGCTTGCCGCGCGGCTCGAACGCGGAGCATTTCCGATACACGAAGCGTTGGCGATCGCCGCGCAGATCGCTGCCGCGATCGAAGCAGCGCACGAACGCGGCATCGTGCACCGCGACCTCAAGCCCGGCAACGTCATGCTCACGCTGTCGCAGACCGCCAAGGTGCTCGATTTCGGCCTGGCCAAGAGCGACGAGGCCGCTGCCTCCTCAAGCGCCAGCAGCGAGGAGTCGCCCACGATCACCGCCTACGCCGGCTCGACCCAGGCCGGCGTGATCCTGGGTACCGCCGCGTACATGAGCCCCGAGCAGGCGCGTGGGCACGCGGTGGACCGTCGCAGCGATATCTGGTCATTCGGATGTGTGCTGTATGAATCCCTGACGGGCCGGCGGGCCTTCCAGGGCGCCACCACCAGCGACCTCATCGCCCGCATACTCGAACGCGAGCCCGACTGGACACTCCTGCCGGCGGCCACACCCCAGCGCGCACGCGAACTGCTCAAGCGCTGCCTGCGCAAGGACCTCGAATCCCGGCCACGCGACATCCGTGATGTGCGCCTCGAGCTGACCGAACTGGCGAGCGGGGCCGAGTCTGTTCGTAGCGACGCGCGGTCAGTGGCCGTGCTGCCCTTCGAGAACCTGAGCGGCGCCGATGACGAATACTTCGCCGACGGCATCACCGAAGAGATCCTGAACGCCCTTTCACAGGTCGATGGATTGCGCGTGGCCGCGCGCACGTCGTGCTTCGCGTTCAAGGGCAAGCGCGAGGACCTGCGCGCGGTGGGCGAGAAGCTCGACGTGGCGAGCGTGCTCGAGGGCAGTGTGCGCCGGGCCGGCGCGCGGCTTCGAATCACCGTGCAGTTGGTCAAGGTCGCCGACGGCTATCAGATCTGGTCGGAACGCTACGACCGCGAACTCACCGACGTCTTCGAGGTCCAAGATGAGATCGCGCAGGCGATCACGAGCCGCCTGCGCGGCACGTTGCACGAGCAAGCCGATCGCACGCGTGCCCGGCAGGGCACCAAGAACCTCGATGCATACGAGCTCTTCCTGCGCGGCCGGGCACTGCAGACCAAGCGCGGACGCTTCATGCCGCAGGCGATCCGCTGCTTCGAGCAGGCGATCGCGCTCGATCCTGGCTACGCCGAGGCCATGGCGTGGCTCGCGGACCACTTTCGCGTGACCGGCACGTTCGGCTCAGGGCCATTCGGCGAGGTGATGCCCAAGGCGCGAGAGTGGGCGCAGCGCGCACTCGCCATCGACGATTCGCTCGCCGAGGCCTGGTCGACGCTGGCTTGCGTGGCCCAGCAGTTCGACTGGGACTACGCGAAGGCGGAACCGCTATGGGATAGGGTCTTCGCGCTCGACCCTGGACATGGACGCGGTCGCTGTCAGCGCGCCCTCTGGGCATATACGCGCGAGCGCGCGACGGCGGAGGCATCCATGTTGGAGGCCGACCGCGCCCTGCGCGACGAACCGCTCAGCGCATGGGTGGTGGCCATGCGCTCACACCTCCTGGGCTTCATCGGCAGGCATGCGGAGTCCGTCTCCGAGGCCGAACGCGGCCTGCAACTGGACCCCGACTCGTTCTTCGCGCACTGGAACTTGATGCGCGCATACGCCTGGGCGGGGCAGCACGATCGCGCGATCGCCGAGGCCCCGGCCCTGCTCACCGAGTCCGGCCGCCACCACTGGGTGTTGGGCGCCCTGGCATGGACGCATGGCCAGCGCGGCGACATCGCACGCGCCGGCGCCGTGCACGAGGAGATGCTCGGTCGCTCGAAGCACGAATTCCTCTCGCCGTCCTGGCTTGCGGTCTCCGCCTACTCCGCAGGGCGCGCCGACGAGGCGTTCACACATCTTGCAGCAGCGGTGCAACAACACGACCCACTCGTCGTCTGGTCGCGCTGCAGCCCGTTCCACGCCGGCGCGCGCTCCGACCCGCGCTTCGCCCAGCTCACACAAGGCATCTGGGACTAGCGCTACCTTCTGCGCCGTACCACGCGACAAGCGCGCCCGGCATCCTGTAGATTCCTGCGATGCCATTATCCATCGGTACCAAGCTCGGCTTCTACGAGATCATCGCGCCTCTGGGCGCCGGCGGTATGGGCGAGGTGTACCGCGCGCGAGACACCAAGCTCGGGCGCGAAGTCGCCATCAAGGTGCTTCCCGACGCATTCGCGGGCGATCACGACCGTCTGGTGCGCTTCACGCGCGAAGCCCAGACACTGGCTTCGCTGAATCATCCGAACATCGCGCACCTGCACGGCATCGACGAGTCGCTGGCGACGCCCGCATTGATCATGGAGTTGGTCGAGGGCGAGGACCTTTCGGACTTGCTCGCGCGCGGGCCGGTGCCGCTGGCCGAAGCACTGCCGATCGCGCGCCAGGTCGCCGACGCGCTCGAAGCCGCGCACGACCAAGGCATCATCCATCGCGACCTCAAGCCGGCCAACATCAAGCTACGGCTGGACGGCACGGTGAAGGTGCTCGACTTCGGCCTGGCAAAGGCGCTCGATCCCACCACCACGTCGAGCCCGAACGTCTCGCAATCGCCCACCATGACCGCGCGCGCCACGCAGATGGGCGTGATCATCGGCACCGCCGCCTACATGGCGCCCGAGCAGGCGCGCGGCAAGGTGGTGGACCGCCGCGCCGACGTGTGGGCCTTCGGCGTGGTGCTCTACGAGATGCTCGCGGGCCAGCGCGCGTTCGAGGGCGACGACGTGTCCGTCACGCTCGCGGGCGTGCTCAAAGACGATGTCGACTGGAGCGCGCTGCCTGCGAACACTCCGCCGGCGATCCTGCGGCTGCTGCGTCGGTGCCTCGAGAAGGACCCGCGCAAACGGCTCAGCTCGATCGCCGACGCGCGGCTGGAACTCGACGAGAAGCAAGAGCCCGTGGCACCTGCCGGCACGGAGCGTTCCGCTGCAGGTCGCCGCGTGAACGCTGCGCTCGTGAGCGCGATCGCGCTACTCGCGGTGGTCGTGACGCTGGCGGTGCAGCGATTGCTGCCGCATGCGGCGTCGGATTCTGGTGCGCACGAACTCGTTCGGCTCTCGCTGCGGTTGCCGCCAGGGGACGTGCTGGCCAATCTCGAACGTTTGCCGCTCGCGATCTCACCCGATGGTGGCACGGTCGCCTATGTCGGCATGCATGAAGACCGCCTACAACTCTTCGTCCGCAGCCTTGATCGACAGGACGCCGTCGCACTGCCAGGCACCGAGGGCGCCGTGTCGCCCACGTTCTCGCCCGATGGGCGCTGGATCGCGTTCTTCGCGCAGTCGAAGCTGCGCAAGATCTCCATCACCGGCTCCGATCTGCAGGACATCTGCACGGGAACGAAAGACGGTCGTGGCGCGACGTGGTCCACGGACGGCCGCATCTACTATGCGCCGAATAATTTCTCCGGGCTGTGGAGCGTGCCGGCCGCTGGGGGTGCCCCAACCGCACTGACCACGCTGGATTCCACGCGCGGCGAGATCAGTCATCGTGCGCCGTTCGCCCTGCCCGACCGCGAGCACCTGCTGTTCGCGATCTGGACCGGGCCGGGGCACGACGAGAACGAGATCGTCTGTCAGTCGCTCAAGACGGGCGAGCGGCACGTCCTCGTCCGCGGCGGGGAGTCGCCGCTGTGGCTGCCCTCCGGTGTGCTGATCTATTCGCGGATGGACCGGGTGATCGCGGTGCCGTGGAAACCATCACAAGCCAGTCTGGGCAATGCCGTCCCGGTCACGTTGAGCGAGACGCCACGCAGCGAAGGCAACGAGGGCATGACCGCACTGAGCATCTCGGCGCATGGCACTCTCGCCTATCTGATGGGTGGTCCTGCGCGTTACCAGCAGCGCTTGGTGTGGGTGGACCGCGGAGGCAGCAGCACGCCACTGCCGACCAACGAACGCGATTACGAGCGCGCGGCGATCTCCCCGGACGGCCGGACGGTGTGTCTACAAGTACTCGACAGCAGCGAGGAACTCTGGATGTACGACATCGCGCGAAACTCGATGGCGGCATTCGGTCAGGGGGCTGGGAGTACGCAAGCGCCCGTATGGTCACCGGACGGCCAGTTCATCTACTACCGCGGGACTCGCAAGGGCACTCGCAACCTCTGGCGCCGCCGGGCCGATGGCACCGGCATCGAAGAACCGATGACATCGCTTCGGCAGGTGAGTTGCACGCCCACGAGCATCTCACCCGATGGCCGGTGGCTGGTCTTCCAATGCGCGGGAGCGGGTGTGAGTGGTGGTTCGGACATATGGCTGATGCCCGCCGCGGGCGGCGCCGCGCGGGCGTTGCTGAATGGTCCGGCCACGGAGGCCGATGGCCAGGTCTCGCCCGACGGCCGCTGGCTCGCCTACCGGTCGGACATCTCCGGTACCGCGCAGATCTACGTGACCAGTTTCCCCGAAATAGGCCCCGCGCATCTGGTCTCGACCGGCTCCGGATCGGAGACGCTCTGGTCGCGGGATGGCAAACAGCTCTCCTACGTTTCCGGGACGAAGCTCTACGTCATGGACGTGCACCTCGGCAGCACATTCTCGGCCAGCGTGCCGCGGGTCGTGCAAGAGGGCCTGTTCCGCCAGCAGACCAATGCGAACACGAGCTACGACGCCGCCAACGACGGCCGGCTCCTGCGCATCCAGCAGACGGACTCGGGCCGCCCCGGCGATGCGATCGAGATCGTGCTCGGCTGGAAGGGCGAAGTGGAGAAGGCGCTGGCCGCGCACTGACGAACACCAGAACACTTGATGACCAAGTGATCGGAGACCCCCATGCATTCTTCGATGTCGCGATTGCTGTGCTCGACCGCGCTGCTCTGCTCCTTGTTCTCGTCAGCGATCGCGCACGCTGCAGTGCCGCGTCGCCCGCTCGGCGTGACCATGAACGGGAAGTGGATCGGCAACGCCATCGCATACGGTCCGCATCGCGATGGCCAGCACCCCGACGGCCCGAGCCCGACCCGCGCGCAGCTCCGCGAGGACCTTCACTTGATGGCCAAGCACTGGCACCTCGTGCGCGTGTACCAATCGCGCGGCGCCACCGAGACCATGCTCGACGTGATCGCCAAGGACCGCCTGCCGCTTCGCGTGATCGTGGGCGCGTGGATCGCAGTCACCGAACGCCGGGACTCCACCGGGCAGGTGGTGGAGGCGTTCGCGGCGCCGCGCGCAGCCAACCGCGCCGAGATGGATACGGCGATCCACTTGGCCAAGCAGTACCCCGGCATCGTGGCCGCGATCGCGGTGGGCAATGAGACACAAGTAGCGTGGACCGACCACCGTATCCCGACGGACTCGCTCATCGCCGACCTGCGCTACGTGCGCTCGCGCGCGCGGGTACCGGTCACGACCGCGGACGACTTCAACTTCTGGAACAAGAACGAAGCGCAGCGCGTGGCGCCCGAGATCGATTTCGCCATGATGCACGCGCATCCTATGTGGAATGGCCAGCAGGTCGAGCGCGCTGTGGCGTGGACCGACAGCATCGTCGGCACGATCCGCGCCGCGCTGCCCACTCTGCCCGTGGTGCTCGCCGAGGCCGGCTGGGCCACGAGCGTGGGTGCGCATGGCGACCAGGCCAAGTACATCAAGGGCAAGCCGGGCGAGGACGAGCAGAAGACAGTGGTCGATGGTCTCACCGCGTGGGCGCGCCGCACGCATACCGTCACGTTCATCTTCGAGGCGTTCGACGAGAACTGGAAGGGGAGCGACGATCCGGCGGAGGTCGAGAAGCATTGGGGCCTTTACCGCGCCGACCGCAGCCCTAAGACAGTGATGGCCGGGCGGTAGGCCCGGCCATCACTGTCATCCTGACGAATCGTCGCGGCTACCGGAGCAGCACCACGTTCCGCGATGCCAACGTCGTGCCCGAGGCCAGCTTGTACCAGTAGACGCCCGGCTGCGCGAGATGCCCGGCGTCATCGCGGCCATCCCAGTGCACCGAGTTCACACCAGCGTGGCCCGTGCCACGGAAGCCCGCCACGCGCTTGCCAGCCGCGTCGTAGATGCCCATCTCGTACGCCGCGGGAGCCGCGAGTTCGAAGCGCAGCTCGGTGCTCGAGCGGAACGGATTCGGCGCCGAAGGCATGAGCAGGTTCACGCGCGCGTTGTTGCCGGGGGAGACCGCCGTCGCGTTGGCACCCTCCCAATAGATGTCATCGAGCGCGAACTC
>JANYBS010000035.1 GCA_025360715.1 Candidatus Eiseniibacteriota bacterium | reverse complement strand
AAGTACCAGATCTACAAGACCAACGCCGACTTCCTGCTGGTCTCGATCGGCATCTTCGATTCACCGACGATCGCCGGCGTCACGCGCTCGCGGCTGCAGCCGAGCGAAGAGGCCTACATCGGCCGCGGCAAGACCTACTACCACTTCGCCTACACGTACTCGCAGCAGATGCACCGCAAGAATGCGGGCGTCTCCGAGGTGCTCGAGAAGCTCTCGACGGGGTTTGATAAATACCTGCGGATCCTCTCGCACATGCGCGGCGAGTACCTGGACCTGATGAAGCGCTTCTCGCAAGGCGAGGTCTACCATCTGGAGCGCACCATCGATGAGCACCAGCAGCAGGAGCTCATCAAGGTCAAGCAGGACGAACTACTCGAGCTCTACAGCAGCTGGCGCTCGGCGCCGACAGCGCAGACGGAAGAGTCGCTCGAACGCGTGGTGAGCGAGATCCGCCAGCTCAACCCCGCGTTCCGGTTCGAACTCCCCAAGCACTGAGGCGCCGCACCTTAGATCGCGCTGCCGCCCCGCTCGCCGGTACGGATGCGGATGCATTCCTCCAGCGGCAGCACGAAGATCTTGCCGTCGCCGATCTCGCCTTTGTCGGTCTTAGCGGCGCTCAGTATCGCTTGGATCGCCGGCTCAACGTATTTGTCGTTCACGCCGATGGTGATCTGCGTCTTCTGCACCAAGCGCTGCCGCACCGGCTGGCCGCGGAAGTACTCCACCTCGCCGGCCTGGCGGCCATGGCCGTCGACGGTCTGCACCGTCACGCGATAGCCGTCGCCTTCATCGAGCGCGCCTTGGAGCGCGCTCTGCACGGCGTCGAGCTTCTCCGGGCGGATGACCGCGATGATGAGTTTCATGTCGTCCGTCCCTTTCTAGAAGTGATAGCCGCGTTCGCCATGGATGGTGATGTCAAGGCCGTCGCGCTCCTGCTGCTCGCTCACGCGCAGGCCCATCGTGGCTTTGACGAGACCGGCGATCACCCACGTGCCCAGCGCCGCGAACGCGATCGTGACGCCTACCCCCACCGCTTGCTTGGTGAACTGCGCGGCATTGCCGGCGAACAGGCCAGCGACGGGCGTGACCGCGAACAACCCCGTGGCGAGGGCGCCCCAGATGCCACCCACGCCGTGCACACCGAAAGCGTCGAGCGAATCGTCGTAGCCCAGGCGCGACTTGAGCCGCACGGCGTAGAAGCACACGAGCGACGCGACCGCGCCGATCACCATCGCCGACAGCGGCATCACGTGGCCCGCGGCCGGCGTGATGGCGACCAAGCCCGCCACGATGCCCGAGGCCATGCCGAGGCTCGTGGGCTTGCCCGTGTGCTGCCACTCGATGAGCATCCACACGAGCGCTGCGGTCGCTGCCGCGGTCTGCGTGGTCGCGAACGCCAGACCGGCCGACGCGCCGGCGACCGGGTGCTCGATGCCCACCGCGCTGCCAGCGTTGAAGCCGAACCAGCCGAACCACAGCAGGCCCGCGCCAAGCAACGTGAGCACGAGATTGTTCGGCAGCAGCGTGCCCTCGGGGTGATCGCGCCGCGGCCCGAGCATGTAGGAGAGGACCAGCGCAGAGACTCCCGCGGAGATATGCACCACCGTGCCGCCGGCGTAGTCGAGCACGCCGTAGTTGAACAGCCAGCCACCCGTGGCCCACACCCAGTGCGCGAGCGGACAGTAGATGAACGTGGACCACAGCAATATGAACACCACGTACGAGCTGAACTTCATGCGCTCGGCCACGGCGCCCGAGATGAGCGCCGGCGTGATGATGGCAAACTTGCCTTGGAACATGATGAAGACGAACTCGGGGATGCCTTTGTCGGCGTACATGCTGGCCGGGGTGATGCCGTGCAGGCCCACCGCCGGCCACGACCAGCCGAACCAGCCGCCGTGCGACTGGCCGAACGCGATCGCGTAGCCGACCGTGACCCACTGCACGCCGATCACCGCCATGGCGACGTACGAGTGCATCATCGTGGTGAGGATGTTCTTGCGGCGCACCATGCCGCCATAGAAGAGCGCCAGCCCGGGCACCATGAGCAGCACGAGCGCGGAGCTTGTGAGCATCCACGCGGTGGAGCCGGAATCGATCGGGACGGGTGGCACGATCGCCGCGAGCAAGTGGATCACGCGCGCTCCTCCGCCACCGCGCGCCAATGATCCGGCGTGTCCCACTTGCGCTCGGGCGTCTCGGACGCCAGGGCGAGCTCGCACCAGTCCCCTTGGAATGCCCACACCACGTCGAGCTCGCCGGTGAGCGGATCGAGCCGTGCGCCATACACCGGATGCCCCCAGTGCGCCGAGGCCAACCCCGGCGTGGTGCGCGTGTTCAAGCACGCCTGCCAGCGGCGCGCACGCTCGGCGACTTTCACACGCGAGTCCTCGTGGTCGAGCGCGATCACCAGCGCATGCTCGGACACGAGCGACCAGAGCTGCGCGTGCGGCGCGCCGAAATACGCGAGCGCGCCTTCCGGCAGTTCGGCGACGGGCGCGAAGTGGTTGCGAGCGATGGCGCGGAAGCGCTCGAAGAACGGACGCGACCAGCGTTCGGCGTGATGGCCCGAAGCGGCATCGATGAGCGACGGCCTCTCGGGGCCCAGTTGTGCCCACAGGCGGCGGCGAGCGGTCTGCTCGATCATGAAACGAAGCGCGGGATTGCCGCGGTGACTCCCGAACGAACGCATGGACTTCCTCCGGCAAGGAGAAGTGGGACCACGACGCTGGTGCAAGGATCGGTACTCGCACGATGCTGCGGAGAGCGCGCGGTCATGGCCGCACCCGCCGGAACATATGCGCGCACCATACGGGTTCCGCTGCCTTGATGCAGCGTGAATCGCACGCAAATCGGCCACCCGAGTCGCGCTCGAGTGGCCGAAAGGGGCGGTGATGCTGTGCGCGCGCTTCAGCGCATCTCGTAGTTCGGCGCTTCCTTGGTGATGCGCACGTCGTGCGGATGGCTCTCGCGAAGGCCCGCCGAGCTGATGCGGGCGAAGTGTGTGTGCGTGCGCAGCTCCTGGATATCGCGCACGCCGCAATAGCCCATGCCGGCGCGTAGGCCGCCGAGCATCTGGAACACGGTCGTGGCGAGCGGGCCCTTGAACGGCACGCGGCCCTCGATGCCCTCGGGCACTAGTTTGGACAGCTCGTCCGTGTTCTCCTGGAAATAGCGCTCACGGCTGCCCTTGGCAGCGGCCATCGCCGAGAGTGAGCCCATGCCGCGGTAGACCTTGTACTGGCGGCCTTCGAGCAGCACGGTCTCGCCGGGACTCTCTTCCGTGCCGGCGAACAGCCCGCCGATCATGACCGACCAGCCGCCCGCGGCGATGGCTTTGACGATATCGCCCGAGTACTTGATGCCGCCGTCGGCGATGATCGGCACATCGGTGCCCTCGAGCGCGCGCGCGGCTTCCATGATGGCGGTGACCTGCGCCATCCCGGCGCCGGTCACGACGCGCGTGGTGCAGATCGCGCCGGGGCCCATGCCGACCTTGACCGCGTCGGCGCCTGCATCGGCGACGGCCTTGGCACCATCGGCAGTGCCGACGTTGCCCACGACCAGGTCCGCACCCTTGACCGCGCTGCGCAGCGCCTGCGTGGCCTCGATCACGCCGATCGAGTGGCCGTGCGCGCTGTCGATCACCAGCGCATCGACGCCGACCTTGACCAGCTCGACCGCACGCTCCAGATAGTCGCCGGCCGCGCCCACTGCGGCGGCCACGCGCAAGCGACCCAGACTGTCCTTGCAGGCGTCGGGGTGCTTGATGCGCTTCTCGATGTCCTTGACGGTGATGAGTCCGCGCAGCATGCCGGCCGCATCGACGACCGGCAGCTTCTCGATGCGGTGCTTGGCCAGGATGTCGCGTGCCTGCACCAGCGTGGTGCCCACCGGCGCGGTGACCAGGCCGTCCCTGGTCATCACGTCCGAGACGCGCTTGGTGTGGTCGTCTTCGAAGCGCAGGTCGCGGTTCGTGAGGATCCCGACGAGCTTGCCACCCTCGGTGATCGGCACGCCCGAGATATGGAAACGCGCCATGAGGCTGTGCGCCTCGGCGAGCGAGGCCGACGGCCCGAGCGTGACGGGATCCACGATCATGCCGCTCTCGGAGCGCTTCACGCGATCGACCTGCGCGCACTGGTCGGCGATCGACAGATTCTTGTGGATGACGCCGATGCCGCCCTCGCGCGCCAGGGCGATCGCGAGCGCGGACTCGGTGACCGTGTCCATGGCGGCGCTCACGATGGGGATGTTGATCGGGATGTTGCGCGAGAAGCACGAGCGCGTCTGCACGTCGCGCGGGTGCATCGCCGCATATCGCGGCACGAGCAGGACGTCATCGAACGTGAGGGCTTCGGGGCCCACCTTCTCGGACCACGGCACACGCTTGTCCATGGACTTCCTCCCCCGTAAAGCCCGAAGCCGCAGCGGGTCGCGCTGCGGCTTCGGGCGTTGCGTCAGCTCTTCTTCTTCGGCTTGGCACCGGGTTTGTCGTCGGGCTTCTTCGTCTTGAAGTCGAAGTAGTAGTGCGCGCCCACTCGGACCTCGAGGAACGACAGGTTGCCGTTGAAACCCGAGGGGAACTGATCGTCGCGCTTGGCGAACACGTTCTGGTAGCCGAGCGTGTACTCGAGCGACGTGTTGTTCAGCTCCTTGAAGAAGTGCTCGGCGCCCACCTCGACCGCGGCGCCCAGATACTGGCCCTGGTGCAGGTTGCGCGAGACCGGGTCCTTGAGCACCTTGCGATGGTTCTGTACGACCACCCGATAGAGCGAGGGACCGAAGCCGAAGTGCCAGAGCCAGCTGCCGCGCATCTTCTGGTACTGCAGCTGGGCGTTGCCGCCGACGATCTGGGTGAGGATCTGGTCCTTGGTCGTGTCCGCGGGGAAGTTGCTATCGCGGAACGGGATACGCTCGCCGACCCTGTAGGCGTTCCAGGTGAAGAACGGGCTCACCTGCCAGCGCCACTTGTTGCTGATGACGTAGCCGTACTGGCCGCTCAGGGAGAACCGCGGCTGAGCACCTTTGGAATAGTCCTTCTCGGCGAGGATCCATGAACCACCGAGCTGGCCGCCGATGGAACCGCGGCCGGGCTTCGCGCCATTCATGGGCGCAGACTTGGTGGAGTCCGCCTGCTGCGCGAAGGCGACCGACGCGCAGGCGAGGGACAACAGGACCGCGACGCCCGCGAGGCGAACGCGAGTGTTCATGCGATGGAGACTCCTCGTGGATTCCGAAAGCGTGAATCGGTAGGCCCGGTACGGTAGGCGCGGCACTCTAGGTCAGTGCAGCGCCCCAAGTCAAGATTCCCGGCGAACTTCGGGGCGCACTCGCGTGAGCGTCGATTTCTCGACGCCGGCGCCGTGGATACGACGCCGTCGGCGACGCAACCCTGTATGGAATCGTCGACTGACCACGGCACCGACGTTGCCTTGTCGACGCGGGCCCATCGACCGGGAACCCACCTCACCATCCGCTTCGATCCTCCGCAACACCCCTCCTCGCTACCCCAAGACAAACACCGAGACCGGTCGCCAACCGGTTTCCGTCCCGGTCCATGGGCCGCATGCCCAGCAAGTTCCGGCAACCATCCAGACCCGCCGCGAACCTGCCATCCCGTCAGGCCACGATGGCCCGCCGCAGACGGGTACTCCTTTCGCGCACAATGACTTCGTTGACACTTGTCGGACCCGCACCTTAGACTCCCGCCCTCATTTTGTTCTGCGCGCGCCGGGAGGGACAACGTGCCTTCCCGGCGGTTGACCGTCTGGGGGTTCCCATGTCTCGCTCCGACCAGTGGAAACTGGTGGGTGTACTGGTGGTGACGCTGCTCGCCGGCTGGTACCTCTTCCCGTCCTACCGCTTCTACTCGATGACGCCGGCCCAGCGCGATGCGATGGCGCCTGCGGACCTGACCACACTGCGAAAGCAGGCCATCCACCTCGGCCTCGACCTTCAGGGCGGCCTGCAGCTGCTCCTCGAAGTCGACAAGTCCAAGCTGAATGCCGCTGAAGCCAAGGACGCGACCGAACGCGCGATGGAGATCATCCGCAATCGCGTCGACCAATTCGGCGTCGCCGAACCGCTCATCCAGCGCGAGGGCGAGGATCGCATCGCGATCCAGATGCCCGGACTCACCGATCGCCAGCGCGCGATCGAGCTGATCGGCAAGACGGCGCTCCTCGAGTTCAAGTTGGTGCGCAGCAACGAGGACACCAAAGCCACCTTCGACAAACTCGACCTGTACCTGGCGTCCAAGGGTGCGGGCGGCGCCGACACCACGTTCAAGAAGGCCCCGCTCACCGGCCACATGCTCGATGCGGGCTTCGTGCGCAAGGACGATATGGGCGCGGTCCAGAAGCTGCTGGCCACACCGGGCATCGACTCGATCATCCCGGGCGACACGCAGCTCACGTGGAGCAGTGGCGACGTGAGCAGCCAGGGCATCACGGGCCGCATCCTGTACGTGCTCAAGAAGGAACCCGAGATGACGGGTGGCTCGGTCGCCAGCGCCGATGCGCTCTCGGGCCTGGACCAGACGAACCCCGCGGCGTGGGGCGTCTCCATGAAGATGACGCCCAAGGGCCGCGCGGACTTCGCGCGCGTCACCGGCGCCAACGTGGGGCGGCAGCTCGCCATCGTCCTCGACGGCGTCGTGCAGTCGGCGCCGTTCATCCGCGGCTCGATCCCCAACGGCGACGCTTCGATCACAGGCGGCAGCATCGACCTGAACGAGGCCAAGGACCTGGCGATCGTGCTGCGCGCCGGCGCCCTGCCCGCACCGGTCAAGATCCTCTACGAGAGCACGGTCGGACCGTCGCTTGGCAGTGACTCCATCAAGGACGGCGTCATGGCGGGCCTGATCGGCACCGCGATGGTCGTCGGCTTCATGGTCGTCTATTACCAGCTGTCGGGCCTGATCGCCATCATCGCCATGCTGCTCAACACGATCTATGTCGTGGCGATGCTCGCAGGCGTACACGCGACCCTGACGCTGCCGGGTATCGCCGGTCTCGTCCTCACGGTCGGTATGGCGGTCGACACCAACGTGCTGATCTTCGAGCGCATCCGAGAAGAGCTCCGCAATGGCCGCACGGTGCGTCAGGCGGTGGAACTCGGCTATGACCGCGCGTTCCGCACCATCTTCGACGCCCACTCCACACAGATCATCAGCGGTCTGTTCCTGTTCCAGTTCGGAACCGGCCCGATCAAGGGATTCGCGGTGACGCTGATCATCGGTCTTGTGGCCAACCTGTTCACCGCGGTGCTTTTCACGCGCATGATCTATGACTACTGGCTCAGCCGCGGCAAGGTCGAGCGGCTCAGCATCTGAGCGGACGGAGAGGCCACCCATGTTGCAGATCCTTCACGCGACGAACATCCCCTTCATGAAGTACCGGCGGATCGCGTACTTCTTCTCGGGCGCGATCATCCTGGTGACACTGGCGTTCCTGTTCACCAAGGGCCCCAAGCTCGGCGTCGACTTCACCGGCGGCACGTTGCTCCAGATCCGCACGGCGCCGGCCCAGCAGGCCGATGCGGTGCGCTCAGCGCTCGATAGCGGCGGCTTCAAGGGCGCCGAGATCCAGCAGATGACCGGGATCTCCAAGGACGAGTTCCTGATCCGTACGCAGGACTCCTCCAAGGACGTCTTCCCGCGCGCCCAGGCGGCCATCGAAGGCCGGTTGAGCGGCACGAAGGTCGAACTCCGCGGCATGTCGACCGTCGGCTCGAAGGTCGGCGGTGACCTGCGGCATAAGGCCATCATGGCCATCCTATCCAGCCTGGGAATCATCCTGCTTTACGTGGGCTGGCGTTATGAGTTCAAATACGCACTCGGCGGCGTCGTGGCACTGCTCCACGACGTGATCGTGACCTTGGGGTTCCTCTGCTTCACCGGGCGGGAGATCACCCTCACGGTCATCGCCGCACTACTCACCATCGCCGGCTACTCGATCAACGACACCATCGTGGTGTTCGACCGCATCCGCGAGCGCAACAAGGCTCTCCGCAAGGAGACCCACTCGCGAGTGATGGACATCGCGGTCAACGAGACGCTCTCGCGTACGGTCATCACCGCCTTCACGGTGTTCCTTACCGCCCTCGCTCTCTTCATCTGGGGCGGCGAGGTCCTGCGCGACTTCTCGTTCGCGATGCTGGTCGGCACCGTGTTCGGAACCTACTCGTCCGTGTACGTCGCCAGCGCCATGGCGCTCGACATCTGGATCTCGCTGGATCGCCGCAAGGGCATCCCGGCGGAATGACGAAAGGCAGACGATGAAGCGATCCTTCTTCAACTCCCGCGTGGCGACGGCGCTCCTGGCGCTCGTCGCTGCCGCGGCGGTGACCGCCGGCTGCTCCAAGCGGGTCACCAGCGCGGACTCCGGCTACACGCAGGTCGAGGGTACGCCGAACGCGAACTCCCGCCTGATCGGCTGGCGCGCGACGCCGGTCACCGTGTTCACCTATCGCGACACGGCTTTCGGTGACGTATCCGAACGCATCTACGTCGGCCAGCAGCAGATCGACGTCACCACGCCGGGCAGCCTGCGCCTGCAGCTGTTCGATGGCACCGCCGCTTCGGGCTACCAGATGTTCTCGCGCGACGCGAACGGTGGCTTCCGCAACCGCCTCGATCACGTGCTCACCTCGCCGCGCAAGTGGACCGAGTCGCAGTGGGAACTCTACCCGCTCGACGACCCCTCGCCGTCCAGCTACTCGCCGTCCACGTATGTCGGCCGCGGCCTGGTCGGCGGAACGGCCACGACGACATCGCCGCTCTCGAACCTGGCCCAGGTCACGGGCTCGCCGGCCGGCTCGATCGTGTGGGCGATCCGTAAGGACCCGCCGGATTCACTCTTTACCATGGCGTGGTCGCAGGTGCCGGAGGCTGCGGGCTACTGGGTGCACGTCTACCAGTACACGAGCTCGATCACCTCGGATGCCAAGCTCAGGGGTGGCTCGCCCTCGCCGGTCTTCAACGACAAGGTGCGCGACATCTTCCTCGGCTACGTGCCCAACGCCGCGGGTCCGGTCGTCTCATACAAGCTCGGCGCCCCGGGCGCGCTCGTCCTGACGCGCCGTACGACCCTGATGGGCCAGACGTACCTGGTCCGTGTCTCGGCCGTCGACGCCAATGGCGGCCTGATCGCCTATATGCCGGGTGACACGCTCCGCCTGCCCAGCGCCTCGGGCACGTTCACGGACGGCACCTATACGCTGTCAGCGGTGGGTCACGTCGCGATCGTTCCTGCGAAGCCGTAACCCCCGCCGGTCCGAACCGGCAGTGCGTTCGTCGAGGGAGGGGCCCACACGCCCCTCCCTCTTTCGTTACACTCATGCCATGCGCCCGCTCGCCTCGCAGACCTTGGCCTGTTCTCTGGCCCTTGCCCTGACGCTCCTCTTGGGCGCCGCCGCGCCCGCGGGCGCGGCCGAGACCACGCCGCCCGGAGCGCGCACGTTCGGCATCGCCCGGCTCAAATACGGCGGCGGCGGCGACTGGTATGGCGACACCACCTCGCTGCGCAACCTGCTCGCGGCACTCAAGGCCCGGACCACCATTCCGGTCGCCTCGGACGACGCGGCCGTGGTCCAGCCGGGGTCGGCGGCCCTCTTCCAGTACCCGTTCGTGTTCGCGGCCGGTCACGGGAACATCAAGTTCACCGACGCTGAGCGGGTGAACCTGCGCCAGTGGCTGGATTCCGGCGGCTTCCTCTGGGTGGACGATGACTATGGCATCGCGCCCTCGTTCCGCCGCGAGATGAAAGCACTGTTCCCTGACGCCGAACTGGTGGAGTTGCCCTACGCTCATTCCATCTTCCACGAGCTTTACGACTTCCCGGCGGGCCTGCCCAAGATCCACGAACACGACGGCGGCCCGGCGCGTGCATTCGGGATCGTCCGCGATGGCAGACTCTGTGTGTTCTTCTCATTCGATTGCGACATCGGTGACGGACTCGAAGACGAATCCATTCATCACGATCCACCCGAGAAGCACGAAGCGGCGCTCAAGATGGCCATGAACATCGTCCATCACGCTCTCACGCATTGACCCGGCCGGGCATCCACCAGACATGACTCCAAGCGCGCCCGAGACTCTGCTTCGATCCCAACTCCAGCGTCAGCATGGCGCGGTGCGCCGCGCGCTCATCGCGCGTCACGCGTTGCGCGCGGCGGCGATCGCCGCCATGGCCACCGCGGCCGCCATCGCCATCGGCATCCTGCTGCCCGCGACGCCCGCCACGGCGTGGGCGCGGCTCGTGCTGCTCACGCTCGTCGTGTTCGCGGCGCTGGCGTTGGCGGTGCGCGACTTCGGTCGGGCGATGCCGGCGTGGGATGCGTGGCTCGAACGACTCGAGCTGCACTTCCCCGAGCTACGCTCGTGGCTGCGCAATGCGCTCGAACTCGAGCGCAGCCAGGCGCCCGAGACCCACTCGCACACTTCCGCCGAACTCGCTGGTGCGATCCGCGCGGAAGCGGCCCAGAAGCTCGCGGCAGTGCGCATCGAGGCTGCGCGGCCCAAGCGGGAAGCACCTGCGGCGTTCGCGCGTATCGGCGGCGCGCTCGCGGTGGTGCTGGTGCTGGCGCTCACGCTGCCCCAGGCGGCGCTGCGCTCGTGGCACACGCTGCTGGATCCGGGCGCCGCGGCGCCGCCGGTGGCGCTCACGGTCGAGCCGGGCAACGTGACGATCTCGCCGGGCGCCACGCTCGCCGTGCGTGCGCGCGTGAGCGGATCCTCGGCCGCGCCGCAGCTGCTGGGCGATGGCGCGGCGCCCGCCCCCCAGCTCGAGCGCGAGAGCGGCGGCGTGCGCCTGTGGCGCTTCGACCTGCCACCGGTGACGCGCGCGCGCGACTATGCGGTGAACGTGCAACGCACGCGCAGTCCGCGATACCACATCGGCCTGGCGGGCGAGCCGCAGCCCGTGAGCTTCAACGTCACGTATCACGCGCCGGCCTATGCGCGGCTGCCCGAGCAGACGGGCGCGGCCACCTCGGGCGACCTTGCGGCGCTCGCGGGCTCGCGTGCGCATGTCGAGGTCACTTTCGATCGCGACCTCGAGAGTCTGGAAGCGCAGATCGAAGGCGGCTCGCGCAGCACATGGAGCGCCATCACGCCGCGGCGCTGGCGCGGCGACCTTTCGATCGATGCCGATGCGCCTTACGCACTGCGCGCCACGAGCGTGAATGGCGCAGGCGTGTTCCACTACCGCATCAGCGCGCTGCCCGATGCGCCACCGGTCATCACCGTCGCGCTGCCGTCGGGCGACCAAGACGTGCCCGCCGGCCAGGCGGTGCCCTACGATGTGCTGGTGCAGGACGATCTGGGCCTGGGCGCATTGCAACTTCAGTACCGCAAGGATGCCGCGCAGCCTTGGCGCAACGTGCCGCTGGCGGGCTTTGCGGGTAACCCGCGCGAGGCGCGCGTCACGGCGGCGTGGGACGCTGCGTCGCTCGCGCTGCTGCCCGGCGAGACGGGCACGTTCCGCTTCGAAGTCCGCGACAACGACGCCAATGGCGGCCCGAATCGCGCGACCAGCTCCGAGTTCCACCTGAGGTTCCCGAGTCTTGCCGACCTGTACGACAAGCTCGACGAGAAGCAGGAGACGGTCACCAAGAGCCTCGAGAAAGTCGCGCAGCAGACCAAAGAAGTCCAGAAGAGCCTGGAACAGTTGCAGCGCCAGCAGCCGCAACAAAAGAGCACGCAACCCTCGCAGCAATTCGAGCGCGCGGAGGAGATGCGCAAGACGCTCGAGCGCCAGAACGACCTCTCGAAACAGATCGATGCCGCGGCGCAGCAGATGAAAGATCACGTCAGCGACGCCGCCGAGCGCCAGGCGTTCCGGGAAGAGCTGCAGCAGAAGCTCAAGGAGATGAGCGAGCTCCTCCAGAAGATCCAGTCGCAGGAGTTCAAGGACGCGCTCAAGCGCATGCAAGACGCGCTCAAGCAGATGGACAAGCGCGAGATGGAACAGGCCCTGCCGAAGCTCTCGGAAGAGAATAAGGATCTGCTCAAGAACCTCGAACGTAGCCTCGCGCTGCTCAAGCAGCTGCGCCAGGACGAGAAGATGGACGCGCTCTCGCAGCGCGCCGATGAGCTCAAGCAGCAGCAGGACGCGCTCAACCAGAAGCACGAGGACGCCGCGAAGTCGCAGGCCAAGCCCAACGATCCGAGCAAGCAGGGCAAGCAAGCCAAGCCCAACGCGTCCTCCAAGCCTTCGGATCCCTCGCAGCCGCCGCAGGACCCCAGCGCCTCGAACTCGCAGGATGCGAAGTCCAAGCGCGCCGAGGAGCAGCGCCAGTTGGCACAGAAGACGCAGGAGCTGGCGAAGGACGCCGAAGACGCCGCCAAGGACGCCGAGGACGAACAAGCCAAGAAGGACCTGCAGGACGCCGCCAAGAAGCTCGATCAGCAGGCGCAGCCCGCTCAGCAGGCGGCGGCGCAGCAGAGCGAGGAGGACCAGAACGAAGAAGCGAGCAAGTCCGGCCAGCAGGCGAGCCAGTCTCTGCAGCAGGCCGCGCAGCAGATGAGCCGCAGCAGCCAGCAGAACCAGAGCCAGAAGGACTCGCAGAATCTGGCCGCCGTGCGGCGTTCGGCGCAGGATCTGGTGTCGCTCAGCCGTCAGGCGCAGCAGAGCGCGCAGGATCCCAAGGCGGGCCAGGAGCAGGCGGACCGCCAGACGGATCTCGCCGACGGCGTGGCGCGCGTGGCGGATTCGCTCGCAGCGCTTTCGCAGCAGACCCCTTTCATGAGTCCCAAGGTGTCGCAGGCGCTGGGCAAAGCGATGAACGGCCTGCAGCAGTCGGGCCGCGAGATGGCACAGGGCAACCGCGGGCGCGGCCAGCAGTCCGGCCAGGGCGCGGCGGCTCAGCTGAACGCCGCCGTCAATGCGCTGCGCGAGACCGAAGCCAGCATGTGCAACAAGCCGGGCCAGGGCCAGAGCGGCAAGAGCGGCGCGCAGAAGATGGGCCAGATGGGCAAACAGCAATCGCAGGTCAACCGCGAGACGCGCGAACTGGCACAAAAACTCTCGCAGCAGCTGCGCATCAGCGCCGGAGACCGCGCCGAGATGCGCCGCCTGGCCGACCAGCAGCAGCGCATCCGTGAGCAGTTGGAACAAGTCCAGCGCGAGGAACAGAAGAGCCCCTCGCTGCTCGGCCGCTTGGAGCAAGCGCGAAAAGAGATGAAGGATGTGGAGGAACAGCTTGGCCAGAGTGAAATGAGTGGTGAGCTCACGTCCAAGCAGGACCGCATCCTCTCGCGCATGCTCGACGCCCAGCGCTCGGTCAACCGTCGCGACTTCGATCCGCAACGCGAGGCCCAGCAGGCGCAGGACATCGCGCACGCCTCGCCGGCGCCGCTCTCGGCCGATCTGCTGCGTAGCACCGATAAGCTCAAGCTCGACCTGCTCAAGGCTGCCGCCGATCGCTACCCCGCGCAGTACCGCGCGCTGATCGAGCGCTACCTCAAGGCGCTGGGCGGGAGCCCACGATGATGCCGCGCGGTCTCGCGCTGCGTGCGTCCATGCTGCTGTTGGCGCTGGCGGCGGCGATCACGCCGGCGCGCGCGCGCGCCCAAGCGCGCAAGCTACCCGAGAATCCGCCGATCCAGACGGGCACGGTGCTGCCAGGGTTCATCCCCGGCACGCGCGTGAACGAGGCCGACCTGCCACTGTTCTTCTCCTCGGCGCAGACGCTCGAGGGGGTGCGGCCGCGTCGCGCGGTGCCGCCGCTGGAGCCGGCACAGGCGCTGCAGTTACGCCACGCCTCCGACCTGCGCAACTCCGGCCTGCCCGAGCGCGCGCTCGACACGTTGGCCGTGCTGCAACGCGCGGTGCCGCATCATCCCTACGTGATCGCCGAGATGGCGCGCGACTACGCGATGCGCGAGGCGTGGCAGCCGCTGGCCGAGCTGTTGCGCAGTGAGCGCGGCATCCAGCGCGACTCGTTGCTGAGCAGCAATGAATATGTGATCGCCTACGAGCGTCTGGGGCGCGCGCGCGATGCGTCGGTGGCCGCGATCGAGACGTGGATCGCCGCGCCGTCCATGGGCGACTGGGCGATGCAGGCACTTCGCCGCGCCGCGCTTCCGGATCCGCGCGTGCCGCGCGAGGCGCTGCGCGCGGCCGTGCTCGCGAATCCGCGACGCACCGACCTGGCGCGCGGCCTCGCGCATCTGTACGCGCGCGCCGGCGAGCCCGCCGAGGCCGTGCACGTGCTCGAATCCGCGGACTCGCGCGACCAGCGCCCTGCGCTGCGCCAGCTCTTCGCCGAGGTGTGCATGTCGACGGGCGCGACGCGGGACTCCATCGCCGCCATCGCCGCGCTCGCGAGCCTGGCCGGCGATGCGCGCTTCGAGGAACCCACGCGCATCACCAGCGCGCGACGCGCGTGGGGCTTCGCTGGCTCGAGCGACGCGGCGGCGCGCTCGGCACTCGCGCTCGCGCTGGAGCAGGCCTTGCGCGACCTGCCGCCCGGGCACTTCCCGCCGGACCTGGCGTTGGCACTCGCGCGCGAGCTGCGCACCAGCGGCCACGCCGCCCAGGCACGGCACCTGATCGATGCGCTGGGCGTGACCGCCGCGCGCAGCCCCGAGCTGTTGCAGGAGGCCGCGCTCGGCCGCCTGCGCGAGGGCCCGCCCGAGCGGGCGCTCGGCGTGCTGGACTCGCTCTCGCAACGCTGGCCGCCCGCGCGATTCGCGTTCGCCGAGGCGCAGTTCTTCGCGGCGCACTTCGATTCGGCGCTCGCCGCGTATCAGCGCATCGCCGCGGATCCCGAAACGCCCGATGCCGGCGCAGCGCTCGAACGCACCTACTTGCTCGAAGAACAGCCCGGCGCCCCGGAGCTGCGCGGCATCGCCACACTGGCGTGGCAGCGCTGGCGGGGTGACACGGCGTCGGCCACTCGCGTGGCCGACTCGCTTTTCCGCGCCACGCCCGTGCGCTCGCACTACGCGGCGACGATCGCGATGCAGTTGGCCGACCTGCGCGCCGACGCGCGCGACTGGAAGGCCGCGCTGATCCCGCTCGCGATGGTGAACGACTCGCTTCCCGATGATCGCCTCGCGCCCGTGGCGCGCCAGCGCACCGGCGAAGCGTATCTGCAGCTCCAGCAGCCCAAGCAGGCGCTGGCCGCGTTCGAAGAATGCCTAGCGCGCTTCCCGCGCGCGTGGAATGCGCCCGAAGTGCGCCGGCATGTCGAGCGGTTGCGCCGCGAACTCCGGTTGTAGTGTCCCGCATGGCTCCCCGGAAGGATCTCTGATGCGTGTCTCACTGAATGGCGGTGGTCTCGGACGCGCGAGCAGGCCCTCGGGCCCGCTCGGCCCGGTCGGCGCGGTGCTCGGCGGCGTGGTCGCCGTGGCCGGGGTGGTGGTCATGGCCGCGCTCGCGCTGATCACGCTCGGCGTGGCGATGTTGTTCATGCCCGGTGCGCGCAAGCAGGTCAAAGTGTTTCGCTTTGGCGGCGTGACGACGACGCCCGATGATGTGGCCACCGGCCACGCCGCAGCCGACGTGCGCGTGGAGACCGCGCGCGTCGCGGACGCGGACCCGGCCGACGCTACGACACACGCCGGCCCCGCGCCCTCGGTCAGCGCCGACAAGCATTCCTACGCCGAGGTCGTCGAGATGCTGCCGCTGGCGGCCGCGTTGGCGCTGGGATTGCTCGCCGCGAGCGCGACGATCGCGCACGCCAAGATCCTGGTGCCCATGGACGACCATCAGGCGAACCATCTCAAGGCCTATGGCCTCACCTACTGGGTGTTGGGCCACGGCACCAAGGCCGAGTGGCTCCTGAACTATCGCGGTGGCTCTTTCTTGTTGCCCGACGATCCGGCCACGGAACGCGAAGCGAACATCCGCGGCGTCTCGATCGAGCCCTGTGGCGGCGCGGCTGAAGCGCAGATCCGCGCCACCGTCCAGGACGAGAATATGGAGATCGTGGGGCTCGAGAAGGCGCCCAAGGTCGCGGTGTACATCCCGCCCAACACGCCGCCGTGGGACGACGCCGTCACGTTGGCGCTTCAGTACGCGCAGATCCCCTACGAGAAGATCTGGGACGAAGAGGTGATCAAGGGCGACCTCGCCAAGTATGACTGGTTGCACCTGCACCACGAGGACTTCACTGGCCAGCACGGGCGCTTCTGGGCCGCGTACCACACGTTCCCGTGGTACCAGGAGGAAGAGGCTGTGCAAAAGGCGATGGCCACGCGACTGGGATTCGCCAAGGTCACGCAGCTCAAGGCGGCGGTCGCGGTCACGATCAAGGACTTCGTGGGCCGCGGCGGCTTCCTGTTCGGCATGTGTTCGGCGACCGACACCTACGACATCGCGCTCGCCGCCCAGGGCGTGGACATCGCCGATGTCATCTATGACGGTGATTCCGAGGATCCGGACGCGCAGCGCAAGTTGGACTTCAGCCGCTGCCTGGCGTTCGAGAACTTCCACATCGAGATGGACCCGATCGCATACCGGTTCTCGGATATCGACGTGACTCAGGAAGCCAACATCCGCGGTCCGAACACGGTGTTCACTTTGTTCGACTTCAGCGCCAAGAACGACCCCGTGCCGACCATGCTCACGCAGGACCATGTGAACGCTGTGCCGGAGTTCCTGGGCCAGAGCACGGGCTTCCATCGCTCGAAGCTCAAGAGCAACGTCACGGTGCTGGGCGAAGTCGAGGGCACCGACGAAGTGAAGTACATCCACGGCGAGTTCGGCCGCGGGACTTTCACGTTCCTCGGCGGGCACGATCCCGAGGACTATCAGCACATGGTGGGCGATCCCGAGACCAAGCTGGACGAGTATCCGCATTCACCGGGCTACCGATTGATCCTCAACAATGTGCTCTTCCCGGCGGCGGAAAAGAAGAAACAGAAGACGTGAATCATGTCGTACGCGTGAGGTCGTCTCCGCCCAGGGATCCCGTGCGCTCACCGTCCTCGCGGGCCCTGCGCCAGCCGAAGGGACTCCGGCACATGGGGATGAATGAGGATCTGCAGCGCCAGCTCATGCAGGACCTGCTCATCGAGAGCTTCGAGGGACTGGAACGCTTCGACCAGTACCTGCTCGACTTGGAGAAGGGTGAGGGTGGAGCCGAGACACTCTCGCGCCCCCGCGGCAGGCGCACGTCCTGCGCGGCCCCTGCGCGCCGCGAAGCAACCATCGCGCTCGAGCCCCGCAAGGAATGCCTGGTAAAGTCGCGGCTGCTGCCGGTGGCACGCCGCGAGAAGTTCCCCTACCTGACCAGCTCATTGGCCGCGGTCATGCAGAAGCGCCCCGGACCTGTGAGCCCTGGGCGCTTCGCTTTGCCTGATGCGACGCCTACTTCTTGTTCGGATCGGCCGGCGGCACGGCTTCGCCCTTCCGCACGAAGTGGCGCTTCTCGCGTTCGATCTTGAGCACGTCGGTGTTGGTGACCTTGAACTCCACGCGCCGATTCTTCGCCTTGCCGAGCACCGAGGTGTTCGGCGCGATCGGCAGCGTGGGTCCGTAGCCCTTGACCGTGAAGTGCGTCGCATCGAGCGTCGGGTACTTCTGCATGAGGTAGCCGAGCACCGTCTTCGCGCGAGCCTCGGACAGCGTCATGTTCTTGGCCTTCACCCCGCTGTTGTCGGTGTGGCCACCGATCTCGAGCGTGAGCGCCGGGTATTGCAGCAGGATCTTCGCCACGTCATCGAGGATCGCGAAGCTGGTCGAGTCCTTGATGCTGGCCTTGTTCACGTCGAAGTTGATGTTCTGGATGCGGATCGTGCCTGTGTCGAGCAACTGCGTCTCGCGCTCGCTCACCTCGATCGGGCAGCCCGAGGGATCGACCTTGAGGCCGGCAGGCGTATTCGGGCACTGGTCCAAGCCATCGGGCACACCATCGCCGTCGGTATCGACCGGGCAGCCGTCCTTGTCGACCACCGCGCCCTTGGGCGTGTTCTCGCACTTGTCCAAGCCGTCGTAGACGCCGTCGCCATCGGAATCGATCGGGCAACCGGTCGCATCGACCTTGGCGCCCTTGGGCGTGTTGTCGCACTTGTCGATGCCGTCCGGCACGCCGTCACCGTCGCTGTCGATCGGGCAGCCGTACTTGTCGATCTTGGCGCCCTTGGGCGTGTTCGGGCACTTGTCGATGCCGTCGTACACGCCGTCGCCGTCACTGTCGATCGGGCAGCCGGTCGCGTCGACCTTGGCGCCGATCGGCGTGTTCGGGCACTTGTCGAGCCAGTTGCGCACACCGTCGAGGTCCTGGTCCTTGGCCTTGCCGCCCCACGCCCACTGCAAGCCTGCGCTCGCGGCGATGTGGTGGCTGAACTCGGTCGCGGCATGCTCGCGGAACATGACGTCGCGCACCTGAAGCCGCAGGTACGTGCGCTGCGAGCCCATGAGGCTGTAGAGGAAACCGGCGCCGATGCTGGGGGCGCCCTTCTTGACCAGCCCACCCACAGGGTCCTGCGCGCGGCCGTAGCCCATGCCGGTGATCAGGTAGGGCACCGCCTTCTCGGAGGCGTCGCGCAGGTTCCAGCGCGCATCGAGCGAGACATACGACCACTTGTGGTCGAGGTCGCCTGGGCGATCGAGCTTGGTCGGAGCGCCGAGCGCGGAGAGCTCGAACGACATGCCGGGCGAATGGCGCCAACCGAGCGCGCCCATGTACACGGGGCTGTCCTGGATGAAGTCACGTGCGTCGAAGCTGTTGATGCCGGCGCCAGCCGACAATTCGTACGGGTGCCCGCCGAGCTGGGCATGCGCAGGGGCGGCGAAGAACGCGGCCAGCGCGACAAGGGACAGCGAACGCTTCCACCAGGACATGCGAGAAGAACCTCCAACCCGGTACGGGTGTACAGATGCTTGGGCGAAGCGGAACTCTTGCGGCCCGCGTGTGCCCGGTGAAGGCCGGGAACAGCCCGAAATGAGGTGTCGAGACGGACGAGTGGTATCATCCGCCAACCAACAGGTCAACGGAGCCGTGGTGGCCCTCAGCGGCCGTCCATGCGCCCCGCATCCCGCAGCGGACACGACATTTGCGCGACCGGCGCAGCCCTCTGGACGCCCTTCAGGCAACCTCGGCCGACATCGGGACGCGCGGAAAGGCCACTCGGATGACTCCCGAGCAGCGCCGCACCCTGATCGAGACCTACCGCGCCGGCTACGCCGAAGTCGTCGCCGCCCTTGACGGCTTCCCCTTGGACCAACTGACCGCTCACCCGATCGCTGGCAAGTGGAGCGCCGCGCAGATCGTGCACCACCTGGCGGACTCCGAAGGCCAGAGCGCCACGCGCATCCGCAAGCTCCTGGTCGAGGCCCACCCGGTGATCCAGGGCTACGACCAGGACGAGTGGGCGAACAAGCTGCACTATGAGCAGCGGCCGATCGGGCCTGCGCTCGAGCTCTTTCGCTACGCGCGCGAAGCCACCTGTCAGCTGCTCGAACTCATGAGCGAAGAGGATTGGCGTAAGCACGGCTGGCATTCCGAGGCCGGCAGCTATCACGCCGAACGCTGGCTCGAGATCTACGCCACGCATGCGCACGGCCACGCCGGGCAGATCCGGCGTCTGCGCGAGGCGCTCGCGCGATGATCTGGCGCTGCCGGGACCGCGTCTTCGATCTGCAGTCGCGCACACTGGTGATGGGCATCGTCAATGTGACGCCCGATTCGTTCTCGGACGGTGGCAGGTATCTGGACCCCGGCGCGGCGATCGCGCGCTGCCGGCAGTTGCTGGACGAAGGCGCCGACCTGATCGACATCGGCGCCGAGAGCACGCGCCCGGGCTCGCAGAGCGTGCCCGCAGACGAACAGATCCGCCGGCTGGCGCCGGTGCTCGAGGCGCTGGCGGGGGATTGGCACACGTGGCCGGAGGCTGCGGTGTCCGTCGACACGGCGAGCGCTGCCGTCGCCGAGGCCGCGCTCGCACTCGGCGCGCACGTGATCAACGACACCTCGGCGCTGCGCGATCCCTCCATGACCGGGGTGGTGGCGCGAAGCGGAGCCGCGCTGGTTCTCATGCATATGCGCGGCACGCCGCAGGACATGCAGGCGGACCCGCGCTACGACGACGTGGTGCGCGAAGTCGGCGAGTTCCTGCAGGCGCGGCGTGAGGCGGCGACCGCTGCGGGCGTCGCCGACGAGGCGATCGCGCTCGACCCCGGCATCGGCTTCGGCAAGACGTCCGAGCACAGCCTGCAACTGCTGGCGGGCACGCGCGCGTTGGCTGCGCTCGGCCGCCCCGTGCTGGTGGGCGCCTCGCGCAAGAGCTTCCTCGCGCGCATCGCCGGCACCGCGCCCACGTCGGCGCCCGAGCAACGCGTCGACGCGAGCCTGGCCGCCGCGGCGATCGCGGCCTACGAAGGCGCGCGCATCCTGCGCGTGCACGACGTGGCGCAGACGCTGCGAGTGGCGCGCGTCGCCGACGCGGCGCGGGCGGTGAGGGGCTGAACACGCGCGTCTTCGCATAGGCGCCTCTCGCGCCCTTCTGCTACCGTCTTCGCATCATGATGCCCGTCCACCATCTTTGGCTGCTCGATGCGCTCGATATCCTGCTCGTCGCGGCGCTCTTCTACCGGCTGCTGTCGCTGGTCAAGGGCACGCGTTCGGCGCAGATGATCGTCGGGCTGCTCGTGATCGTGGTCGTGGGCTTCATCGCGCGCTATTTCGACCTGCTCGCGGTGCGCTGGATCATGGATTCGCTCAAGACGGTATGGCTGATCGTATTCGTCATCCTGTTCCAGCCCGAGCTACGTCACGCGCTCGCGCAGTTCGGCCGCACGCGTTACTTCCGCTCCTTTCTACGCGGGGAGAACTACGGCGTCCTGGGCGAGGTGATCCGCTCGGTCGAGAACCTGGCGCAGCGCCGTCACGGCGCGCTCATCGTGATGGAGCGTAATATCGGGCTGCGCAATTTCGTCGAGACCGGCACGCGTATCGATTCCAAAGTCTCGGCCGAATTGCTGGTGACGCTCTTCAGCCCGGGCTCACCGCTGCACGACGGCGCGGTCATCTTGCGCGAGGACGCGATCGTGGCGGCCTCGTGCATCCTGCCGCTGTCGTCCAATCCGCTCACCGCGGTCGCGCTCGGCACGCGTCATCGCGCGGCGCTGGGCCTGTCCGAAGAGACCGATGCCGCGATCATCGTGGTGAGCGAGCAGACCGGCAGCATCTCGGTCGCCTATCGCGGCGTGCTGTACCCGCGTCTGGACGAAGGCCAGTTGCGCTCCGAGCTCTCGCGCATCTTCCGCATCCGCCCGCAGGACGAACAACCGCCAGCGACTCTACCGACCGCGCCCGATGTGGGCGCAGAGCATCCCGCCGGCTGATGGCGGACCGCGAGATGAAAGCCGCATGAGCGCTTCGGATTCCCCCGGATCCGCCGAGGTGCGCAGACCGTACCGCCTGAGCGCCCAGACGCTCACCCACGCGGACGGTTGCCCGCGCCGCCTGTGGCTGCGCCAACACGTGCGCGAAGAGGCGAGCGCGCCGAGCGAGCACGATCTCGTGTTACGCGAAGTCGGGCAAGCGCACGAGAAGAGCGTGGCCTCGCGTTTCGCCGAGATCGAAGGCCCGGTCTGGCAGTACGGTCATTCGCACACGGCTGCCGCCGAACGCACAGCCGAGTTGCTGCGCACCACGCGCAAGGCGATCTATCAGCCGGCATTGCTCTCGGCCGACGGCCTGCGTTCGGGCGTTCCCGATTTTCTCTATTGGGAAGGCGATGGCCTTGTAGTGCTCGAAGCCAAACTCGCACACCGGCCCGAGTCGCGGCCCGACTTCGCGTTGCAGCTGGCGCACTACGGCGCGATATTGCGCGAGAGCCTGGGGATCGAGCCGATCCGCTACGAGATCGTCGATGGCAACAGCCGTACCGTGGTGATGCAGCCGGCGAGCGAAGAGACGTATCAGCGCATCCTGCATCTGGCATCGAGCACGCTCGAAAAGCTCGAAGAGCCCGATGTCTTGCTCGGCCATTCCAAGTGCAGTACGTGTAGCTATTATTCGCATTGCTGGGAGCGCGCGGTCGCGCAGCGGCGCATCGAGATCATCCCCGAGGTGCAGGCCCGGCACGTACCCGAGCTGCATGCGATGGGCGTGCGTGACGTGACGCAGCTTGCGGCCGTGCCACTGTCAAGGCTCAAAGCCATTCTCTCCGGCGCTACGGCGCACCGTGCGAAGCTCGCGGCGCAAGCGTGGCGCGACGGCGCGGCGGCGTGGATCGAGCCGGCGCGCCTACCCGCGCCGCCGATCGTGTGGTTCGACCTCGAAGGCGATTCGCGTGGTTTGCACGCCGAGGTCCCGATCTATCTCTGGGGCATCGCGCTCGAGGATGGCGTGAACGCGCCGCACGTGGAGAGCTTGTTCGCTTCATTCGAACCCGGCGGCGACCGCGAGGCATGGGAGCGCTTCGTTGGACGCGCGAGCGAGATCCTGAACGCACACCCGAATGCGCGCTGGATGCACTGGGACACCTACGAAGTGCTGTGGATCGACCGCTACCACGCCCGCTACGGGTCGCCCGATGGGTTCGTCGCGCGCATGAAGGCGGTGCTCTTCGACCTCAAGCGCGTGCTCGACCGCTGCGTGCGGTTGCCGCTTCGCAGCTATTCGGTCAAGCACGTGGCGCCGTGGATGGGCTTCGAGTGGCGCAATCCCGAGGCGGGCTCGGAATGGTCGGTCGCGCAATATCACCACGCGCGGCGAAGCGCCGACTCGGCCGAGCGCGACCGCCTGCTCGCCGCCGTGGCCGAGTACAACGCCGACGACCTCTGGGCGATGCGCGCCATATGGAAGTGGCTACGCGAACACGAGCCCGAGCGGACGCCCGGAGCGCTTTGAGGCCCCGCGCGGGCCGCTTGCTTGACAGCCCCCGGTACGTTCCCTAATTTCCCCGCTTCCGCTCGGTGCGCACAGGCTGTCGTTCGCCGCTAAGTCCTTGCCGCGACGCCTTTCACGCGCAGAACCGGCCGCTCACACCTTCGCATTCCGCCAGGGTAGCTCAGTGGTAGAGCAGGGGACTCATAAGCCCTTGGTCGGGAGTTCAACTCTCCCCCCTGGCACCATCTTCGCGCCGGCGTTTGTGCCGCGCGCATTCCCGCAGCGGGGCACCATGCGCCTGCGTCGGCTCGAGCCGGTCCTGCGTCGCGCATTGCGCGGCCCATGCGGATGCCCCGCGGGCGCCACGTTGCTGGTGGCGGTCAGCGGCGGCGCCGACTCGTGTGCGCTGCTGGTCGCGCTCGCCTCGCTCGCTCGCGAGTTCGATCTGCGCCTGCACGCCGCGCACCTGGACCATGGCCTGCGAGAGGATTCGCGCAAGGACGCCGCCCACGTGCGCGCCCTCTGCGAGCGGCTGCGCGTGCCGCTGGTCGCCGCGCGCTGGGACACCCGCGCACGCATGAAGGCCGCCGGAACGTCGGGAGAACACGGACTGCGCCTGCTTCGGCGGCGCTTCCTGCGCGCGGCCATGCGCCGCGCGGGCGCCGTGGCGGTCGCGACTGCGCACACCGCCGACGACCAGCTTGAGACAGTGCTGATGCGCTTGGCGCGCGGCGCGAGCGTGCGAGGCCTCGCGGGTATGCGGCCGCGCCATGGCGTGTGGATCAAGCCCCTGCTCCAGGCGACGCGCCACGATGTGGAACGCGACCTGACGCGGGCGCGCATCGCGTGGCGCGAGGACGCAAGCAACGCTTCGCGCGCATTCTTGCGCAACCGCATCCGGCTCGACGTGGTGCCGGCGTTGCTCGAGGCGTTCGCGCCCGGCCGCAGCGCCGACGCCGCAGCGCGCGCGAGCCTGGCGCGCCGTGCAGGCGCGGCCGCCGGTGAGTTGCGCATGGCCGCGGCGATGCTCGCACGGCGCACGCGCGGCGCGTTCGCACGTGTCACACTCGCGTCTGACGCGCGCGCGCTTGATTCGCGGGCGCTCGCCGCCTACCCTGAGTCCATCCAGCGCTCCGTCCTGCTGTTGCTGTGGGATCACCACGCGCCCGCCGGGAACGGGCTTTCGCGTCGGCATCTCGATGCCCTGCAAAGGCTTGTCCTCTCGCGCCGGGGTGGCTCCGTCGTCGCATTACCCCAAGGCTGGACCGCGCGCTGGAGCCGCGACCGCCTGAGCCTGCTGCCGCCCGCTGGCGCCATCACGCGCCAACGGACGGCGAAGACGCTGCACCCGCTGAACGAGCCGACCGATGATAGACTGCGGAGCCCGCGAGCGGCCGTGCCGCGCGAAGGCTCCGCGGGCCCCCAAGGCCGTCGCGCGAGCCGCGCGAAGACCGGCCGGACCCCGAGACGGACGCGCGCCCGAAGCGTCCGGAGTGGAGTTTCATGAGCGACTTGCGACCCGCTGTCCAGACCGAGTCGAAGCTGCGAGTGCTGTACTCCGCCGACCAGATCGCCACTCGCGTGCGCGAGATGGGACTCGAACTCGCCCGTGACCTGCAGGGCCAGCGCCCGCTGTACGTGGGCGTGCTCAAGGGCGCCTGCATGTTCCAGTGCGACCTGGCTCGTGCCACACCGTTGCCGGACCTCGAGATGGACTTCCTGGCCGTGGCGTCCTACGGCTCGGGGACGCACTCGAGCGGAAATGTGAAGTTGATCATGGACCTGAGGTCCGACATCACGGATCGAACGGTCGTACTTTGTGAAGGAGTCGTGGATTCCGGCCTGAGCGTCCGCTTCATCCTGGATCTCCTGGAATCCCGCGGTGCAAAGAGCATCAAAGTAGCGACGCTTCTCGACAAGGCTCCGTGTCGCAGGATCCCCGTCCCGATCGACTACCGGGGCTGGAGCATCGGTGCGGAGTTCGTGATCGGCTACGGAATGGATGCCGACGAGAAGTATCGAAATCTGCCCTACGTGGGCGTTCTCGAGGAGGCTTGAGCCTTGAATATCTTCCGCCGGGACAGCGACGACGGCCGTTCCAATGACGCGCGCAAGACGCCGCGCGGCACGGGTGGCGGGCGCGGACCGCAGATCCCGAACCCAGCTGGCCGCCCATTCCGCACCATGGCGTTCTGGGTGCTGGTGGCCCTGCTGGCGTTGGTCGCGTACCGCATGTACTCGGGCAGCCTGCTCACCACGCAGCGAGTCGACATCCCCTACGCCCGCTTCATGGCCGAGGTGGAAAAGGGCAATGTCGATAACGCGAGCTTCGCGGAGCAGAGCCGTGCGGTGACCGGCGACCTCAAGGTCGACGGGGTCGAGAAGGTCGGCGGCCGCGACGTGACGTTCAAGTCGTTCAAGACGAACTTCCTCGGCGACGGCGCCACGCTGGCCGACAAGGTCCGCTCGTCGGGCGCCAAGGTGAACGTGACCGCGATCGGCATCGACTGGATGAGCATGCTCTTCAGCTGGCTGCCGCTCGTGCTGTTCCTTGTGGCGTGGATGTTCGTGCTTCGCCAGATGCAAGGCGGCGGCAACGCGGCGATGCGCTTCGGCAAGAGCAAGGCCCGCGTTCTCATGGAGACGCAGACGAAGGTCACGTTCAAGGACGTGGCCGGTTGCGACGAAGCCAAGCAGGAGCTTCAGGAGATCATCGAGTTCCTGAAAGAGCCGCAGAAGTTCCAGCGCCTGGGTGGCCGCATCCCCAAGGGCGCGCTGCTGCTCGGCCCTCCGGGCGCCGGCAAGACGCTGCTCGCGCGCGCGGTCGCGGGCGAGGCAGGCGTGCCGTTCTTCAGCATGAGCGGCTCGGACTTCGTGGAGATGTTCGTGGGCGTTGGCGCTTCTAGGGTTCGTGATCTCTTCGAGCAGGCCAAGCGCAACGCACCGTGCCTTACCGGCGACACCATGATCACGCTGACCGGCGGCCGCGAAGTCTCGATCCGTGACATGTACGAAGGCGATATGATCGGCGCGCGTGTTCCCGCGATGACCGAGGACTTCCGTTTCGGCGAAGCACAGGTGGTGCACATCACCTGCAAGCCCTCCGCCGACCTGCTCGAGATTCGCACGACGACGGGCGCCATCAAGGCCACAGGCAATCATCAGTTCCCGCTTTGGCGTGACGGTGCGATGCACTGGGTGACCACCGATCAGATCCGCGTCGGCGACCACATCGCGATGCCGCGCACGATCCCCACCACGTCCCAGCGAGCGTTGTTCACCAGCCTCTTGCCTGCCGAGGACACGCTTGTGCACCTCAAGGGCGATGTGCGCGGCGTGCGGCGCACACGGCTGCTTGAGATCGGTGACGACTTGCCGGCTTGGCATGCAAGTATCACGGGACTCTCGATCGGCGGCGGCGGCTTCACCTCGTCGCGAATCGATCGATTCCCGCTGGAAGTGAGTGAGGATCTTGCCTACCTCTGCGGCCTGATCGCTGCGGACGGTGCATTCGGGGACCATGGCGATCGTTCGATCCAGTTCGTGAACACCGAGATGGCGTTGCACGAGCGCGTGAGCGAAGTCCTGGAGCGCGAGTTCGGTTATTCGCCCAAGCGCCACCTGAACCACAAACACTACGACACGATCCTCCCCCAGGGCCGCCGCCCGGTCCTGCTGCAGGACTGCTGGACGACGTTCATCAACAACAAGCTTCTCTGCACAGCTCTTCGCTCGCTGAACGCTCGCATCCTCGAGATGCACGCCGACCATGTCGCGGCTTGGCTGCGCGGCGTGTTCGATGGCGACGGACACGTTCGGGTCTCCGCCAACTCCCCGCAGATCAGCATCTCCGCGTGGAAGAGCGCCGAGAATGACCGCATTCGCGGCGCTCTGCTTCGAGTCGGCATCCCGACGAGCCGATCGCTGCGTTCGCATGAGGGCCGCGATGGTAACATCTGCATCTGCGGATCGGCGGCGATCCGGCGCTTCTGGTCGCGGGTTCACTCCGACCATCCCAAGAAGCGCGCGGCCTTCGAACACTTGATGGACATGCTGGGCTCGCGAGAGGCCTCGTCGTCCCGCTTTGACTCCATTCCGGTGGGACCTGCGCTAGCAGACGCACGCCGCTCATTGGGAATGGGACAGCGCGCGTTCCAGCGCGGGCACGTCATCAGTTCCTACGAACGCAGCTTGCATTCGCCCTCACGATCCAGCCTCCAGACGGTGGTCGAGGAGATGGAGATGTGGAGCGGTGCGAACGATGTGCCTCTCACCGGCGAGTTCGAACTGGTACGCGATCTCGCACACTCTGCGGTGTTGTGGACGCGTGTCGAGACGATCACACCGCTCGCGGCCGGCGAGCCCGTGTACGACCTGTGCCTGGACCGGCACCACAACTTCATCGCAAATCGTGTATTTACGCACAATTGCATCGTTTTTGTCGACGAGATCGACGCGGTCGGCCGCCATCGCGGTGCCGGTCTGGGCGGTGGTCACGACGAGCGCGAGCAGACGCTCAACCAGCTGCTGGTCGAGATGGACGGCTTCGAGTCGAACGAAGGCGTGATCATGATCGCGGCGACGAACCGCCCCGACGTGCTCGATCCGGCGCTGCTGCGCCCGGGGCGCTTCGATCGCCAGATCGTGGTCGACTGGCCCGATGTGCGTGGCCGCGAGGGCATCCTCAAGGTGCACACGCGCCGCATCCCGCTGGCCGAGGACGTGGATCTCAAGGCCATCGCGCGCAGCACGCCCGGCATGGCCGGCGCGGAACTAGCGAACATCGTCAACGAAGCCGCGCTGCTCGCGGCGCGCCGCAATCACAAAAAGGTCAGCGACCGCGACTTCGAGGACGCCAAGGACAAGGTCATGATGGGCGCTGAACGCCGTAGCCTGGTCATGACCGAAGAGGAGCGCAAGACCACGGCGTATCACGAGGCCGGGCATGCGCTGGTGGCGTGGCTGCTGCCGGGCTCGGACCCGGTGACGAAGGTCACGATCATCCCGCGCGGCCGCGCATTGGGCGTGACGTTCTACACGCCACAGGAAGAGCGCCACAACCACAGCAAGAAGCAGCTCGAAGACCGGCTGTGTCACGCCATGGGCGGCCGTGCCGCGGAACTGCTCACATTCCATCACCTGACGACGGGTGCGGCCAATGACCTGGAGCAGGCAACCAACATCGCTCGCAGCATGGTCACGCGCTTCGGCATGAGCGACAAGCTCGGCCCCCTCACCTTCGGCAAGAAGGAGGAGATGGTCTTCCTCGGCAAGGAGATGTCGTCGCACAAGGACTATAGCGAGCAGACCGCAGTGCTGATCGACAGCGAGGTCCGCGACATCATCGAGCGAGCGAACAACCAGGCGATGGAGCTGCTCCGGGGCAACCAGGACAAGCTCGCTCTGCTCGCGAACACGTTGCTCGAACGCGAAACGATCGATGGCGACGAGATGGATCGCGTGCTGCGTGGCGAGACGCTCGAGCCGTTGCCCAAGATCGAGGATCTCGACCCGCCGGCGCAGCAGCAGGTGGCACAGGGCAACGAAGGCCAGCAACTCGACGCCTTCGGCCAATCACAGCCCAGGCCCGCAGGGGCGTAAGCAGCACCGCTGACATCCCGCTCAAGCCAAGCGCCCGGTCGCCTCCAGCGGCCGGGCGCTCGTCATTCACCGACACCGCTCCTGCGCCCGAGCGCGCACCTCGGGCAGCGGTCGGGACATCACATGACCCTCCGGACAGCTGGCGTGAACTCGCCGGACGCACGCGGCGGCTGCCTCGGGCGTGCTCCAACCCCGCGCCGAGACGACTCGCGCGGCGATACCCCACCGGGCGGCGACAGCCTCCCGAAGGAGGCACCTCATGCAGCCCCGATTCCACTTGATCGCTGGCGGCGGCGAAGCTCGCGAACTCACGCCCGATGCCACGCCCGCGCCGCCTTCCGATGGCATGCTGCTCGATGCATATTCCGAGGCCGTCGCCGGCGCGGCCGAGAAGACGGCGCCCAGCGTGGTGCGCATCGAGGTCGAGCACGCGATCCCCGGCCAGCGCGGTCGCCACGCAGGCGGCAGCGGCTCGGGCTTCGTCTTCACGCCCGACGGCTTCATCCTCACCAACTCGCACGTCGTTCACGGCGCGAACGCGGTCCACGTGACTCTTGCCGACGGCCGCAAGCTGCCCGCGACGCTCGTGGGCGATGACCCCGACACCGACCTGGCCGTTGTGCGCGTGGCCGCGGATGGCTTGGTGCCGGCGGCGCTCGGAAACTCCGCGAGCCTGCGCGTGGGCCAGGTGGCGATCGCCATCGGTAGCCCGCTGGGCTTTCACGCCACGGTCACCGCGGGCGTCGTGAGCGCGCTGGGCCGCTCGCTGCGGGCGCAATCGGGGCGCTTGATCGACGACGTGCTGCAGACGGACGCAGCGCTCAACCCGGGCAACTCGGGCGGGCCACTGGTGAACTCGCGCGGCGAGGTGATCGGCGTGAACACCGCGATGATCCTGCCCGCGCAGGGCATCTGCTTCGCGATCGCGATCGACCTGGCCAAGTTCGTGGCCTCGAGCCTGATCCGCGAGGGCCGCATCACGAGGGGCTATCTGGGCGTCGCCGGCCAGAACGCGCGGCTGCGGCGGCATCTGGTGCGGCGCTTCGGCCTGTCACACGAGAGCGGCGTTCTGGTGCTCTCGGTCGAGTCCGGCAGCCCGGCCGAGCACATGGGCCTGCGCGAGGGCGACGCCCTGGTGAGCCTGGACGGCCACGCCATCGCAGGCGTCGACGACCTGCACCGCCTGCTCACGGGCGAACGCGTGGGCCAGAAGTCATCGCTCGAGTACCTGCGCGCGAGCGAACTCCACGCGGTCGAGGTGACACCGGGAACGAGCCCGCAGCGATAGCGCGCGCCTTCGCCACGGCGGCAGCGGCACTTCTCGACTCCTGCCGTCCCGGCGGTAGCGCGTGGAAACGCCCAGACCCGGCGCACGTGGCCGGAGGCCACGTCATCAAACGGACTCGCGGCGGCCTGCAGGGAGGTGCAGACCGCCGCGTCTCGTTTGTCCGGCGAAGAGCCTTGCCAACTCTTCGCGTGCTGCACTGCGTGTCGCCCATGCTTCTCTGCGCTCTGGAAGACCGACTGGTATCGGTTCTTTGTGCCCCGTCCCACTCAGGTCCCACCAGTATAGACGCCTGAGCACCCCGATAAGTTGCAAGGTCACCGCAAAGGCTTCTCGACGCCAGGCCTGCAGGGGCGCTTGCCTCAATTTTCAGCCCACGAGCGCAGTGAACCGCTCTCCCGCCGCGGCCTTGGCCACCAGCAGCGCGCAGGGCTCGAAACGCGGGCCTTTCTCCGCTCGCAGGGACTGCAGCCGCTGCACCACGAACGCCAACCCCACCGCGTCGGCGTGCCGCAGCGGGCCGCCGCGGAACGGCGGGAAGCCTGCGCCGAAGATGAGCCCCAGATCCGCCTGGCCCGCGCCGCTCACCAGGCCCTCTTCCACGCAGCGCGCGGTCTCGTTGACCATCGCCATCACCATGCGCTCGGCGAGCGTGTCCAGCACCTGCGGCTTGCGCGCCGCGGGCAGACCCAGCAGCACGCGCACGCTGTCGTCGACCCGGCGCTTCTTGCCCTGATGGCGATAGAAGCCCAAGCCGTTCTTCTTGCCCAGACGCCCCGCGGCCACCAGTTTCTCCAGCAGCGGCGCGTTTTGCATGCGCTCGGGGAAGGCTTTCGCGAGCACGGCGGCAACCTTCATGCCCACGTCGAGCCCCACTTCGTCGATCACTTCAAACGGCCCCATGGGCATGCCGAAACGCCGCATGGACGCATCGATGTCGGTCACAGCGTAGCCTTCTTCGAGCAGGTGCATCGCCTCGCGCAGGTACGGCATGAGCACCCGGTTCACCAGGAATCCAGGCGAATCCTTGACCACCACCGGTGTCTTGCCCAGCTTGCGCGCCAACGCCACGGCGTTGATCAGCGCCTGGTCGCCGGTGCGGGCACCGCGAATCACCTCGACGAGCGGCATCTTGTGCACGGGGTTGAAGAAGTGGAAACCCACGAAGCGCTCGGGGTGCCGCAGGCCGTCTGCCAATGCGTCGATGCTGAGCGACGACGTGTTCGACGCCAGCAACGCGTCCTGCCGGATACGCACCTCGATCTCGGCGAACACGCGGCGTTTCACGTCGAGGTCCTCGACCACCGCCTCGAGCGCCAGGTCCACCCGCGCCATGCCGGTGAGCTCGAGCGTGGGCAGGATGTGGGCCATCTGCCCGTCCTTCTCGCGCGCCGGCGTGCGCTTCTTGCGGCCGCGCTCATCCAGAACCCGGCGCACGGTGGCCAGTCCAGTCTGCAGCGACTCGGGGCGCACATCGCGCAGGCGCACGTCGATACCGTAGCGGCTCGCCAACTCGGCGATGCCGCCGCCCATCACGCCGGCGCCCGCCAGCATCATGCCGCGCACGGCCTGCGGCGCCAAAGGGCTGCCCGGAACCACTTCCGCGCGCTTGGCGGCCTCGCTCAGGAAGAAGATGCGGACCAGGTTCTTGCACACGTCGCTCGCGACCATGGGCGAGACGCGTTCGGCCTCGACCACGAGCGCGTCTTCGACGGCCAGCCCCACACAGCGCTGCAGGCAATCGATCGCTGCGAGTGGCGCGGGATAGTGTCCGGACGTCCGCGCCATCACGCTCGCGCGCGCCTGACGGAACAGGAACGCGCGGCCGAGGGGGTTGCCCTCGAGCGCGTGGTCGAGCGCGGCCTTCGGGCGGTAGCGATCCGCGCGCGCGCCGGCGGGGCGCCGCGCGATCTCGGCCAAGCGCTTCTCGGCGGCCTCGATGAGCCACGCGGACGGCGCGGCCTTGGCGATCACGCCCATCTTCTCGGCGCGCTTCGCGTCGAGGTTGCGCGCGCTCAAGATGAGGTCGAGCGCATTGCGATAGCCGATCAGCCGCGGCAGGCGCGTGGTGCCACCGAAGCCAGGGAAGATGCCGAGCATGGTCTCGGGCAGGCCGATGCTGGTCTGCTTCTCCTCGGCCGCCACGCGCGAGTCGCAAGCGAGCGAGATCTCGAGCCCGCCCCCCAAGCACACGCCATCGATCGCGGCGACGGTGGGCACGCCGAGCGTGGCGAGACGCTGGAACGCGCTCTGGCCGCGGCGTACCAGCGTATGGATGGCTGCCAGCTCCGTGAGCGCGCCGATCTGGGTGATGTCGGCGCCCGCGATATACGAGCCCTTCTTGCCGCTGCGCAGGATCACGCCCTTGAGCTCGCCGCGCTGTGCTTCGAGCGTCGTGAGCGCGTCCTCCAGCGAAGCGATCGCAGCCTCATCCAGCACGTTGAGTTTGCGCGCCGGGTCCTCCATGACCAAGTGCACCACGCCCGCGGAAGCCGGCTCGATCCGGAACACGCCCGGCGCCATCACGCACGCTCCAGTACGAATGCCGCGCCCTGGCCGCCGCCTACGCAGAGCGCGGCGAGGCCGCGCTTGAGGTCGCGGCGGCGCAGCTCGTGCAGCAGCGCGAGCAACAGCCGCGCGCCGCTCGTACCCACCGGGTGCCCGAGCGCGATGGCGCCGCCGTTCACGTTGAGCTTCTCGAGCGCGATCTCGCCAAGCGCGGTGTCGCGCCCCAGCTCGCGCTTGGCGAACACCGTGCTCTTGGCCGCCTCGACACACGCAAGCACCTGTGCGGCGAAGGCTTCATTGATCTCGATCAGGTCCATGTCGGCCATGGTGAGCCCCGCGCGCTGCAGTGCGAGATGCGCCGCGAAGACCGGCCCCAGTCCCATGCGCGAAGGTGGGAGCCCGGCGAACGCGAATGCACGGATCCGCCCCAGCGGCGGAGTGGGCCATGCCGTGGCAGTCGCGTCATCGGCAATCAGCAACGCCGCGGCGCCGTCGGTGATCTGGCAGGCATTGCCGACCGTGACGGTGCCGTTCTTGCGGTCGAAGTAGGGCTTGAGCTTGGCGAGCGCCACGATCGTCTGGCCCTCGCGAGGGCCGATATCGTCGCGCACGGCTTCATACCTGGGCGCCGCGAAGACCGGCACGATCTCCTCGCGCAACTTCTCGCGCGCGGCAATGGCCAGCGTATGGCTGCGCAGCGCGAACGCGTCCTGCTGCTCGCGCGTGATCTTGAACTCGCGCGCCAGCACCTCGGCGGTCTGCCCCATATTGAGCCCGCAGACGAGGTCCGTGAGCCCTTCGGCGATCGCGATGCGCGGCGTCAGCATGGCCGGCTTGAAGCGCGTGAGCGCGGCGAGCTTCGCCACCGGTGTCTTGGCGCGCATCAGCCCTTCGAGCCATTCCGCGTATTCAAACGTGTACTGCAGCGGCACCTGGCTCATCGATTCCATGCCGCCCGCCAGGACCAGCTTCGCGTCGCCCGCGTGGATGCGATAGAGCGCGCTCGCGACCGCTTCCATGCCCGAGGCGCAATTGCGATGCACCGTGAACGCCGGCACGTGCTCGGGCACGCCGGCGCGCAGCGCGACGATGCGCGAGCTGTTGGCGGCCTCGGCGGGCATCGCGCAGTGGCCGAAGATCACTTCATCGAGCCGCGCGGGATCCAGGTCGGCGCGCGCGATCGCCTCGCCCGCCGCGATGCGGCCCAGCTCGTACGAGGGCGTCCTGCGAAACGTGCTGCCGGCTTTGACGAACGGCGTGCGGACGCCCGAAAGGATCCAGCCGCTGGTCGCGCTCATGCGCGACTCATGACTTGGGTAGCTTCTTGAGCAGCTCGCGCGCCTCGGCCTGGTAGCGCGCATCGAGCGCGTCGCTGGTGGCGGGCAACGCGATGGCCTTTTCGAACTCGCGCCGCGCGTCGGCACCGCGCTTCTGGTCCTTGAGCATGCGCGCGTACTCCAGCCGGTGATGCACGTACGCGGGCTCGAGTGCGATCGCCTTCTGGAATGCCCGCTCGGCGTTCTCGAACGACGCACCCTTGGGCACACCGCCCAGCACGGCGTTGGCCGCCATGCGTTCGAGCATGCTCAGGCTCGAGACCTTCACGTTCCATACCGCCAGAACGTGCCAAGCCCGTGCGTTGTCGGCATCGAGCGCCAGCGCCCGGTCGGCCTCGGATTTGATCTCGCGCGACAGCGCCAATTTGGCCTTGGGTCCCTCGCGCAACGCCTGGCGGCCGAGCGCCGCGGCGAGCCATACGTGCGAGGCGCTGGAATCCGGCGCCAGCTTCACCGCGGCGCGCGCATGCTCCACGGCCGCCGCCCAGGTGCGGCGCTGTTCGTCGCCCGACTGCGTCTCACCCAGCTCGGACTCGGCGCGCACCAATCGGCAGAGCGCGGTCAGACGGGTGGGCGCCGCCGCGACGGCGGCCTGATAGCTGACGCGAGCGTCAGCAAGGTGGACCTGGGCGTAGGCGGCGTCGCCCTCGGCCAGGGCTTCCTCGGCGGTGCGGGCGTGAGTGCCTGCCGCCCAGGCCGCCGAGAGCATCAGGCAGACGGCGGCTGAAGCGGCGATGCGGAGCGCGTCGCGCACGCATCCTGCGGCGGTTTCGCGGAGCATGGATCCTCCATGACGAGCGGCGCGTCGTGCGCTGAGCCCAGACCAGCCGAAGATGCGTCCCGGATGCGGGAGTGTCAATGGCAGCGGAATAGACCGCCGGCTTGTTGACCCGCCCGGGGTCGCCGAATCCCCACTTGTGGCAGCTTCGTCAATGGTGCTACGAATCAGGTGTTCGCCCGCATCCCCACGGGCGGGAAGGCCAAGGATGGCCGGAGGCATCATGCCGAAGTCGTTGATCCGCATCTTCCTCGACACTGTCGAGGCATGCCGGAAACCCGCGTTGTTCATGCGCAAGACACAAGTCGGTTGGGAGTCCATTCCCGCGGACCGCGCGCTGCATGACGTGAGCCGGCTCGCGCTGGGCTTGGCCGCCATGGGCGTACGAAGCGGCGACCGGGTCGCGCTGCTCTCGGAGAACCGCTACGAGTGGCCCGTGAGCGACCTTGCCATCCTCGGACTGGGCGCGGTGACCGTGCCGATCTACCCCACGCTGACCGCGCAGCAGTGCCAGTACATCCTGCAGAACTCCGACGCCAAAGTCGCGATCGTCTCGAGCGCGGCGCAGTTGGACAAGCTCCAGCACGTGGCAGCCTCGCTCCCTTCGCTCGTGGCGATCATCGCGATGGATCCTGCGCCGCCCGTGGGTGGTCACGCGCGCGCCATGGCTGCGGTGCTCGAAGAAGGCGGCAAAGTGCTTGCGGCCGATCCGCAGGCCTTCCGTCGCCATGCCGACGCGGTCGACGCAAGCGCGCTGGCGACGATCATCTATACGTCGGGCACCACGGGCGAACCCAAGGGCGCGATGCTCGCGCACGCGAATATCAGCTCGAATGTGGAAGCCTGTCTCAAGGTCGTGAGCTTGAGCCCCGCCGACACCTGCCTGTCGTTCCTGCCGCTGTGCCATATCTTCGAACGCATGGGCGGCCTGTACGCCATGCTCGCGGCTGGCGCGACCATCGCGTACGCGCAAAGTCTGGACACCGTCGCCGCCGACGCCACCGAGGTGCATCCCACGGTGCTCACCGGTGTGCCGCGCTTCTATGAAAAGGTCTACGCGCGCGTCATGGACAACGCGCTCGCGCAGCCGGCTATCGCCAAGAACATCTTCTTCTGGGGGCTGCGCACCGGCATCGCCGTGGCGCGCGAACGCTTCGCCGGCCGCAAGCCCGGCGCGCTGCTGGCGCTGCAGGCGGGCATCGCCGACAGACTCGTCGGCGCCAAGGTCCGCGAGCGCGTGGGCGGGTGCTTGCGCTTCTGCATCTCGGGCGGCGCGCCACTGGGGCCCAAAGTCATGGAGTTCTTCTTCGCGGTGGGCATCCCGGTGATCGAAGGCTACGGCCTGACCGAGACCTCGCCGGTCATCTGCCTGAACGTCCCGGGCCGCGAACGGCCGGGCTCCGTGGGCCCGGCGGTCCCGGGCGTGGAAGTCCGTATCGCCGAGAACGGCGAGATCCTCACGCGTGGGCCGCACGTGATGCTGGGCTATTTCCGCAACGACGAGGCCACGCAGGGGGCCATCCAAGACGGCTGGTTCCACACCGGCGACGTGGGGCATCTGGACGCCGACCAGTTCCTGGTGATCACCGACCGCCTCAAGGACCTGCTCGTGACCGCCGGCGGCAAGAAGGTCGCGCCGCAGCCGCTCGAAGGAAAACTCAAGACGAGCAAGTACATCTCCGAGGCCGTCATGCTTGGCGATCAGCGTCCCTACTGCGTGTGCCTGCTCGTGCCCAACTTCGTGGTGCTCGAAGCCGAGGCCAAAGCGCGCGGCTGGGCGCACCACGACCGCGCCAGCCTCCTGCGGCAGGCCGAGGTCCGCACGATCTACCAGAACGAGATCGACAAGCTCAACGCCGACCTTGCGCCATTCGAGAAGATCAAGAAGTTCGCGCTCCTGGAACGCGACCTGAGCCCCGAGGCCGGGGAACTCACGCCCACGCTCAAGGTGCGCCGCCGCATCGTCACCCAGACGTTCGCCAGTCAGATCGAGACGCTCTACGCCGCAGGCTGAAGCCCCGCACGAGGGCACGTTGATCCGTACCACCTCATCGGAAGGGAAGACATGAGACTGCATCGCTTCGCACTCGCAGCCGCCTGTGCGGCTGCCTTGTTCCTGCCAGCGCTCGCCCATGCGGCCGGCTACGGCGTCTACGAACAGGGCGCCTCTGCGCTCGGCATGGCCGGCGCGATCACCGCGTCGATCCATGACCCCGCCGCCGAGTTCTACAATCCTGCCGTGCTGCCGTCGCTCGAGGGCCGCAGTCTATACGTGGGCGGCACGTGGCTGTCGACGCGTGTGAGCTTCGCAGGCGTCGGGCCCTCGCCGGGGTATGGCGTGACCGAGTCCATGAAGAACGGCAACTTCTTCCCGCCGACCGTGTACTGGACCAACCATCTCAACAAGAAATGGGCTTACGGCGTGGGCGTGAATGCGCCCTTCGGCCTGGGTGTGGACTGGCAGAACCCATCCACGTTCACGGGCCGCACGCGCGTGACCAAGGCGAACCTGAGCACGATCAACGCCAACCTGAGCCTGGCGTGGCAGATGGCGCCCACGTTCAGCGTGGGTGCCGGCTTCGACGCGCTCTTCGCGTCGGTCGAGCTCAACAACACCATCACGCAGGTCGTGCCCGGCGGCGGCGGCGCCACGGCGAACGTAGCCAACGCCAAGCTCAAGTCGGATCTCACGCCCGGCTACGGCATGAATGCCGCGATCTCGTGGAAGCCGGACCCCGCATGGAAGTTCGGCGCGTACTACCGCAGCAAGGTCGATGTGAAGGTCGACAAGGGCAAAGCCACCTTCACGCAGATCCCCACTGGCGATGCGTCGTTCGACGCCGCGGTCAAAGCTGGTTTACCGGCGAACCAGGGCGCCACGACCACGCTGCACTTCCCGGCCATGTGGAGCGCGGGCGCCGCATGGAGCCCGGATCCCAGCTGGACGTGGGAGGCCGACTTCGGGTGGACGCAGTGGTCCGCCTTCGACAAACTCGCACTCACGTTCCCCTCGCAGACCTCGCTCAACACGGACATCGTCGAGGACTACAAGGACTGCTTCCGTGTGAGCGTCGGCGCCGAGCACCGCATGCCGAAGTACACCTACCGCTTCGGCTACTACTTCGACGAAGCCGCCGCGCCCACGCAGAGCGTGACGCCGCTGCTACCCGATGCGAACCGCCACGGCGCCACGCTTGGCCTGGGCTGGAACCTGGGCGCACAGAAGCGCTGGACACTCGACATGTATGAAATGGCGCTGTTCGTGGAGGACCGCAGCACGGAAGGCAAGAACCGCGATCACTACGACGGCACTTATAAGTCCTACATCAACGCCGCTGGCGCCGGCTTGGCCTACCACTGGTGAGCACGGGGAGAACACACACCATGATGAAGCGCATCCGAATCGGCATGGTCCTCGCGCTCGCGGCATTCCTCGCGGGCTGCCAGGGGCCGTGCGACAAGATCACGAGCATCACGGCGCCAACGGGCGGCAACGGCTCGCTCGATGTGACGACGTTTGTCGCCGCCGGCACGAGCATCTCGGCGGGCTGGCAGTCGGGCGGCCTTGTGGATCGCCACCAGACCCATTCGTTCCCGGCGATCTTCGCGCAGGCGATCGGCAAGAGCGTGCTGACGAATGGCCAGGGCAGCTTCACGTTCCCGGCCGTGAATCATGACGGCATCCCCGCGCTCACGCGTATCCAGTCCCTGAGCCCGCTCATCATCAGCAGCGCGGGCCAGACGCAGGGCGCGCCAGCGAACTTCTCGCAGAACTTCGCCTACAACAACATGGGGATCCCGGGCGCGCTGGCGGTGGACTTCGTTGACAGCACGAACTATCACGCGACCGTGGGCCCGCCCGCGGGCATCGGCCGCTCGGACTTCACGATGTTCAACCTGATCCAGCGTGGCCGTGGCACGATCGCGCAGCAGGTCGTCTCGCTCGACCCCACGCTGATCTCGTTCGAGTACGGCAGCAACGAGGTGCTCGGCTCCGCCACCGCGGGCACCACCGCGCTGCTGTTCCCATCGGCGACCTACGCGGCACTGCTGACCGGCAGCATGAACTTCATCCACACGTTCGCACCCACGGCCAAACTGGCGCTGTGGAACGTGCCGAACGTGACGAGCATCCCGTTCTGCACCACGTTCAAGCCGTACACGGTCAGCCTGAGCACGGGCCTGCCGGTGGCGCTCAAGGGCCCCGGCAACGCCGACCTTGCCGCAGGCGATCTGGTCCTGCTCACGGCCGGCCCCCTGCTGGCGGCAGGCGACGGCATCCCGGTGGGCGCCTATAACTATGTGAATCCGCTGGCTCCCGGCACTGGCAATCCCCTGCCTGGCGCCGTGGTGCTTTCAGTGTCCGAGCAAAGCGCGATCGCCACGACGATCTCGAATATGAACGCGGCGATCGATTCTGTGGCGACGCGTCCGTGGATCGCCAAGGTGGACCTGAATGGCCTGTTGGCCGATGCCGCCGTGAACGGCATCCAGGTCGGCGCGACGCACTACACCAGTGCCTTCGTGACGGGCGGGCTGTTCACGCTCGACGGTGTGCATCCCAGCGACGTGGCGCACGCAGTGGCCGCCAACGCCCTGATCGATGCATTGAATGCCCGCTTCGGGGCCAGCCTGCAGCACGTGAACGTGGCCTCGTACGCCACGAACACCGCGTCGTCGGCGCACCCGGTGACGCGCGATGACGGGCTGACGGAGCCGATGCTGGTGAACAACCTGCAGGATGGGTTCCGCATGCTCTTCCCGTGGAAACAGTGATGCGCTGAACTCGAAAACCGCAACATGCGAAAGGCCCGCACCGGTGCATCGGTGCGGGCCTTTCACGTTCGGCTCAAACGCTACGGCTTGGCAGGCTCCGGCGGCGGCGCAGGAGCGGCCGGCGGCGGCAACAGCGCCGCGATCTCCTTGAACCAGCCCGCAACCCGGTCGAAATAGCCGGGCTGCAACTCGGCACCCAGGTGCGCCGCAGCAGGCAGCTCGTAGCGGTCGATACGCGTGAGACTGTGCGTCGCAACCTGACGCGTGACCTTGGGCGGCGTCACATCATCTTTCATGGCGATCACCACCATGAGCGGCACATACAGGCGCTGGACGGCCGAGAGCGGTTCGTCGGGGCCGTCGACCAGGATGCGGTGCCGGCGCGCCACATCGGGCAACTGCGCCGTGCCGTTCCAAAGCAACTGCTCCTGCACGGTTCGGAAGAGGCCCTCGCAGACGATCGCGTCGACCAATGTATGGTCGCGCGCACCCGTGGCCACGACCAGCGCACTGCCCAGATCCTGGCCCCAGCCGAAGACGAAGCGCCCCGTGGCGCGCGCGCGTGCATAGGCGAATGCGCCCTGTGTGTCGTCGACCCAGCGTGAGGCGAAGATGAGGTTGGTGAGCGAATCCTGTGCGCCCGGGCCGCCCGGGCCGAACTCGCGCAGGTCATACGTCATGACCGAATAGCCGCGCTGCGCGAACTCGCGCACCGACGGCAGCAGGTCGGCCATGGTGCCGCTGCCGTGCGGGCAAAGGACGATCACCGGCGCTTTGGCGCCGCTATCGAACCACCAGCCGTGCAGTTTCACGCTGTCGCCCGCAGAGGGAAACGCCACGTCCTCGTAGGCGAGCCCGGTACGCTTGGGATCGAGCTTGTGCTGGGCGCCCGGCGTGACCGCATGTGCCGCTTGCGGCAGCAGGACTGCTGCGAACATCGCGAGCATGAGGCCATGGGCGATGCGCTTCATGGGATCGCCAGTTTCACGCCGATCTCCTCACGCACGAGCGCCGGCGGCAGCGTGCCGGCCTCGAGCAGCGCCGCGTGGAAATCGTGGATCGAGAAGCGTGCGCCCATTCGAGCCTGCACGTCATCGCGCAGCTCCAGGATCTGCAACTTACCCGCGAGCCCGCCCAACAGATGCGTAGGCTGCGTGCAGGCGCGGCGCACCTCGGCGCGCGCCGCGGCCGGTTCGAGCCCGGCTTCGTCGATGAGCATCTGCACGCCTTCATCGATCGTGACACGGCCCGAGTGCAGGCCGGCGTCCAGGATCATGCGGCACGCTCGCCAGAGCTGATGACGCAGCTGGAAGAGCCGGGTGAGCGGGTCGGTGCGAAAGAACCCCTGCTCGAACATGAACTCTTCGCAATAGAGCGCCCAGCCTTCGAGGAACAGGTCGCTCACCGTGATGCGGCGCAGGCGTGTGGCGGCGCGGTTCGCGAAACAGCGCTGTAGATGGTGACCCGGCCAGACCTCATGGATGACCGTCACCGGCAGCAGCGGCAGGCAGTGACCCGCGAGTTGCAACGCCTGCTCTTCCTTGCTGCGGCGCAGATCGACGGGTGTCACGCAGAAGAAGCCCGTCTGCTCGGTGTCGAACGGCGCTGGCGACTGGTAGCTCGTCCACGGCGTGGTCGCGCGCTGGAACATGGGCGTATCGACGATCTCGAGCTTCTCGCCGAGCGGCAGCGGCATGAGCTTCTTGTCCGCGATGAACGCCTTGGCGCGCTCCATCTCGCCCAGATACGCCTCACTCAGCCAGTGCGCCTCGGGGTGACGCTGGCGGCCTTCTTCGTAGTGTTCGCGCCACGTGCGAGTGGGATCGAGCCGATTGGCCTCTTGTTCGAGCAGCGAGTGTGTGAACGCCAACTGGTCGCGCCCGATCTGCTCGATCTGCGCACACGTCCACGGCAGCAGGTGCTCGCGTTCGAGCTTGTAGTTCATCCAGCGCTCGCCGATCGCGAACGTGCCGGTACTGGTCGCGCGCATCTCGCGGTCCAGAAAATCGTGAAAGCGCAGGAAGCCCGTTCGAGCGCGGCTGCCCGCGTGCTCCAGACGTTCGGCTTCGCCCGGAAAGTGCCGCAGGAGCGTGCGCACGACTTCGTCGACGAAGCCCGGCCCTTGCGCGGCGATCTCGAGCGCGTCTTCGAGCAGGACGTCGGGGATCTCGCGAAGGTTCGGCCGTGCGCCGTCGAGATAGTCGGGGATCGCCATGAGCCGAGCGACCACGGCCTCCTTGCGTTCGTCGAGCGGCGCGAACGTGCGCGCCAGCAGCAGATGTATCGCAAGGAACGATCGACGCAGGAACAGCGCCGGCGTCTTCTGCGGGATCTTGATCTCTTCGATATCGGCACGAAGCGCACTGATGCGTGAGCGCAGTAGCGCGAAATCGACGCGCGTCTCGACGGGCAACTCGTCCCATGGCACCGACGCAACCAAGCGCTGCTCCAGGTCTCGCAGCCACGACGCACGCTCCTTGAGCCCTTCGGGTGAATCGTCGGGCATGAGGTGGTCATAGTCGTGGATCCCAGCGCCAGTCGCGGCGACCGGATGGTGTTTCATGAAGAGTTCGACGAACTCTTCACTCAACGCCGTGAAAACGCGCACACTCTCGTTCAATGGCACTCCCTGTCCCTAGGTAGACATCCGGGCTTCCGCAAATCTATCGGACCTGATGGCCCGTTTGCGGAAGCCCGGCATGGTTTTCGGCACTTTCAGCAGAGCGCTTCAGCGTCGTGTGACGTTCGCGGCCTGTTTGCCCTTGGCACCCGAGACGACATCGAACTCGACCTGGTCGCCTTCGGCAAGCGAACGGAAGCCGTCGCCCGAGATCGCCGAGAAGTGCACGAACACATCCTCGCCCGATTCGGCCGCGATGAATCCAAAGCCCTTGGCGTCATTGAACCACTTCACGACGCCGCTCATGTGACCTTCGGACGGGCCCGTGGGCTGGCTGGGGCGCGAACGAGCACCACCGCCACCACCACCACCGCCGCTCGAGCGCCCACCGCCGCCACCGTAGCCACCGCCACCGCCATAACCGCCGCCGCCACCGCCACCGTAGCCGCGGTCGCCGCCACCGCCGCCACCGTAGCCGCCGCCACCATGGCTGCGGCCACCGCTACTGCCGCCGCCGCTATCGCCACGTGACGCGCCGAAGCAATCGCGGCACAGCACCGGCCGGCCCGACGTGGGCTGGAACGGAACCGTCGTGTCCTTGCCACAGTTCGAGCACACCGCTGCGAACATCGGCTTACCGGATCCCTGCATGCCGCCACCTCCCCCGTGATCTCCGCGCTGATTCTTGCGGGCGTCGCGGCAACGCTTGCACCGGGTGGGCGCATTCGTCAGGCCACGCTCGCGATAGAAATCCTGCTCCCCTGCCGTGAAGAGGAATTGCTCTCCACAATCCACGCAGGTGATGCTCATATCTTCCCCGGTAGCCATGATCTCCGCGCGCCTCCCGATGAGCGAACGGTAATGAAGAGGTGGGCCAAAAACACAATGCCCCAGCAGGCGCACCTGCTGAGGCGACTCAGGCGACGAGGCTCTGGGGCGAAGGGACCGTTGAAGCCGACAACCGGAAACCCGCAGTCACTGGCGTACCATGAACTCGACGAGAGAGACCCACTGGGACCGTGCAACGATTCAAGTATCCGCGCCCGCTCAATCGGGTGTCAACGGCTGAAAAGAAGCCGCCGGACCCGC
>JANYBS010000030.1 GCA_025360715.1 Candidatus Eiseniibacteriota bacterium | reverse complement strand
CGGAGCCGTACCCGATTTGAGCGACTTTCCGGAATCCCTCGCTGCTGCGCTGGCCGAGCGCTACTTGATCGAGCGCGAACTCGGCCGCGGCGGCATGGCCACGGTCTATCTGGCCGACGACCTCAAGCACCGCCGCAAGGTCGCGGTCAAGATCATGCACCCGGATCTGGCGGCGGTCATCGGCCCCGACCGGTTCCTGCGCGAGATCGAGATCGCCGCGCGGCTCTCGCACCCGCACATCCTGCCGCTGTTCGATTCCGGCGCCGCCGCCGGGCAGCTCTACTACGTGATGCCGCACGTCACGGGCGAGTCCCTTCGCGCGCGTCTGGACCGCGAGCGGCAGATGGCGCTCGACGAAGCGCTGCGCCTGGCGCGCGAGATCGCGGGAGCATTGGGGCATGCGCATGCGCAGGGTCTGATCCACCGCGACATCAAGCCCGAGAACGTGCTGCTCTCCGACGGCATCGCGATGGTCGCCGACTTCGGCATCGCCCGCGCTACCACGCGCGAGGTGGGCACGGTCACGCTCGCGGCCACCCAGGCCGCAACGGGCGTGGGCCTCACCGTGGGAACTCCTCTTTATATGGCGCCCGAGCAGGCCGCCGGGGACGCGGCCATCGATGGTCGCGCCGACCAGTACAGCCTTGGCATCGTGCTCTACGAGATGCTCGCCGGACAGCCGCCCTTCAATGCCGCATCGGTGGCCTCACTGTTCGCGCGCCATGCGAACGACCCCGTGCCGCCGTTGCGCTCGGTACGTCCCGGCGTGCCCGAGGCCGTGGAGCGCGTGATCGAGAAGGCGCTCGCCAAGACACCCGCCGACCGCTACCCCACCATGGCGCGATTCGCCGAGGCGCTCGCCATGGCGATGACGGGTGCGCGCACGCCGACGCCCGCGCCAGTGGGCCGCGACGCCACGGTGCCAGGCAACCTGCCGCGCCAGCGCACGAGCTTCGTGGGCCGTGTCCGTGAACTGGCCGAGTGCGCGCGCCTCATGTGCGAGACACGCCTGCTCACACTCTCGGGTGTGGGCGGTTGCGGCAAGACGCGGCTGGGGCTGCGGCTCGCCGAGAGCCTGCTCGATGCGCATCCCGATGGCGTGTACTGGGTGGACCTGGCGCCCGTCTCCGAAGATTCGCGCTTCGTGCTCACGCTCGCGACCACGCTGGGTGTTCAGGAGGAATCCGGACAGCCCTTGATGGCCACCATCGCCCGCCATCTCACCGGCAAGCGCGTGCTGATCGTGCTCGATAACTGCGAGCACCTGTTGCAAGCCACCAGCGAGGCCGTCGACGAACTGCTGTCGGCGACCGAGCAACTGCGACTGATCATCACGAGCCGCGAAGGACTCGGCGTCTCCGGCGAGCACGTCTTCGCGCTGCGCTCGCTCGCGGTGCCCAGTGTGGCGACGCAGAACGACCTGCAAGCCGTGGAGGAGTCCGACGCCGTGCGGCTGTTCGTGGACCGCGCGCGGCTGGCGGCCAGCGAGTTCGCGCTCACGGCCGTCACGGCCCCTGCCGTGGCCGAGATCTGCCGGCGGCTCGACGGAATGCCGCTGGCCATCGAGCTGGCGGCTGCGCGCGTGAAAATGCTCACCGTGGAGCAGATCCGCTCGCGCCTCGACGACCGCTTCAAGTTGCTCACGGGCGGCAGCAAGGCCATGGCGCGGCACCAGACACTGCGCGCCACCATCCAGTGGAGCTACGATCAGCTCGATGAACTCGAGCAGGACCTCTTTCGCGACATGGCGGTATTCGCCGGCGGCTGGACGTTGCCCGATGCCGTGGCCGTTGCGGGCGACGAAGCCGACGAGTTCGAAGTACTCGACCTGCTCACGCGGCTTGTGGACAAGTCGCTCGTGAACGTGGACCGCGACGAAGGCCGCGAGGCACGCTATTCGATGCTCGAGACCGTGCGGCAGTTCGCGCTCGAGATGCTCAATGCGCACCCCGAGCGCGACCGCGTGCGCGACCGGCACCTGGAGCGCTTCACGGGGTTCACGCGCGCCTATGATGACAAGATGAACAGCGCGGAATCACTTGGCGCGAGCGCAGTCTTCGACGCCGAGCTCGAGAATATCCTTGCGGCCCACGCGTGGTGCGATCAGGCACAGGCCGGAGCGCTGCGAGGCTTGCAGTTGCTTGCACCGGCCGACCGCTACTGGGCGGACCGCAGCCTCCTGGAGCTGGGCCTGCGCACACTTCATGAAGCCCTCGCGCGCGGCGATCAAAGTGCGATCGTGCCGGAACGCGCGCGGATCCTGGCCACGGTCAGTGACTTGAGCTACTTCCGTGGCGCATACGCCGAGTCGCTTGCCCATGGGCAGAAGGCACTCGAGATCGCGCGCGCCGCGACGGATTCGCGCGCATTGCTGCGCGCGCTCGACGCGACATCGTGCGCACTGTACGCGCTGGGCAAGGTGGATGAAGCGCGCGCTCTGTGTGAGGAGTTCATCGACACGGCGCGGCGCATCGACCACCTGCCGAGCCTGACCTCGGGACTCACCTATCTGGGCGAGATCCTTCGCTCCGAGGGCGACCTGCCGGGCGCGCTCAAGATCTACGACGAACTCATGCCGATCGCGCTTCGCCGTAGCAGCATCCCGAACATCGCCATCACGAACAACAACCTGGCCATGATCCGCATCAGCTTGGGCGATCTTCCCAGCGCACTCGCGAGCCTTCGGGAAGCCTGCGTAGCTTCGGCGAAAGCCGGTTCCAAGCGTATCTATGGTGCAGCCGTCGACGTGAGCGGTGCGCTCGCATCAGCGATGGGCGAGCACGCTTTGAGCGCTCGGCTCTACGGTGCTTCCGAGGGCATGATGGAGCGCACGGGCGCCACGCGCGAGCCCGCTGACGCACGGTTCCACGCGCCACTGCGCGAACGCGCCGCCGCGGCCCTGGGCGCGGACTTCGCCGCCGCTTACGCCGCGGGCCGCGTGCTCACGATCGAGGCGGCGTTCGCCGAAGCGAATGCGTGGACCCAGCGCCGGAGCACCGCGCAAACATGAGCGCCACGGCACGCACCCGCGCCGAGCGCCCGAACACGACAAGATCCGAGGCCGCAGTCGGCTTTGGCGGTGCACTCACACTGCTGGATCCGCGCGGGCCCTACTTGGTGCCGGCACTATCGCTGATCGCATGCCGCATGGTCATGGCGTCGCAGGTCGCGTTCCTGTCCGAGGACGCGTTCATCACGCTGCGCTATGCGTGGAACTGGGTGCACGGCGCGGGGCCGGTCTATAACGCCGGCGAGCACGTGATGGGCTTCACGTCTGCGCCGTGGATGGCGTGGCTCGCACTGGGCCTCAAGCTCGGACAGGATCCTTCCGCGTGGGCGCGCTTCTCGTTGCTCGCGGCCGACCTGGTCACGTTGCTCGCGTTCACCTCGCTCCTGCAGCGCCACGCATCGCGCGCGTCGGCGTGGTGCTTTGCGCTCTTCTTCGCGTTCTGGCCCTACTACAGCGGCCTCGCGGCCACGGGCCTCGAGACTGGCGTGCTGGTCATGGGCATCGCGCTTACCGCGTGGCTCGTCGACCGCCGCGCGTCGGCGGCTGGCGTCGCGCTCGGCATGCTCGCGCTCTTGCGGCCCGAAGGCGTGATCGCGGCGCTCGTGATCGCGCTGTGGGCATCATGGCGGAACCGCGCGATCGCGGCGGCGATCCTGGTCGCGGGCGCCATCGTACTGGGTGCGTACTACGGCTCGCCGATCCCGCAGAGCGTAGTCGCCAAGCAGGTCGTCTATGGCACACCCGGACCTCTGCACGCCAAGCAGTGGTGGGACTGGGCATTCCCGTTCCCGCTCAGCAATCAGCTCTCCGAGACTTCCGAAGGCAGCAACTTCTTCCTGCTCGCCGTGCTCGTGACGCCGGCAGCGCTGGCCGGCGCGCACGCATTGTGGGGCCGCAAGCGCACGCTGTTGACGGCCGCCGCCCTGGCCGCGTGCGCGATCTGGCTGGCCAACATCGTGGCCGGCACGAGCTACTTCTTCTGGTATTTCGCGGTGCCGCTCACCGCATGGATCCTGCTGGCGAGCGTCGGCATGCCTCTGATCGTGCGCGGACGCTGGATTTACGCGGGCCTGCTGCTCGCCGTGCTCGGTCACTGGACGTTCGAGGGGAATCTCTACCGAGGCCGCGCCGCAACCGAAGGCCAGAGTTTCGGCGGCGTGGCGCAGGCGATCAGCGAGCGCGCCAAGCCGGGTCAGTCGATCTTCCTCGAGCCCATCGGTACCATCGGCTACGCGTGCACGAACCTGCGCATCCTCGATGAAGTGGGTCTCGTCTCTCCCGTCGTCTCACGTCGCCGCGCCAAAGGCGAAGGCTGGTACGCCGACATACTCGATACGCAGAAGCCCACGTGGCTCGTGGTGCGCGCGGGCTTCCTGCGCAACGGCAATGCGTTCGTGGGCACCAGCGCGCCCTTCCGCAACGAAGCCGAACGCGCGCGCATGCGCACCGACTACCAACTGGTCACCCAGATGAGCGAGACCAGCAGCGATCAGACGCTCGAGATCCTCTACCGGCTGGCGCCGTGAGGAACAGAATCGGGTTCCTGGCGCTCGTCGTGGCCGCGCTCGGGGCTCTCACTGCGCGGATCGCGCATAGCGCGTCCGATACCGGCGGCACCGTGACCGGCAGCGCAGTGGACGCCGCGACACACGCTGCGCTGGAAGGCGCGAATGTCGTGTTGCGCAGCCGGGCGGACTCCACCCGCATCGTCGGCATGCTCTCGGCCGCCGACGGCTCGTTCCAGTTCGTTCGGGTGGCGTTTGGCGCGTACGTGATCGAGTGCAGCCAGATCGGTCATCGCAGCGTGCGCACACCGCTGTTCACGCTCGACGCCGCGAACCCGCGCGTCGATCTGCGCGCGATCGCCCTCAAGCCATCGGCGCTCGTGCTTGATGAAGTCCAGGTGTCGGGCGAGCGTAGCGTGTTTCGTCATGACATCGACCGGCACGTGTACAACGTGAGCAAGGACCTCATGGCCAAGGCGAGTTCGGTGAGCGACCTGCTGCAGAACATCCCGTCGGTCCAGGTTGACGTGGATGGCAACGTGAGCCTGCGGGGCTCGCCCGATGTGATGATCCTGATCAACGGCAAGAAGTCCGCGCTCATGGGCGCAAGCCGCGCCGATGTGCTGCAGCAATTGCCGGCCGCGTCGATCGAGAAGATCGAGGTGATCACCAATCCATCCGCGCGGTTCACACCTGAGGGCGCGTCAGGGATCATCAACATCGTCACCCAGAAGGGCGCCGTGGCCGTGGGCGGGGACTTGACGGCGCATCTGGGCGATCAGGGCCGGCACAACGAGGGGCTCTCGTTCAGCAGCCATCCCGGCAAGTTCGACGTGTTCGGCAACTACAACTTCCGGGAGAACCTGCGCACCCGCACGGGCTCGGATGTGCGCACGCTCACCATGGGCCCACTGCGGAGCTACCGCGAAGATAATCAGGTCTTCATGCGCCCGCACGCACATGCAGCCACTCTGGGGCTGACCTACCACGCTTCGGCCAGGAACACGTTCGAGCTCTCCGGCGAATATTTCCGCTTCAAGCCTACGCGCGACGGGCGCTCGCACATCGTGGGCACCGACAGCACCGGCGCCATCACATCTGACTTGGAGCGCTTGCAGAGTGGCTACGAACTGCACCGAGAAGAAGGGCTGACAGGGGCGTTCGAGCACAGCTTCTCGCGTGACGGCGCGGAGGAGGAACACACGCTACGCATCGAAGCGAGCGGTTCAGGTGCCCCTCAATCTGAGCCGGCGCACTTTCAGGATCACTGGCGCAATCCACCGCAGCCCGGCGCCGCGAGCGACGTGACACTCACCACAGCCGAGCATCAGGGACACGTGTCGATCGATTACAGCGACCCCCTTGGCGAAGACTCCAGGTTCGAGACCGGATATGCGGTGGATGTGATCCGGCAGGACATTCACAGCGACGCCGACACCTTGGATGCGAGTGCAGGATTGCGGCGGGCGGACCCCAACAAGACGTATCACTTTCGTTTGGATCAGGCGGTGCAGGCGCTCTACGCGACGTATCAGCGCCCGCTCGGGGCACTCAGCGCACTGGGCGGCCTGCGTTTCGAGTACGCCGCCGTCACGCCCGATCTGCTTTCGCAAGGTGAGCGCATCGCCCAGACTTACACGGGCCTCTACCCCACGCTGCATCTCGCCTATGCGAGTGGCAAGCGATCGACCTGGCAGCTCAACTACAGCCGCCGCATCCGCCGACCCGAAGCCGATGACCTGAATCCGTTCCCTGAATTCACCGACCCCTACAACATCGACTCCGGCAATCCCCGGCTTCGGCCCGAATCGACCCATTCGTATGAACTCGGCTACCGCTTCCGGGGCGACCATCTGTCGTTCTCGCCCACCCTTTATATCCGGGACAAGCGCGACGGGCTCACTCGCATCACTCAAGCCTTGAACGATTCCACGTTCGTGCGCACCCAGGCCAACTTGTCGAGCGATCGCAGTTTCGGCCTGGAGCCGGTTTTCACCTGTTCGGCGGGGATGCTGCAAGCGAGCTTGAACGCCAACGTATTCCACCAGCAGATCGATGCCGCGAACCTGGGCTTCTCCGGCACGCGCTCCGTCACCTCATGGAGCGCGAACATGACCGCGACTTTCACACCGCACCACGCGAGCGCGGTGGAGGCCACCGCGAACTACCGGGCCGCCCGCCTCACGCCTCAGGGCGATTCACGCCCGAGCTTCGTGCTGAACATGGGGATACGCCAGGACGTACTGGGCAACAGGTTCACTTTCACCTGTTCGGTCTCGGACATGCTCAAGACACAGCGCCAGGAGACGACGTTGGATGTGGCCGGCATCCACCAACACGTCACCAACCACCGCGACTACCAGGTGCTGAACGCCGGGCTCACGTACCACTTCGGCCGGCCGGCCAAGAACGACAAAGACAAGAAGGATAAGCCGATCCAGTACGAGGATGCGCAGTAGCATTCGCAATTCACTGCAAGGCCGCCCGCGCCGCCACCAACTCTCCCGGCTCGGCGCCAAGCCCGATGAGCGCGTGACGGATCACACCGGCCGCATCGAGTAGATACACATTGCTGGAGTGCGCGAGCGCACCGTTACCGTCATCGCGCACCTTCACGCCAAGGATCGCGGCAAGCTCGGTAGTCGCTTCGCGACTTCCCGTAAGCAGGCGCCAGTGCGAAGGATCCAAGCCGCGCGAGCGCGCGAACAGCGCCAGCGTGTCAGGCACGTCGTGGCCGGGATCCAGCGATACGAGCACAAACCACGTTCGTGCGCGCTGCACTGGAGAGAGCCGTGCCTCGACGCCGCGCAGGCTCTGCAGCAGCAGCGGACACGCCGAGGTGCACCGCGTATAGATCATGGCGAGCACCATGGGTCGACCGTGATAGCTCGCGAGCGTGACGGCGTGCCCGGACTGATCCGTGAACGTGGAGTCGAACGCATCGAGCGATTCGCCCGGCACCAGGCCTGGCGGCAAGGGCGCAGGCTGCGAGACGCTCGCCGATGCGGGTGTCTCGGCACGGCGCGCGCAGCCCGCGGTCGCCACGGCGGCGGCGAGCGCCGCCAGCATCATGAGCTTCTTCAATGTGCACCTCCAGCCGCGTCGGCGGCCTCTCGGAATCCCAGGTTCGCCACGCAGTAGCGCGCCGACAGACTGCTGCGGAATGCGAAACGCATGAAAGCGGCGTAGTCGCGGAAGTCGGCCGCGTTGGCGGCGCCACTACCGCAATACAGACCTTCGTCGAGCGACACATCCGCACGCGACTCGCCGTTCACCAGCGCCGACGCGAAGTCGGCTGTCCATTCCCAGATCAGGCCGTGCATGTCGTAAACGCCATAGACATTGCGGTAGGTCGAGCCCACGTCCGGGAGCGGTGTGGCGGTGGGTCGCGAGTACCAAGTGCGCAACCGGTCCTGGAACGCACTCTCGCGCGTGGCATCGGCCTTGCGCTCGCTGGCGGCAGCCACATATTCCCATTCGTCCACGCACGGCAGCCGGCGCTGATGCGCCGCGCAATACGCGCGAGCCGCGAACCACGACACGTTCACCACCGGCGCCTGCGCAGGCGCGGCATCACCCGGCTCCAGATCGCCGCGCCAATGCCGCAGGTAGTTCTCGTCCACATAGAGTCGCTTCGCGCGTGAACGCCGCCACTCGGGGTGCTCACGCACGAAATCGAGGAATGCGGCGTTGGTCACGGCGTGCGGAGCCAGCGCGAACGCTGCCACACGCACGGGCGGCGGCGGCTTCGTGCCGCGCGTGGCGGCACTCAGCGAGTCGCGCGCCGGGCGTTTGTAGAGTGGATGGTAGTGCCCCGCCGGGATCCTCAGCAGCGCGCCGCCCGCAATGCTCGCGTGACCAGCCGGCGCCCACAGCAGTGCCAGAAGGGTCACATGAGCAAGCGCATGAGAGGCCGCGGATCGCATGCCGCGTCTCATCAGTAGGCCAGCACCTGCCACTGGGCCAGGTATTGGAAGCCATCGGCCAGCCTGTCCTTCGTGAGCTTGGCCACCCCCAGCTTGAGGCTGTTCTTGTGGCCGTTGCCCCAGAAGGCGAGCCCGCCTTGAACACGCGATTCGTCGGCGCGCGCAGGATCGAGATAGTCCCGTGAGGCGTACTGCACGAACGGCGTCACGTGCGCGGCGTGAAAGTACCAGCCCAGTTCGAGCAGCACCGCATCCTGACGCGGCAGCGCCGCGAAGGTGCGGCCGCCATCGTATCGCGTGAATCCAGCGAGTAGCGTCACGCAGTCCCGCTGCACAGGCCAGTCACAGGTCAGGTCACCGGACCATGCCTGATATTGCTTCTGGGTGTCGATGCCGGCGCCCAGCGCAAACATGCGCTTCTTCCCGAACGCCGTGCCCGCATAGAAGAACCCGGTGTCGGCATCGCAAACGTAGTAGACCGCACGCGCTGCCGCACGAAATGGCTCGGTGGCATTCCTGCCGCGATCGCCCTGATACATGCCCGCACGCAATTCCAGATGCTGACGGCCCAGATACGCGCGACCATCCACGCCATAATCGCGGCCCAGCTTGGCATCGGCCGGATCGTTCTGCACGAACGTGTAGGGTCCGTAGTCGATCGCCAAGAGCGAGCCCACCGCCTGCTGCGAGTTGTGCGACAGTGGGACGTAAAGCATGCCCGCATCCAGCTTGAAATTCGGGCATAGCGCCTGGGTGAGCACGAGATCCTGCAGCACAAGCGTGTTCGCCACCTTGCTGCCGCTCGCCTGACCCTTGCCCAGGTTCGGCACGTCAGTATCCATGAACAGGCTGGTGCGGTCGTTGATACGCGCGCCCAGCATGAGCCGGGTGCGTCGGACGAACACGTTCTGCGAGATATCGCTGGAGCCGGGATTCTCAAGGGCTTCGATCTGCGTTTGAGCGAGGAACCCCAGGGTGAGCGCACTGCGGCCATCGTTGGCCGTCACGCTCCACTGGGCGTGCGCGGGAGCGGCGCACGCGAGTGTGAGCACTGCGCCCAACAACGTCGCGCGAAGGCTTCGGGCGCCGGTCATTTCTTTGCCCTGTTCTGTGCGCGCACCGCGGCGACCTCGGCCGGAGTGACTTCATGCCCGGCGTTACCCCACTGGCTATAGACGTAGGTGAGCGAATTTGCGGCCTGTTCGTCGGTCAGACCTAGCGCCGGCATGGCGCTGTTGATCTGTGCACCGTTGACGGTGATCGGGCCGGAGTGCCCGAAGAGCACGATGCCGATCGCTCGCGGCTTGTCGGCGTTCAGGAAGTCCGAATGCGCCAGCGGCGGGAACGCGCCCGGGATGCCCAGACCGCTGCTCTGGTGACACGCGGCGCAGATGGTGTTGAACGTGACCTTGCCGCGCTCGATGCGCTCGGCTTTGTCCTTCGCTGGCGCCTCCGCAGGCGCCACAGCGCCCAAGGTCTGGATCGTGGCACCCTCAGGGTGATAGACCTCATCGTTCTGCTTGCCCGAATAGACCTGCTTGTCCTCCGGCCCTTCGACCTTGATCATGCCGAGTGCGCCTTGGTTGAACGCGCGGAAGATCGCGTGATCCACCATAAGGTAGGTGCCCGGCACCTGGGTCTTGAACTCCACGATGGTGGCGCCGCCCGGTGGAACCAGCGTGGTCTGGACGTTGTGCGTGACGGTGGTGCCGGCCTCGCCGAAGACATTGTCGAAGATCTCGCCGATCACGTGGAAGGACGAGACCAGGTTCGGTCCGCCATTGCCCACGAAGAGCCGCACGGTCTCGCCCACCTTGGCTTTGAGCGCGTTGTCCCCGGAGACCGCGCCCACCGAGCCGTTGAATACCACGTACTCCGGCTGCTCACGGATGGCCTTCTCCATGCTGAACGGTTGCAGGCCGGGTTCGCCATTGCGGCCGGCAGTGTAGAACTCGGTCTGCTGCACGTAGTACTCGTGGTCGACCTTGGGCATGCCGGCTTTGGGCTCAACGAGAATCAAGCCCGACATACCATTGCCGACGTGCATGCCGACCGGCGCGGTGGCGCAGTGATACACGAACAGGCCCGGATTGAGCGCCTGAAACGAGAACGTGGAAGTATGCCCCGGCGCGGTGAACGACGAAGCCGCACCGCCGCCGGGCCCGGTGACGGCGTGCAGGTCGATGTTGTGCGGCATCTTGCTCGAAGGATCGTTGCTCAGGTGGAACTCCACCATGTCGCCTTCTCGCACGCGTATGAACTTGCCCGGCACGCTCCCGCCAAAAGTCCAGAACGTATACGTCACTCCGTCAGCCAAGCGCTTGGTGACCTCGCGCGTATCGAGCTTCACGACCACTTTGGTCGGATGATGGCGGGTGATGGGCGGCGGCACATTGGGCGCGCTCGTAAGCACAGCGTCTTCCTGACCCGAGACCTTCTCGGAAGAACTGCCACAACCTGCGGCGGCAAGACCACAGCACAACATCGCGAACAAGCTGCACATCAAGGCGGCGCGTTTCATGAGGACAGGCCTTTCGGGTATCCGGAATCATCGACCCCGGGTTCGGGAGTGACAGGACAGTTCGGTTCGGTCGTGACGTAAGGCGCGATGCGGTGAGTGATCTCTGCGGACTCGCGTTCCGTGAGCACGCGAGTAGCAACATCGAAAACCGCAGACTCCTCGCGGCGGACGTGCAGGCGCAGCAGATCCACCAAGTCGCGAAGTACGACTTGCAGCTGCTCGGTACGCTCAGACGACTCGGGCCGCTCGAGCCAGAGCTGGATCGTGGCGAGCATGAGCCGCAGTTCCACATGGTCGGCGCACAACGCCTCGAGGATGCTGCGTCCAGCAGGGAAGGCGGCAAGGACGGCCGGGTAGAGCACCGCGTCCTCAGCGGCCATGTGCGTATCGAATTGCCGGGCAAGCATGGCAACGGCCTCGCGCAGTTCCCCCGCCCCAGGCAGGACCTGCCCGGCGAGGGCTCGCTGCTCAAGTGCATCCACCTGCGCGAGCACGCGCACATGGTCCAAGCGAAAGCGTCCGAAGGGATCGGGCCCGGCGGGAATGCGATGGTTGTTCGTCATGCCCTGAGATTCGGCCAGGTCCGACGGGCCGGGTATGACGGCCGTCATATGAATCGCCGATTCCCCGCGGTGATCCCGCGCTACCGAATTCCGGCGCAACCCAAAGGGCTCCATTGGCGTTTCCGGATTCGCGTCAGGCGCTCGGCTGATGCATGCTGCCCGCCACCATCCTCCTGATGCACCCGGACCCAGCCTCGGGGAGCCCCGCCATGACCGATCACCGACTGGAACGCATCCATACTGCGGTCCACTCGCTCCCGTTCTTCAAGGGCCTGCCTCAGGCCGACCGCGAGAGCATCGAGGGCCTCGCATCGCTAAGAGACCTGGCGAAAGGTGACGTGCTGTGGAACGCGGGCGATGCCGCGGCTGCGCTCACGCTGATCGTGAAGGGCCGCGTGAAGATCGTGAAGCACGGCGGCGGCGTCGACATGATCCTGGAGATCTTCAGTGCCGGCGAGCCCGTGGGCGCGGTCGCGGTCTACAATCGCATGCCCTACCCCGCTTCGGCGATCGCCTTGGAGCCCGCCACGGTGCTGCAGATCCCGTCACGCGACTACTTCGACCTGCTCGAGCGCCACCCCGACTTGTCGCGATCGCTCATCAGCGAGATGACGCGGCTGTACATGTCGGTCGCGCGCAAGCTCGAGGACAGCCGCAGCCAGCGCGTGGAAGCGCGCATCGCGCAGTTGTTCCTCTCACTGGCGGAACGCATGGGTAGCGTCGATGAGGGCGGTACGGTGATCCCCATGATGCTCTCGCGTCAGGAGGTCGCCGAGATGGTCGGCACCACGGTGGAATCCGCGATCCGAGTGCTCTCGCGCTGGGGCCGCGACAAGCTGATCATCTCTGGCCAGGGACGCTTCCTGATTCCATCGCTCGACGCCCTGCGCGCAGTTGCCGAGGGCCGCAGCGACGGCTGAGTAAGGCCGCCGTACGAGCGAGGCCCTGCACAGCCAGCCGCTTGGGATCCGTTACGATGTCGCGCCATCGCGCGGCCTTCGCTGACTGGCGCGCGCCGCGCGCGTTCAGCGAACCGCGTAATGCACCGGCAGCAATTCCGGCGGCGCGGCCACCGTGGTTGTCTGCGACTGTTCGCACGTGAGGAATACGTCGAACGCCGCTAACGACGTGACGCTCTTGAAGCGTGCGCTGAGGTTCTTGTCGACCTTGAGAGCGCCAAGGTTCTGCGCCTGAGAGCCGGCGGCAAGGTCGCGCGCCCATACGACGAACACCACGGCGCCCGGCACGATGCGCGACGGCGGCGCCAGGTGCTTGATCCGCAGCTGGAGCTCGATGTTCCCGTTCGCGGTCTTGCTGAATTTCGCGGTGCCCCCGGCCGCGGGGATCTGCGAACTGCTGCCGAGTACGAGTGTCTCACTGGCATGCGCGGCAGTGGCGCCAACGCCGACCAGCAGGGTTAGCAACATAGCGACGGTGATGGTCCGGATCGATGACTTCATGGGAGTCGTCCTCTGGGTTTCGGAGCGCAAGGCGTGATGGGAGGAATCACGCGTCACGGCCGTGAGCCTCCCCAATCGTCCCTATGCGAGTTCCGTGCCCCGTCGGGCCCCATGAATGGCGCGGACTTGCGCGCGCGAGGCGGCAACTGCGAAGCAACTATTGCAAGGGGTTGAAATTCTTGCAGGCGGCCCTTGCGCTCAGCGCAAACGAACGATTGGCACCCGGGACCGGTGGAGTCCGTCGATCACCATGGCGGAATAGATCCCTGGAGCGACGCTGCGACCCGAGTCATCGTGGCCGTCCCACTGGGCGATCGCACCGTTCGTCCCCGGCAGGCAGCGCGACCGGCGGACCACGCGGCCGCCCACATCGCAGATGACGATCTCGGGGCTGCCGCGCAGCGCGACGTCGGAGCGAAAAGTAACGACTCCGCGGGACGGATTCGGATCGGCCCAAAACCGCGGGCCTGGCGCCGCGCGCGGCGCCGGGGGCGCGCTGAGCAACGCGCCGATAAGGACCCTGGCGTCATTGTGCGCGACGGGCAGTACGTAGATGCCGTCGTTATAGAACACCACACGGCGCACGCGGATGTACGTCAGGCCGGAGGCTGCCAGCGCCGTGAAACGCAGCTTGAGCAGTGTGCCGGGCCCCGACGTGGCGCAGCCGTTGCCGAGCATGATCTCGAGCGCCATCATGCTGTCAGCCTCACTGCTGAAAGTGAAGTAGACGTTGTGCGAGAAGCACGAGTCACGCAGCAGCGCGCCTTCTTGCGCGGCCTGGTTCTGCGGCACGAACTTGAGCGCGGCGGGATCGAACTCGATCGTGGCGCTGTAGCCATTGATCGCACTACCCGCCACAGGTACCCGCAATTGCACAGTGAATGTATCGCCGGGGGCGACCTGAAGCGTCTCGGGCTCGATGGCGATCTGAACGCCGGTCGCTCGCGCAGTGGAAGCGGCCGCCAGAAGCGCGCAGAGGAAGCCTGCGCACACCGCGCCGATCGCAGGTCGGATCATGAACACTCCCAAGAGTGACGCGGCGCGGGCGCGCCAGGCTGGCGCGCCCGCGAGCGTCAGGCGAACTACGGGACGAACTGCAGACGTCGCGACTGCGTCACGCCATCGGTCTCGAGTCGCATCACGTACACACCCGCCGACAACCGCAGACCGGAATCGTTGCGGCCATCCCACGCGAGTACACGCACGCCAGCCGGCTGCACGCCACTCAAAAGCGTGCGGACGCGGCGGCCGATCAGGTCGTAGATCGTGACCTTCACGTTGGCTTCACGCGCGAGGCTCAACTGCACCGCAGTCGTGTGCCCGAACGGGTTCGGGTATGACGCGCTCATCTCAGTGCGCGCCGGAGCCTGCGCACCGGGGACGCCGGCCGCCTGACCCAGCGTGACGACACGGTTCTGGACGTCGCGGGCGGACACCGTGCCCACCGCGATCGCCGGTGCGCCGGCCGCCTTGACTCGGAAGATCATGCGCGCAGCTTCGCCTTCACCTGTGATGCCCGAACCCACGCCGAGCATCGCAAAGTCCACCACGCCCGCTTCCGGCGAGAGCACGACCGAGCCGCGATCCTGCGAGAGCAGCAGCGAACCGGCTTCGACACCGATGGGCTCGACCACTGCCGCGTCATACGTGAGATGCGCACTAGCAGCCTGCACATCGCCAGCGCCCTTCATGCGCAGCGAGACGGCGAAAGTGCCGCCCACGGCCGGCATCGCCGGCAGGTCGAGCGCGAGAGCGTCTTCGTCGGCAGCGCTCTGGTGGGACGCGAACTGCGGCGCCGACACCAGGCTGTAGTTGATCGCGAACAACACCAGGTCCTCGAAGTTCACCTTGTTGTCGGTGGTCGGCCGCGCATTCACCGACCCATTCGTGGTGGGGCCCACGTCGAGGTAATTGTACGGATCATTGAGAACGAGCGTGATGCCGTAGTGGGCGCCCAGACGCGAGATGTCGCTGCCGTCCACATGGTTGTCACCCACCGAAAGCACATTCGAAGGGTCCACGACATCGCCCAAGTGGTAGTCCAGCGTACCCGCGGTCTTGTTGCTCACCGCTGACACGTTGCCGCACGCGTCCTTCGCGAACGCGACGTAGTACCAGAAGTCGCGCGAGGCAGGCTCGTCACTCTGACCGCTCGCCGTGACACCGGTGAGCGTCCACGGCGCCGAGGGCGGATACGACGGCGTGGCCGGCACCGCGCCACCTGCGTCGTCATATTCCGGATAGTGACCGAACGGCGCGCGATAGACCTCGACCGAGGCGGCGTCGCCCGGAGCGGTGAATGCAAGGCCGATCTTGGTCGTTCCGTCGGTGTCATTGCCGGTCTTCTGCTGCGTAGCGACAAGGCCCGAGACCGCGACCGGATTCGTGTAGTCGACCGTCACACTGGCCGATGTGCCGGCCGAAGCAAGCACCGCGACGTTATCGGGGTCGCGCAGCAGAACGCTGGTCACCGTCACGGTGCCCACGCCGTCGGCGCCCGACTTCTTGAGCGAGAGGTTGAACAGATTGCCACTGGCCGCCGTGGCGCCAGCGGTCGCACCCAGGATCGTGCCGTCGATGGTGTACGAGCCACCGCCATTGTCAACGACTTCATAGTGCGTGCTTCCCACGTTCGAGAGATAAGTACCCTCGCTGATGTCCACGGTCGAGCCCGAGCACAGCGCCAACTGTGACGAAACCTGGACCGTCACGCTGAACGCGCGCACGCCAGAGAGGTCGGTGCGCGCGACGTTGACCGGCACGGTCACGCACGGGTGCGCAGCGGTGATGCACGTCGCCGGCGCCACGGCACTCACGGCGTTGTCAGGCGTGTTCTCGAGATCAAGGTTGTACTGGTCGCCATTGTTCAGATTGATCGTGATGCCGTCGATGGCGCCGTTGAACGATGACCACCCGCTGCCCGTCTGGAACGAGATCAAGCCGACCGTGAGCGGCCGGTAGTCGAAGGGCGTGGCATCGGAGCCCGCTGGGGCGCCCGGCCACGTGGCCCAGGTGAAGGGTCCGGCCTGCAGGTCCGCCAGCGTTGGCGAGCCGTACCAGCCGAATGAGAAATTCGTATGGCGCGAATCGTAGAGGACGATCTGGTTCGCGCCGGCCGACGTGCTCCACGTGTTCCACGCCGAGGTCGAAGGCGCGTAGTTGTTCGACAGATACGGCTCGCCCTGAATGCGGCGGCCGTACCAACTCGCATCACCGCCCAGCATGGGCGCGGTATAGAAGTACATGGCGAAATCCACGCCGCTGGGGTTGCCGCCATTGCGCGTGTGATAGCTCACCGAGGCGATCTGCCCAATGGTGAACGACGAGCCGAACGTGGCGACGGGATCCACATACATCTCGAACTTGGGCGAGACCGAGGTCTTGCGCCACTCGCCCGAGCCCACGAAGTGATCGACACTCGAGGCGGCGATGGATCCCGCCGAGCCGCCCGGAGGCGCTGCAGCGTAGGTTGAGCCCAGCACCACAGTCTTCGTGACGGCGAGCGACGGGGCCGCGAATGCCAACAGCGCGGTGAGCGTGATGAGACATGCTTCAAGAGGACGCTTCATCGAAGTGCTCCCTTTCATGTTCGGAGAGCTGTCGCAGGCGCGAACAGCACTCACGCGAACGGCCTACCTTGCGGGCGCACCGGGGGGAACAGTGACGCGACACAAGGCCAAGAGGTGCATCGCGCTTCTGGAAAGCGCCGATATCAGGCGGTGGGGTTCGACGGCCGGGGGGAATTCGGCGCGTCTGGCTCGCGGGGGCGAGCGTGACTAAAGGCGTGGCCTTCGGATGGACCAGTCGGCAGACCGGCAAGGCACACCACCTGAGTGATGGACATTAGAACGCACTCGCATCACCGTGAGAAGTGATTTCAGCGGCGGAGTCCACTTTTTGCTCTGTTTCTGTACACCGAACATTGTTCACAAACCGCTGGATGCGCGAGCCTGGTGTGGTCAGTGGACCCACAGGACACGTTGAGACCGCGAGCCGCTTGCAGACTCGATTCGCGCAAGATACGTGCCCGATGCCGCGCTCCGTCCGCCCTCGTCGCGGCCATCCCACGCCACCTCGTGGGCGCCTGCGCTCCACTGCTCGCCCTGCGCAAGTGTGCGCATGAGCCGGCCGGCAGCATCGAAGATCTTCAATGTGACCGCGCTCTCGCGCGGCAATGTGAACGCCAAAGTCGTCACTCCGTGAGCAGGGTTCGGCCGCGGCACCGCGAAAGAGAACCGCGGTGATCCCGGCGCCACGCCGGTGGCACTGGGCCGCTGCTGGGTGATACTCGTGAGCACATATTCTGCCGCGCGCAGAGGCGCGAATCCCACCAGCATGTTCGTCTTTCCGTCGGCCAGGTCTTGAGCCGTCATCGTGGTGGTACCACACTGCACCAGATAGGCCTGATTCGCGGTCGTGCCTTTGAACCACCCACCCGCGAACAATGTCTGCATGAAAGTCGTGATGTCCGTCGTGAGTTGCGCCCACAGTGTGGCATCGTTGGGCTGGGTCAAGCACCACGTGGTGCCGCGGCGGACCGATGCCTCGATGCAAGCTGCCATGCGGCGAACCGCGATGTACTGGTAGTCGACGTTGCTCGCGATCGTGCGCGCACCCCACACCTGGAATGTGGGCCCGGCGAACTGCCGCAGCGAACAGATGCCCGCACTGTTGAGCGTGCCATCGAGCGTGGTGTTGATCGCCAGGCTGAATCCCGACACCGTGGAGAGCGAGCCCGTCGGTGACACGGCAGGCGACGTGCGCGCCATGACACCGGCTGCGAACGCGCTGGGCGGCAGCGTCTGCGAGACGCCCAGCGGCGCGGCCTGCACCCATGGAAAGTAGAGCGCGGCGTAGCCGTTCGTGGATACGAGCGAGACGCGTTGTGCCGTCACCGCGTTCACGTCGGTAGCCGAGACGGGATCGAGGATCGCGATGCGGTCGCCCATGCTCTCGCACAGCGCGATCATCGCGTTCTGTACCGCGTGCGACACCGATCCGGGTACCGCGACCATGCCGACAGCGTCCTGACCGCGTAGCGCCTGCAGCCCGGTACGGGCGCCAGGCCCACCGTCGACACCGATCAACGAAGCGTCATCCGCGCCAGCCGTGCGCACCACATACAGGTAGAAACCGCCATTCGCGAAATAGGCCGCTACCGATGCGGCCAGATACGGATTCGCCAGACCCACGCTGGACGAACCGAAAACGCCTGTGAATTCCGGATAGCCTGTCACGAGCACGGGCGTGTCGAAGGGCCCTTGCTGAGCCTGCCCCACGAACGCCGCGATTCGCGGATCGTGGAGTGTGATCGGCGTGGCGTGCACCACACTGGCGAACGCCGCGACCATCAGGGTCGTGCACAGCAGAAGACCTTGAAGCCACGGTGCACTCGAGAGTCGCATGGGATGCCTTTCCGCCAAGATGGTCTGCGTGATGCGAGGAGGGGACTACAACCCGCGCTTGAGCGCTTGCGGAAGATTCGCGAGCACGAGGATGTCCTCGGGCCGGCGGGACTCCGAGATCACGGCGCAGATCGCGCGACGGCCCTGAGCGTCCACGTCGTAGGAGTCGATTCGGCCCACACGGCAGAGTTGCCGCGACGGCCACTTCGATGGCGGGAGTCCGGCCTTGGGGGTGACCTCGAAGATCGCCCCCGCGGGTGTCACGAAATAGAGCCGGCCGCTCTGCCGCGACCAGTGCGGCACCTGCGCCACGCTATCCGCGAGCACGAAGTCGCGCGAAGTGGCGCGGTCGAAAACGTGCACCTGTGAGTGCCGCCCGGCGTCGCTGTCGTACGCCAGATATCGGCCGTCGGGCGATAGTGCGCTGCGTTGTTCCGTGGCGGCGCTCGAGGCGACCGGCGTGGCGTTGCTCCCACGCAACATGTAGACGTTGTAGCTGCCACCAGGCTCGAAGCTGTCGAACGTGATCGTGCCATCACGATGCCAACTCGTGGGCCACATGAGCAGCGTCGTAGCCGTCGTGAAGCGTTCAGCGTCGACTGCTTTCGCGTCGGGCTCGCGTACATAGAGCACGTAGTGACCGGAGCGATTCGAGCTGAAAAGCAGTGAGTCGCCGCCCGGCGACCACACCGGATGGCGGTTGAGCGCCTCGGCGTCGGTCACACGCGTCGCCTTGCCGGTGTGTGCGTCCAGAACCCACACGTTGCTGCGCCCCGTACCCTCGGATTGCTCGGCGGCGATGCGTTCGCCATCGGGCGAGAGCGCCGGATCGAAATAGGGCCCCGCAACCAGCGGCAGCGCGACTCCTGTGACCAAGTCCACCCATTCGAGCCGGCGCGAGAGCAGCGTCAGCGAGGATGACACCAACGTCCCATTGCGCGAGACACTCGCGTGCGGTTCTGCGAGCGAACCGCCGACTCCTGGCAGGTCCGTGATCGGCAAGGCCTCGCCGTTCCAATCGAGCGAGTGCAGATCGAATGGACGCGCTTCGAGCGTCTGCTTGGAGACGTAGACCAGGTGCCCCGACGAATAGACGGCGCCCGAGCCCACTTCACCCAGATGCACGCGGCGATCCGAAGAGAGCGAGCCCACGTAGAGCGGGTGTCCGCCGGGGCGCGCGGGCGTCGAGACGTACAGGTAGTGCTCGCCATCCGGCAGGAAGCTGGGCCAGCGGTGCGAGAGCTCACCCGCCGAGGCGTCGAGCGTGGTCGCGGCGATCGGCGTGCCGCCGGTGGCTGCGATACTCATGAGCGGGCCTTCGGTCGCGCCGGCGAAGAGAATAGTGCCGTTCGGGCTCCAGCTGCCGCCACGGCCCAGTGCGGCCGCGCACAAGGTGCGCACGGGGCCGCCGTTGACGCTCACGCGTTTGAGACTACCTCCGCTGAAGAACGCGATGTCATGGCAATCGGGCGACCAGAACGGATAGATCGCGCCTTCGGTGCCAGGTATCCGCGTGGCGGTGCGAGCGTCGAAGCGGCGTGTCCAGAGCGCATTCGTGCCCAGCGTGTCGGTGCCAGCGAATGCGATCGTGGTGCCGTCGGGCGATATGACCACGTTCGCGAACTGCGCCACATGTTCGCCCACGGGGATCTGGATCGAGAACTGCATCGGCGTCGGTGGTTCGACTCCGGCCGTGCGCAGGTTGATCCAGAGCACGATAGCCATGAACAGCCCCAGCGCTGCCAGCGCCCATGGCATCACGGCAGCCCACTTCCCGCGCGCCGGCGCGGTCGAGACCATGGTGGGCACGGGCATGCCCGCCGTGTCCGCTTGCAGATCCGAGCGCAGCGACTGCGCCAGCAAGCGCTCGAACTCCGCGGCCGAAGCGATGCGCGCGCCGGGGTCGCGCTCGAGCGCGTGCGAGATCACCTCGGCGAAACCGATCGGCACGCTCGGACGCATGGCGCGCGGCGAAGGCAGCGGCCCGCGCGCGAGCGCCTCGCGCAGTTCCGGCAGCGACGCCGCTTCCACGGGATGGCAGCCCGTACTCAGACGAAAGAGCAGCACGCCGAGACTGTAGAGGTCCGATGCCGGCGTCGCGGCAGAACCGGCAAGCGTCTCGGGGGCCATGCTCAAGGGCGTGCCTTGAAGGTCGGGCGCACTGGGCCGCTCGCCCTGGAAATAGCCGGCACTGCCGAAGTCCATGAGCACGATGCGTCCGCCGCGCTCGCGCATGACGTTCGAGGCTTTGACGTCGCGGTGGACGAAACCCATCGCGTGCACCGCTGCGAGTGCGCGGCAGAGGCCGATGCCGAAGACCACCGTCTCCCGCCAATCGGCGGCGCCCAACTGGGTGAGCAACTGCTCGAGTGTGGCCCCATCGAGCAGTTCGGTCCACATGCCGGCGCGGCCGTCGTGTACGTCGGCGCCGAGCACCGTGAGCACGTTCGGGTGCCGGATCTGCGCCAACGCGCGGGCTTCGGCGAGCAACTGCTCGATCACTCGCGACTGCACGGAGGAGCTCCACAACTTGAGGGCGACCTCACGGCGGAGCGCCGGATCGTAGGCGCGATAGACCTCGCCGTAGACGCCGGCGCCCAACTGCGCGCGGATCACCAGCGGTCCCCACACGCGCTCGCCTTCGAGCAGCGTTTCAACCGGCGAGGGCGACACGTCACCGCGATGCACGCGCGCGACCTTGTCGATCATCTGCAGCACATCCAGCGTCTCGTCGTCGGTATGCCCCGCCGCGCGCTCACGATCCCATTCCACCGCTCCGCCATCCGAGATGGCGTCGAGCAGGTGGTCGAAGTCGTGCGAAGCCGGATCCGGAGGCTGCGTCATGACGCCCGCGTGCGACGCAGCGCGCGCGCGAGGGAATCGATCGCACGGCGCACGAGCATTCGCGCCGACTCGCTCGAGGTGCGCCCCAACGCATCGGCGATCTCTCGGTAGCTGCAGTTCATCTCGATGCGCATCATGAAGGCTTCCTGCTGATCCGCCGGCAGGTCGGCGAGTGCGGCGTCGTACTGCTCGAGCGCTTCGCGGCTGATCACGCCCTGCAGGGGATCATCGCCGCAAGCCGGCAACTGCATGCTGATCTGCGCCGTGACCGGGCGGCGCTGGGCGCGCCGGATCTCATCGCGGATCTGGTTGAGCACCGCGCAGCGCAGGTAGGCCAGCAAGGATCCGCGGAACCGGGATTCGAAGTCGCCCAATCTTGGGAGCGATTTCATCAACGCTGCCTGTACGACGTCGTCGGTCTCGACCAGACCGCGCGCCGCAGCCGGCAGCCGCCCACGCGCGAATCGCTTGAGCGCCACTTGATATCGCTCGGCGATCATCCCGAGCGCCGCGCGGTCGCCCTGACGCGCGCGCGCCAGCAGCGTGAGCGTGGATTCGAGCCCCGCTGGCGGGACCAAAACGGTCATGCACCCCCCCGGATCAGCCTGCCGACAAACCCGACGCGTCGCAGACAGCGCCGCTCAAGTCTATATCTTACAGCATTTTACAAACGACCGCATACGGATGAAAGAAAACTGGACCGATTTCGACTCTGCGTGCGTTTTATCAGGTACGCGCGGGTGTCGCGGTTCTCGCCCCTCGGGGGCCTCGACGACTCGTGCGGCTTCAAGCGCAAAAGGTCGCGCGATCCGAACGGCTCCGGTACTCGGGGGAATATCGGTACAACACCGACCGGTCGCGCGACGTCTTTCAAGGGGCGCTGGCGAGCGATCGCCAGCGCCCGTGTATTTCGCCGGATGCTAGTGTATCCGAGCCGTTTCTCGTAGACGATTTTACCTCTCGGCGCGGCGTGTTCGCCGCCCGAACAAAGTGAAACCGCCGAAGATCTCCCCTCGGCGGCTCCACGTGGCCAGTGCGCGTCGAACGCATCCCCCATGGCTACGTCTCACGCCCTGGTCAACACTCGCTGCACGAACCAATACGCGCCGACCGCGGCGATGACCCACGAAGCCGCGATCACGAGTCGTCCCGCCTGCCGCGGTGAATGTGCGCGCAACCACGTGAGCACGGGCACCACGGCCAGCACGATCGCCGCCTGGCCCAGTTCCACGCCCACGTTGAATCCCAGCAGCGACCAGCCCAACGCCTCACGCGGCAGGCCGAACTCGCGCAGCACGCTCGCGAACCCGAAGCCATGCACGAGCCCGAAGCCGAACGCGACACGCGTGCGCCAATCGGACGCACCTTTACCCGCGCGCAGGTTCTCGATCGCCACGTACACGATGCTCAGCGCGATCGCGGGCTCCACGATGCGGCTAGGCACGTTCGCGATACCAAGCGCCGCGAGTGCCAGCGTGATGCTGTGGGCGAGCGTGAATGACGTGGCGACCTTGAGCACCTGCGCGAGCGATCCACCGAGCAGCAACAGACCCAGGATGAAAAGGATGTGATCGGGGCCGATGAAGATGTGGTGCACGCCGGCGGCGATGAACGTTCCGAGAACCGCGAGAATGCCGGGCGTACTCGCGGCAAACACGCGCGTGTCGGGATGCTCGGCGCTCAGTACCGCCTGACGGGCCAGGCGGCCGTCGGAATATACGTCCAGAAAAGTCTCGTGCAGGTTGTTGGCCGGAAACAGCAGTGCGTGCACGGCGACATCACCGATGGTGCGAGGCGCATCGGCGTGGAATCGCAGCATCACGCCATGCCGTGGGAGATCGGGCACCGCGGCATCGAACACCAGTGCCAGTGACGCGCCGTTCGCGCGCAGATCGAACCGCGGAGCCAGTGTGTGGGCCAATGTCGTCGCGCGCGGCGCCAGGTAAGCAGCGCTCAGAAATGAGTCCGGCGCCGCGGCGCCGAGTGTCTGTGCCGCATCGTTGCGGTGGATCGCGAGTGCGAGCGTCACATGCGCCCCAGTCACGCGCAGCTCGGCGTGGCTGTACGAAACGTCATGCGCAACGGCCGCGCCGGACACGGCGCACACCATCGCGAAGGCGAGCATGCTCGCAAGCAGCGAGCGCCTCATGCGCTGCGCGCCACTCATCGCCGCACCGCCGGCTGCGGGCGAACGAACGTGAGCGAAGCCCACGTGCTCTCCCAATCCGCCTTTGCGGGCTCGCTCGAAGGCACCATGTGCACGACGCTCACGAGCCACTCGCCCGCCTCGGCGCAGCGCACATCCACCTCGCCGTGCGCATCGGTGCGCGTCTCGCTGGCGACGCTCACCGAATCGCGAGTCTCGGGATCGGCCGGCGCGCCGACCGCATCGCACGCATGGCGCCACGTCTTGATGCGCGCGTTCGCGAGTGGCTGGCCATTCCAGAGCACGCGCACATGCAAGAACGCCACAGCACCCGGTACCTCGAGCGGCACGATCTCGAGCGGCAGTCCCACAGGCGCAAGCGCGCGGGCGGCGTCGCGGCCCGCGAGCCATGATTTGGCGCAGCGGCGGTAGCGCTCGCGGCCCGCGGGGCGCGGCGTCAGCCGGGCGCGAGCGGCGAGCGGAGCGTCCAGGCCCTGATCGGCGAGATACGCGTCGAACGTGGCCGCCGGCAGCTCGATCGGCGTGAAGTCCGACTGGAACGCCAGCAGCGCGCCGCCATCGTCGGCGGGGCTGAACCGTGCCCACGTGAGCTCGCCCGCCCGCGCGACGACGCTCAGGTCGAGTACGCGCGAGGAGCGCGCCAGAAGACGCACGGCATGATCGGGCGCCCAAGGCTTCTTCTCGCCACGAAAGCCGGTGCCGGCGACGGCAGAGACGGTGACCGGCTGCCCCGGGCGGGCTTCGTACGCACTGGGAGCGAGCCAGTATTCATGAGCGCGAGCGATGGGCGCCGCGATCAGTGCGGCAGCGGCGAAGGCGAGTGTGGCGATCACAAAGGGCATCTTCATGCCCCTGCTACGGAGCGCGAACCCGGCTGGATGAGGTCGCGATGTCAACGCTCAGCCGGCGATCTTGCCCACCATCACCACGGGTCCACCCGGGGCATTGCGCGTGGGCGCGCCGCCTGCCGCTTCGAGCGAGATCGCGAACGCGCCCAGCGTCGCGGGGTCGCCGCAGTCCGCGATACGCACCCGCACGCGGCCAGAAGAATCGGCGCGCACGACGCCCAGACTGACCGGGCCGCTCTTGGATATCGCCCAAAGCTCATAGTCGTGCCCCGCAGGCGCGACCATGCTGTCGCTCACGAACACACCCCGGCGCGTGGCCGGATCGAACGTCATGTGCGCCGCCAACTGTACCGCCCCTGCGGGCGTCGGGGCGAGCGCGACCACCTTGGCCTGCGGCGCCACCTCGAGCGCGGCCCACTGGCGCTCATCGGCGAGCTGATGCTGAAGCGAGTCCGCCTGCGCGCGCGCAGCCGCCAATTGCGAGCGCATGTCGTTCGCCTGGCGCCACGTGACGAAGCTGGCGATCGCGAGCGCCGCCGCAGCCGCAGCCCATCCCCAGGCCGCGAAGTTGCTCTGCCGGCGCGGCAACTCGATCACCCGCGCCGCGCGCGGATCGGGCGCTGTGGCCGGCGCAGACGCGCCGCGCGGCTCGGCCGCGGCCGCGGCCTGCACCGCGGCGAGCACGCGCGAGCGCAGCGCAGCGGGCGGCGCCTGCTGCGGAAGTGAATACGCGAGCAGTTCCACCGACTGCGAAAGCCGCGCCAGTTCCCCATCGCACACGGCGCAGCCACCGGCCAAGTGCGCTTCGAGTTCCGCGCGATCGGCAGCGTCGAGCGCGCCCAGCAGCAGGCCCGCACACAGCTCCAGATGTTCGTCGCGATGCGCGGTCATGACCGAAGCTCCTCAGGGACGCGGTCACGCAAGCGTTGCAGCGCTTGTCGCGTCCACGACTTCACGGTTCCCAGTGGCGCCGCGATGCGCGCAGCGATCTCACTTTGCGAGAGCCCTTCGAAGAACGCCAATTCGACCACTTGCCGATGCTTGGGCTCGAGCGCAGCCAGCGCGTCGCCCACGCTCTGCTGAAGCTGGCTGCGAACGGCGTCGGTGGACGCGTCGGGAACGACCGGGAGCGGCTCGGTGCCCGAAGCGGTCTCGGCGCGCAGGCGCGATCCCCGGCTGCGCACGCGGTCGATCGCGCGACTGCGAGCCGTGGTCACGAGCCATGCGCCCACGTTTCCGCGCGCGGCATCGTACGAAGGCGCCTTCTTCCAGACCTGCACCCAGACCTCCTGCAAGACATCCTCTGCATCCGTCGCGGAACCCGTCACGCGAACGACCAGCGAGTACAGCAATCCGCTGTACCGGTCGTAGAGCTCCTCGAGCGCGCGCGCATCACCCGCGCACATGCGCCCGATGCAAGCGCGATCACGTTCGGGTTCCGTCATGGCCGGCACTCCGCCTTTCGGCAGGTGCTCACGGCTACTACGGCGCGCGCGACCTTTCGGACCAATGGAAGCTCCAGGGGCTTGGAGAAGCCGTCATCCGAGCAGGGAGACAGAGTGGACTCGTTGCACTCTAGAGGAGGAGCACGTCATCACTCAATGCGAATCGCATGCCTCATCCGATTTCGCGATCGCGCCGTAGAACCCATGCCGGCTCATGACTCGCAGGGCCCGTGAGCATGCCGGCACGTTCGGCTCACTCCATCCACCCTCGCGGCGCCGGGACTCGTACCCAAGCGCCTTGCGAAAGGATCACCGATGAAGCTTCGTTCGATTCTTCTCATGCTCGCGCTGGCAGCGCTGGTGCCGGCGGCGGCGTTCGCTTCCAGCCACAGCGAAGCGCCCGGCACGGCCAAGGACCGCCTCGCCGACGACACCGACCTGTACGCGTGGGTGTCTCCCGACGCGCAGGACAAGGTGACGATCGTCGCCAACTGGGTGCCGCTCCTGGAACCGGCAACCGGCCCGAACTTCTATGCATTCGACGATGATGCCCATTACTACGTGAACGTGGACAACGTCGGCGATGCCACCGCCCACATCCGCTACGAATTCGAATTCAAGACCACGCGCCGCACCGGCGACACATTCCTCTACAACACCGGCGTCGTGAATGCCCTGAACAGCCCCAGTCTCAACGTCGTGCAGACCTACACGATCACGCGCTGGGACAACGGCACGGCCACGGTGCTGGCGCACGACCTGCAGGTTGCGCCGGCCTACGTGGGACCGGTCAGCATGCCCAACTACATGGCGCTCGCGACGGCCGCCGTCTACACGCTCTCGGATGGCTCGAAAGTGTTCGTGGGGCCGCGCGATGATCCGTTCTTCGTCGATCTGGGTGCGACCTTCGACCTGCTCACCATCCGCAAGCCGCCAGGCAACCTCGGCGGCGGCCAGGACGCGCTGGCGGGGTTCGACGTGATGACCGTCGCGCTGCAGATCCCGAAGACGCGGTTGACGTCCGATGGCCTGGCGCCCAGCGCACAGACCGGCGTGATCGGTCTGTACTCGACGACCGAGCGGCTGGCACAGCGCACGCTCAATGGCGACGGTACGATCTCGAACAGCGGCTCGCCGGTGCAGGTCTCGCGTCTGGGCAACCCGCTCGTGAACGAGGTCGTGATCCCGCTCAAGGACAAGAACCGCTTCAACGCCACGCTGCCCTCGGGCGACGGCGCATTCGTGAGCTACGTGACGGACCCCGAACTGGCGCATCTGCTCACCGCGCTCTATGGCATCGCGACGCCGCCGGCACCGCGCAATGACCTGGTGACGGTGTTCTTGACGGGCATCCCGGGGTTGAACAAGCCGGCGAATCCCAACCAGGTGGCCTGCGAGATGTTGCGGCTGAACATGACCGTGGCTCCCGCGGCCAAGCCGAGCCGCTTCGGCCTGCTGGGCGGCGACACGTCGGGCTTCCCCAACGGCCGCCGGTTGTTCGATGACGTCGTCGACATCGCCGAGCGTGTGGTGGCCGGTGCCACGCCGTTCACGCCCACCTTCAATGTCGCGCCGAACAATCAGCTGGGCGATGGCGTGGATGCCAATGACAAGCCGTTCCTGCCCTACTTCCCGTATGTCGCGCCGCCGCAGAACCCGCTCGATCACAAGCATCACCGTGAGAGCGAAGGCGACGATGACCGCGATGACCACCGCCATGACCGCAAGGGTGGCCGCGGCGACGCACAGCAGGCGGCGAACCCCGCTGCCCAGACGAACCGGACAGAGTTCAGCGCCAAGGCGCTGTCAGTCCGCAACAACGACGGCATCTCGCGCATGGAGTTCGCCGTCGCGACCACGTCGCACGTGACTCTCAAGGTATATGACGTGGCGGGCCGCAGTGTGCGCACGCTGCTTGACCAAGACGCCGCGCCGGGTCCGTTCGTGGCGCAGTGGGACGGCCGTGATGCGTCGGGCGTGCGACTGTCGCGCGGCCTGTACTTCGTGCGTCTGGTCGCCGGCTCGCAGGTGAGCCAGCAGAAGGTGACGCTGCAGTAGCCCGAAGCACTTCGCGAACTCGCAAGCGATCGTGGCACGTGCAAGGCCCGGGAGGCGACAGCCTCTCGGGCTACTGCATCACATCGCCCCGGCATCGAACTGCCGGCGGGACTTCCGATCGGTCATGCCCGCAAGAGCCTCGTGAGCGCGCGGTCGAGCGTGGACGCGAACGCCTGCTTTGCACGCGCGTCGTAGGGCGGCGGGCCGCTGGTGGTGACCCCGGCGCCACGCAGGCTGTCCATGAGGTCGCGCACACTCAGGCGCTCGCCGATGGTGTGCTCCGTATGCTCATCGCCGCGCGGATCGATCACGACGATGCGCTTGGGCACGAGCAACGCTGCGAGCGGCACGTCCTGCGTGACGACCAGGTCACCCGCTTGCGCATGTTCCACGATGTACGCGTCGGCCACATCCATGCCGCCGTCCACGCATATCGCGCTCACGAGTGGCAACCCGCGCGGGGTGGCCAAAGACCGGTTGGCGACCATCACGCAGGGGATCACCAGGCGTTGCGACGCGCGGAAGCAGATGTCCTTGACCTCGCGCGGCGCGGCGTCGGCGTCGATCCAGAGCGTCATGCGCAGCGCGCGAGGCAAGTCACCGGTTGTACCAATCGTCGACCTTCCACTGGCCGCCTTCCCATGACGGAACCAGATGACGGAACTCGGCGCCGAGGCGATTGACGGTCTTCGCATCGGGCGTGAGCGTCCAGCCTTCGCCCAGCGTGACGTGGAAGCCGGTCGAGATGCACATGAGGATGAAGTCCTTGAAGTCCTGGATCGTCTCCATGAGGACTTCATCGCGGTTCGGCAGGAACGCGATCAGCGGCAGGTCCACGTCCTGGACGAACGGGCGCGTGGTCTCGTCGCTATGCCAGGCCACCATGCGGTTGGGGAACGGGCCAAAAGGCCGATTGCCGCGCTCGCATGACGTGACACCGATGCCGGAGTTGAGCAACTGGCAGATCATGTACACGCGATTGGTCATGTTGCCGAGCTTGGTGCCCTGGCCACCCTTGGTGTAATTGCGCTCGAGTTCGTGCTCGATGTACTCGCGATTCGTCCAGTTCTGCGCACCCCCGAGCACGCGGCGGTCGTCGCCGTCGTGATCGTAGTGCTGCGGCGACGCCTGCTGCCCCGGCGCCACGCCCGAACGCGACAGCGCCCAGACCGTGAAGAGGTCGTAATCACCGGTAAGCGCATTGCGGAAATCGTCACCCTTCCACGAGCGGTGATCCGGCGGGTTCGTCATGGCCAGCATCGGCTTGCCCTTGCCGCCCGCGGGCTCGAAGTTGGCCTCTTCGATGTACACGTCATACACGAGGCCCTCACTCCCCCATTCGCGGCGCAGGCTGTACTTCATGTCCACGCCACACTGATGGACCTCTCCCACGTAGCGGCTGCCGCCCGCGGCGAGCTGTACCGTGATCCGCTTGGTGTCGATGAGCCACTTCACGCGCTGCGAATAGAGCCTGAGCGGCACCGTGGCGGCCATCCACCCGGAATGGTTGTGCTCGTCGTACATCGCCTCGTGGATCTCGCGCGTGTTGTAGTCGACGTTCGCAGCACCCTTCTTGTTGAGCTGGGGGTCACGAAGTACGAAGCCGGCCATCGGACCCCAGTCGCACGACTTGGCGTGAACGCGAAAACCTTTCGTGTCGTAGCCCTGTTCGAGCAACTGTAGACAGGTAGGGCCCACAGCCCGGCAGACGATGACCGCCCGCTCCATGACCGAGACGTTCCGGAACACCTCGGCATGCGTGTCGGGCATACCGATCACATCCTGCCGGAACAACGGATCATTCATGCGCAAAGCCGCGCTCCTTCGGGCTGGGATCTGGCAGAGGCCTGATCGTGGTGATCTGCGGATGACAGCGGCCACACTGTGTCATCATCGAGCCGGGCAGCGAAAGGCCAAAGTCACAGGTCTGCGGCGCAGCGCGGATCAAGCCTGCGGGAACTGCGCTTCGACCTGGGTGTGCCAAGCCCCGACGCATTCGAACACTCGGGCGGCGGCCGCGACGGCGGCGTGACGATCCGCCGGCTCGAGCACGAGCCCATCGAGCCAGCGCTTGTAGTCATCGATGATCGAGCGTGTCTGCTTGCCGTGGTGCAGCAGGAATGACGCCCCTTGCTCGCGCGTGAGGCCGAGGTTGGCGCGGACGATGGCGCCGATCACCGCGCCGCCAGCGCGCGAGCCACGGCGCACGTATTCGAGCCCCGCAAGCTCGGCGAGCGTCGCAGGCACGGCCAATGCAGTCATCGTGGAGCGCTGCGTGTGCATGCGCTCGGCGAAGACCTGCTCCAGGTCGGCGCGGATCTGCGCGGCGGGCGAACCCGCTTCGTGCTCGTAGCCGAGCTGCAGGGCCTGCGTGAGCGCCGGCGAGCTCGCCAACGCCACGTCGACCGCGGATTCGAATCCCAGGCTTGCGATCAGGAAGTGCCGGTAAGTCTCGCGGTACTCTTCCCGCGCCTGTGCCAGTTGCGGGTCTTCGACGCCCGGCGTCCCGGCGGGCAGGCGGATCACGATCCGGCGGTTGAACGCCGCGCCCGTCTCGATACGCTCATGCACTTCGCGCGTGCCGTCGCGCAAACTCTGCGAGAGCGGCGGGCTCACGACCGCGCCTTGGCGCCGTCGGCGCCGAAGCCGAGCGGACAGCGCTCGGCGGCACGCGCGGCAGCGTACGACTCGAGCGCCGCGAACGGCCGGCGCCGCGCGTGCTGCCGGCGCCACGTGCGAGTGATGCGGATTGCCGCAGTGACCGCGAGCAGCAGGGCGACGGACCCGTATTCCATACCGGAGAAGTGTGCCTTACCGCGCCACTGCATCGTGAGCATGCACGCCAGCCAGACCTGGACGCCGAGCACGAACGGATCGGCCGCCACTCTCACCGTATGCCGGACGGCGGCGGCGAGCCATGGCCACAGCGGCGAGTGCACGCCATGCCGGGCGAGCCACCACGCACGCGCGGTGCCGGCCAGAACCGCAAGCACCGAGAGCGCCTCGAGCCCGAGACGTACCGGCGGTGTGCGCGCCAGGAATGCGTAAGCGCTCCACGCCATGACGAGGGTCGTGAGCACGGCCCAGGCCGCGGCGCGGCGGCGGCGGTCCTGGAAGAAGACGGTATGGGTGCCGCTTAAGGTGGCACCGACAAGGACGAGTGGAGCGATCGGGCAGGCCACTTGGGGTCCTTCTGCGTTGAGCGTGTTCATGTGCCACAAGAGTGTTAAGGCATATGAACACTGATCGCTCAACTAAGTCAAGTGGCCTTCACAATGCTCACCGCGGGGTGTCCGCTCCGGCGGCAGGACCGGGCATCTCCGCGCCCATGCTCAAGATGCCCTGCACGGTGCGTGTGGCCGCCGCGGCGCCGTTGTCCATGAAGATCACCTTGCCCTGCGCGTGGTCCGCCACATACTTCAGAGCGTCGGTGTACTCGAGGAACAGCAGGAAGTTCGAGTCCACGCCCGCGGCCTTCAAGCTCTCGGCGGCTTCCTTCATGCCGTCGGCGACGTTCTTCCGGAAGAGCGCCAGGCCCTCGCCGCGCAGCGCCGCCGCCTGCTTCTCGGCCTGCGCACCGATCGTCTTGTACGCCGCTTCGGCCTCGGCGTCCTTGGTGCGCTTGACCAGCAACGCGGCGCCTTCATTCGAGGCGGCTGCAAGCAGGTTCTTCGACGACACCACGCGCGCCATCGAATCCATGATCTCCTTGTCGAACGTCATATCGGTGATCTGGATGTCGCGAACAACGTAGCCCCATTGCAGCACGACCTCGTCGAGGTTCTTCTTGGTGTGGTCCACGATCTCGGCGCGCATGCCCAGGATGTCGCTCTGCTTGGTAGTGGCCACGAACTGGCGGATCGAGCCGTCGATCGTGCGCTGCAGCGCCAACTGGAACTCCTGGCCGGACGCGAAGCTGAACACGGCTTTCTGGATCTCCTTCTCGTCGGAGCCCGAGACCGCGTAGAGCACCATTGTCGCGAACTTCACGTTCGCCTGGTCCTGCGTGATCGCCTGGAACTCCATCTGAAGCGCACGATTCTGGAGCGAGAGCCGCTGGAACACACTCTCCCACGGCATCTTGATGTTGAGCCCCTCACGCATGGTGCGGCGGTACTTGCCGAACATGGTGATCACATACACGGTCGCCTGCGGGACGCTGCAGAGCGTGGAACCGATGATGAAGAGTACGAATAGCAGGAACAACACACCCAGGATCAAGATGGCGTTCATGTCGGGAGCCTCGTATCCGTGAGGAGTCGAAAATCGTTCAGTGGCTTGTCCTGCGGCCTTGCGCGGAACTCTACTCCTTCGCGGCCGAACTGGCAGCCCTCACGAACGCCAGCACCGCCGGCGCCGCGGCTTTGTCAGCGCGCGTCAGCGCCAGCACCATGCGCGAGTGGCTCTCGCCCTTGACGACCAAGCGCCGCACGTTGACGCCGCCGCGTGTGAGCGCATCGGCGAACACCTGCGCCTGGCGCTGCAGGCCTTTCGACTCGCCGGCGGCGCACATCACAAGGAACGCGGGCGCTGCGCGGGTGATATGCGTGGCCGGTGATGCGGCGACCTTCCACGCCTCGGTGGGGTCATCGCCGCGGAAGCGCTTGGCGTAGTAGCGCACGTCCTCGCCCAGCACGTACGTCTGAGCGTCGGTCAGGTCGAGCGCGGCGCCGCTCACGCTGATCACGCCGCGAACGGCCAGGCCCACGTGCGACGCGCTGTCGAGCGCCACGTACGATGCCAGATGCGCGCCGGCCGAGTGGCCCATGAGGAAGAGTGCGCCGGCGTCGGCGCCCTTCGCGCTAGCGTGGGTATTCATCCAGCGCACGGCCGAGGCCACATCGCTCACCTGTCCGTGCCAGTCCGTCGCGGGCTGCAGGCGATAGTTCGCCACGGCCACGGTGATACCGCGCGCCGCGTAGAAGCGGCCGATATTCGCATACACATCGGCGCCGCCCGCGCGGAGCTGCTTGTCCCCGGAGTCCCAGCCACCGCCGTGCACGAACACCATCATCGGCGCGTGCGGTTGCGAGGCGCGATAGAGATCCAACCGGTGCCCAGGCACTTCTGCGCCATCGGGCAGGTAGGCGATGTCATGCTCGACCTGTGCGGTCGGCAGGTCGGCGTGGCGGTAGAGTACGTGCACGCCCACATATACAAAGGGCGCGCAGGCAGCAGCGAGATACGCAGCGGCCAGGATCAGGATGCAGACAAAGTTTCGCATGCGGCCAAGCTACCATCACCACGCTCTGACGTCCGGCATCACCCTTGCGTATATCCCCTGTGTCGGGCGGGATGCTGCGCCCGCAGAACACCGCAATCCACTGCCATTCACGGCGAAAGGCCACTCGACACATGCGCTACCCCACGAACGCATGGGACCTCCATATGCGCCAACTGACCCGCTTCACGGGCCTTCTGGCCTTCGCGATCTGCACGATGCTCTTCTGGCCGCAGGCGGCCGGAGCCGACACCGTGGTCTACCGCGTCAACGCGGGCGGCCCGACCGTGCCAGCGACCGATGGCGGACCGGCGTGGTCCCAGGACCTGAATCTGCCGAACGCTTCGCCGTTCGTGAACGTGCCGCCGATCGTGGACAACGTCTTCTACCACTCGCAGCCGCTGCGGGCGCCGGATGCTTCCGTGCCGGCATACGTGCCGCCTGCAGTGCTCGATGACGAACGTTGGGACGGACCCGAGACCCCCGAGATGGACTGGGAGTTCCCGGTGCCCTCCGGCACGTATCGAGTGAACCTGTTGCTCATGGATGGCTACTCTGGCACTCAGTTCGTCGGCGCGCGGTTGATCAACGTGGTGTGTGAAGGCCAGACGAAGCTTGCGAACTACGACATCTTCGCGCACTTCGGCGGCTACTCCGCCGGCATGGAGTCGTTCGTGACCCAGGTCACCGATGGCCACCTGTCGCTGGTCTTCCAGCACGTGGCGAATGCGAATGACCCGGCGATCCGCGCCATCGAGATCGTGGCCGTGAACGCCACGGGCGATCTGCATGCCACGCCCAGCGACCTTCAGTTCGGGCAGCGGCTGGTGAACACGCTCTCGCCTCCGAAAGACGTGACCATCACGAATACCGGCGTACCCGGCAGTCCGTCCCTGCACATCGCGAACATCACGATCTCGCCGGGCTTCCTGCATAACCTGTCGCCGCAGACGCTGGCCCCGGGCGAATCGCGCACGTTCCAGGTGCGCTTCGCGCCGAGCGCCGTGGGCGTGTCGAGTGGCAGCATGGTCATCACGCACGACGGCGGCTCATCGCCGCTGGCCATCGCCTTGGCCGGAACCGCCGTGAGCAGCTTCCCGATCAACTTCGGCAAGAGCCAGCTCAGCGGCGGTGGCCGTGTGCACCCGACCAGCCTGCAGTTCGGACCCGACGGCCGGCTTTATGTGGCAGAAGCGAACGGCCGCATCTTCGCGCTCACGATCCAGCGCGGTGCGAGCAACCTTTACAACGTGACCGCGACCGAACCGATCAACCTGATCCGCGACATCCCCAACCACGACGACAACGGCCAGTTCAATCCCGCCATCACCGATCGCTTGGTGACCGGCATCCTGGTCAAGGGCACAGCGGCCTCGCCGGTGATCTACGTGACCTCGAGCGATCCGCGAATGGATGTGGCGCGCGATCTTGGCGGTGACACGAACTCGGGCATGCTTTCCAAACTCATCCTGAACAACGGCACCTGGTCCCGGATCGACCTGGTGCGTGGCCTGCCGCGTTCCAAGGACGACCATTGCACGAACGGCATGGCGCTCGATTCACTCACGAACACGCTCTACGTGGCGCAGGCCGGTCAATGCAACATGGGTGCGCCGTCGTTGAATTTCTCATTTCTTCCCGAGTACGCACTGACCGGCGCGATCCTGTCGGTGAATCTGAACGCACTCGGCCAGACCCCGTATGATCTGCCCACGCTGGACGACGAGAACCGTCCCGGCGTGAACGACACGAATGATCCCTTCGGCGGCGATTTCGGCAAGAACCAGGCGATCATCGCGCCCGGCGGACCCGTGCAGGTGTATTCGCCCGGCTACCGCAATCCGTACGACCTGCTGATCCATTCGAATGGCCATCTGTATACGTCCGACAACGGCCCCAACGCCGGCTGGGGCGGCCCGCCGCTGGCGAATGGCCCCGGCGGCGTGTGCACGAATGACCCCAACGACAACGACAGCTTCACGTATGCGGATAACCTGCACATGATCCCGTTCAAGGGCTTCTATGCCGGTCACCCCAACCCGACGCGTGCCAGCCGGTCCAACACCTTCAACGCCAGTGATCCGCAGTCGCCGGTTCCGGTCGACGACCCGGTCGAGTGCGAATACCGCGTACCGGGCACCGACGGCTCGCTCGCCCAGTGGATGTACTCCGTGAATGGCTTGGTCGAATACCGCGGTTCGAACTTCGGCGGCGCCATGCTCGGATCGATCCTCGGCGCGAGCTTTGCGAACACGATCGAACGCATCACGCTCAACGCAGCCGGCGACTCGGCTCGCAGCGTGGCGCCGATCTTCAGCAATGTCGACGTCACGCCCCTCGATGTGACGGCGCAGGCCGACGGCAGCCTGTTCCCCGGCACGATCTGGACGGCGGACTACGTGACCGGCCGCATCTGGGTCTTCGAGCCGGGCGACTACGACGGTGGAGGCTTCGCATGCACGGGCGCCAACAGCCCGGCGCTGGATGAAGACGGCGACGGTTATTCGAACGCCGATGAGATCGCCAACAATACGAATCCCTGCTCGGCGGCGGATCAGCCGGCGGACTTCGATCACGATCTGCTCTCGGACCGTAACGATCCCGACGACGACAACGACGGCATCCTGGATGTGAATGATGCGTTCGCGCGCGATGCGGCGAACGGCGCCACGCCGCTGCCGGTGCTCTACTCGTGGGACGGTGGCGATCCGGGCACGGGCCTCTTCGGCCTTGGCTTCACGGGGCTCATGGCCAACGGCGTCACCGACTACCTCACGCAATATTCAGGCACGAACCTCACCGCTGGCGGCGCAGCGGGCAAGTTCACGATCGACGCCGTGCCCGCGGGCGATGCGCTGGGCAGCCGCAACAACCAGCAGTACGGCTTCCAGTTCGGCGTGGCCGAGGACTCCACCAGCGCGCCATTCACCGTGCACACGCGGCTGTCGAAGCCGTTCTTCGGCGGTGCCCCTGCGGATTCGATGTCGCAGGGCCTGGTGATCGGCACGGGCACGCAGAGCGACTATCTGGAGCTGGCCATGGCCAGCATCGGCGGTGCCTTCCACATGGGCGTCACACACGAGATCGCCGATGTGCCGGCGCTGAGTTTCGTGCCGGCCGCCGGCATCGCCACGGCCAATGAGTTGGACCTGTATCTGGAAGTGACGCCCGCGAGCGGCACGGTGCAGGCGTACTACAGGATCGACGGCGGCGTCCGGCTGCCCGTGGGCGGCGTGATCACGCTGCCTGCAGGTTCGGCGCTGCGCTCGGCGGTGCGCACGTCGCAGCCGCTGGCGCTGGGCATCATGGCCACCTCGCGCGGCGCGACGCCGTTCACTGCGACATGGGACTTCATCGAAGCGGTGCCGACCGGCTTGCTGGGCGTTGCGCCGAACGGGGCGAACACCAACACGACGCGGCTACTACCAAGTGCTCCGCACCCGGTGCGCAATGGCACGAATGTGCGCTTCGCTCTGGCCACGACCGCGCGCACGCGCGTGGCGCTCTATGCGGTCGATGGCCGCCTGGTGCGGGTGCTGGCGGATGGCTGGCGCTCGCCGGGCGCGTACTCGATCCCGTGGGACGGCCGCGACGAGCAAGGTGCCAAGGCTGCCCCGGGCGTGTACTTCGTGAGGCTGGACTCGGGTGCGGCGCACGACCGCGGACGCATGATCGTTTTGGAATAGGCGAACCGAAGCAGAAGAAGGCCGGCGCTCGTGGGGAGCGCCGGCCTTCTTCGTTGTCGCCGAGGGACCGCGGCTACCGCCAGCTGACCACACGTGCATGCAGCGTCTGCGTGCCGGTCTCGCTCGTGATCCTCGCGAGTCCGAAATAGACGCCCGCGGCAGAGGTCCCCGAGGCATCAAGCGGCCAGGCGTGATGGCCCGCCGGCACTGAACCGTTCGCCAGCGTCGCCACACGACGACCCGTCACGTCGAACAACCCGACCTCGACGTCACTGGTCGCGGGCAGGTCCAGCTCGAACTGCGCCAGATGGTCGGCGCCGCGAGGAGCGCCGGCCTCTGTCCCACCCACCGAGGGTGGCGTTCAGCGCCCGAGATCGAACCCCAGCCCGACCTTGAGGAACCAGCCGCTCAGGTCCATGTCGACCGTGGTCGAAGTGAAGGCAGCCTCGGGGCCGCCCTGATTCTCGAGCACGTTCGACGACATGGCGCCGATGTCGCGCCACGCGTAGCCGGCGCGGACGAAGCCGGCGCCGCCCTTGTCGTTGGTCTGGTCATAGCCGACGAAGGCGGCGTTGGCCGTGTGGTCCTTCTTGGCCTTGGTCCACGAAAAGTCGTCGCCCGCGAGCGTCTGGAACGCCTGGTCCTCGGTGAACTCCACATGTGCCTGGGAGGCATTGCCGGCGATCATGATGCCGTGCCCGTGCGGGATGCGCAGCACCGCCTCGCCACCGATCTCGCCCAACTTGAAGTCGATGCTGTCCCACAGGAACACGACACCTGGCTTGTGCACGATGTTCAGCTTGTGGGAGGCGGCGTACGAATACGTGGCGCCGATACGGAAACCCGGCAGCAACCACAGACCGGCTGCGGCGCCAGGGCCGTAGCCGGAACCGGTACCCTTGAGGTCCGAAGCCACCCCCGCGTTCTTGAAAGCACGCTGCTGCGCCGCGATGTTGTCGTCGAGCGCCTTGGTCAGGAACTCGTTGCCTCCATATTCCACACGAACGTAAGGACGGACGCCGGCCTTCGCCGGCGCGTTGCAGCAAAGCACGGCCAGCAGCGTCGCGCCGATCATGCTTGAGGCGGCCTTCATGGACTCCTCCTTGAGTAGGGTGCAGATCGGTATGCCGATGAGTTTTTGGTCCTATTCCGCATCCACTTGAGCGGAATGCCCTCCGCCCGGCCATGGGCTATCCTTGGGCTGCGCAGTCGCATCCACGCCCATTCCAGTCCGAGACCCTGCCTATGACCCCGGCGGACCCGAGCGGATCCCAGCCCCAGCCGCTACTTCTGGCCACGAGCGAGCTGCTCTCGCTGGCCAAGGCGGGCGACGCGCGCGCGCTGGACTCGCTCATGGCCCGCTACCTGCCGCGGCTGCGCCGCTGGGCCAGTGGACGCCTGCCCATGCGGGCGCGCAGCCTGTTCGACACGGGCGACCTGGTGCAGGAGACGCTGCTCAAGACTTTCGAACGGCTGGACCACATCGAGGTGCGCGGGCCGGGTGGCTTCCAGGCCTATGTTCGCGCCGCCGTTCTCAATCGTATGAGGGATGAGGTTCGCTGGGCGGACCGCCGTCGAGGCTCGGAAGAGGTCACGGATGCCCTCGAGGATCATGGGCCGTCGCCGCTGGATATGGCGATCGGCGCCGATGTCGTGGCGCGCTATGAGCGCGCGCTCGCGAGCCTCGATGAGGAGGACCGGATGCTGCTGCACCTGCGTATCGAATTGGATTATGACCTCGGCGAGATCGCCACCCATACCGGCCGCGCCACGAAGGATGCGGCGCGCATGGCGGTCACTCGCGCGCTCAAGCGTCTTGCGGATGCGATGGGCCATGGCCACTGACCGCGACAGGCTGACCGAGTCGCTGAGCGGCGGCGAGCCCATCGATTGGGCGCTCGCCGAGAAGAGCGCCGTCTCGGAGGAGGACCGCTCGTGGTTGCGCGCGCTGCGCGACCTGGAGCGCATGACCGAGTTCCATCACAGCCTGCAGGCGGGCGTCGCGGAGACCGAGGCTACAACCGTCCAAGAACGCTGGGGTGACCTGTTGTTGCTCGAGCGCTGGGGAAGCGGCGCCAACGCCGATGTGTACCGCGCGTGGGATACGCGCCTGCAGCGCGAGGTAGCGGTGAAGCTACTGCGCCTGCAGGGGCCTGCCGAGGACGCCGCCGCGCTCGCCGAGGCGCGTGCGCTGGCGCGCGTTCGCGATCCGCACGTGGTGATGATCCACGACGTGGCCACCCACGACGGCCGCGCCGGCATCGAGATGGAGTTCCTGCACGGGCCCACGCTGGAGGAGGAGATCGCGCGGCGCGGCGCTTTGCCCGCGCTCGAGGTCGCGCGGATCGGTGCGCAGATGGCGCGCGCACTGGCTGCGGCGCATGCCGCGCGGGTGGTGCATGGCGATGTGAAGCCCGCGAACATCGCGCTCGAGCCCGAGTCGCGCGCCGTGCTCACGGACTTCGGCGTGGGCAAGCGCAGCGACGTGAGTGCGAGCGGGCCGTTCAGCGGCACGCCCATGTTCATGTCCCCGCAGCGCCTGGCCGGTGCGACCGCCACTGCGGCCGACGACGTGTACGCGCTGGGCGTGACGCTGCGATGGGCGCTGGGAGGCGCGGCGCCCTTCGCGGCGCAGTCGCTGGACGAACTGCGCGCTGCGGCCGGCCGCGGCGATGTACAAGCATTGCCGCCGGGGGCGCCCGCCGCGCTGGTGACGGCGATCGCGCAGGCGATCGCGCCCGAGGTGAGCGCGCGCGTCGCGAGCGCGCAGGCGCTGGCCGAGGCGCTGGAGCGGGCCGCGGGCGCCTTGGCGCCCGTGCACGCCGCGCCGGGCGGTGGCTGGACCACGACGCAGACGATCATCGTGGCGGTGGTGGCGGTGCTGCTCGCCGGCGCCACGTTTCTCATGACGCGCCCCAGACCCAAGCCTGCGCCGCCGAACCCGCTTATCGCGAGCGAGGCTTACGATGTGAGCGCCACGCTCATGAAGTACGGCGCCCGCGGCAGCGCGGGATTATCCGAGGGCGACCGCGTGCGCCCGGGCGATCGCTTGAGCGTGAACGTGCGCGGCACACTGCCACTGTATGTGTACGTGCTGGACGCCGACGACAAGGGCGAGAGCTACCTGCTCTTTCCCCAGCCGATGTTCGACCAGAAGAACCCCTTGCCCGCAAGCAGCGACATCACCCTGCCCGGCGCGCGCGGCGGCAAGCCGAGCGCATGGACCGTGACGAGCCGCGGCGGCCACGAGCACTTCCTGATCGTCGCGAGCCCGTCGCCCGTAGCGGAACTCGAGAAGGATCTGGCGAGCCTTGCGGCGCCAATGCCGAACAAGCCGATCGCGTATGCGCGCGTGGGCGACGAATCGATCGAGCGCCTGCGCGGCGTGGGCGGCGTGGACGAGTTGCCCGAGGCGGGTTCGGGAAGGCGATCCCGCATGAACGCAGCCCCCGCCAGCAAAGCCAGCGCTGCGTTCGAGAAGATCCGCGCCCTCGCTGGCCGCGAGAGCGGCATACGCGGCGTGTGGGTGCGCGCGGTGACGCTGCGGAACTAGCATCCCTCGACGCACGAGTGCCGTGAATCGAGCGACCCGCCCCCGGCAAGGGGACGGGCCGCTGAAGGTTTCAAAGCGCCGCAGCGCCCCTGCCCTATTCGCGCACGACCACGACGCGCAGCACGCTCGTCTGTCCGGCGCCCGAGAGGCGCGCGAAGTAGACACCCGCGCTCGCGCGCTCACTCGCGTGCGTCGTCAGGTCCCAGTCCGCCGTATGCACGCCGGCCACTGCGCGGCCCGCGAACGGCGTTGCGACGAGACGGCCCTGGACGTCGAGGATGTCCAGGCGCACGTCGGCGTCACGCTCGAGTGAATACGTGAGCCGCGTGGCGTTCCGCGCCGGGTTCGGTGCCACCGCAAGCGCGACATGCGCGGTCGCCAGGGCACCATCGGCGGTGATCGGGCCGATCATCGACTCGGGCGCCGAACACGAGCGCACTCCCAGCCAGTAGGTGCCGCCGGCCGCGAGGCCACGCGAATCGGTATCCACGAAGTGGAAGCGTGCCTCACTGCCCACGGTCTCGAGTGACGCTTCGTTGCCCACGAACAGCAACGTCCCGTCGCTCATCTGGCGGTACACGTTGAACCCATCGGCATCCTCGTTCGTGCCCACCGCCCAAGCGAGCGATACACCGGCAGCCGACGGCGCCGCCGACACGCGACGCAGCATGCTCTGCGGCAGCGCGAAAGCCCGATCGATTGCCGGGCGCGTCTCGGCCAGCGGCGCATGGAACGCCGCGGGCTCGACCACCGTCGCGATCGTGGCTGGCATCGCGGCCGGCGCAGTGCCCGGCGTGTAGTCGTATGCGAACGACATGAGGTCGCCGCGGCTCGTGTAGCTGCCACCGGCGTTCGTGCTGCCCGCCACGCGGAAGCGCACTTCACGCGACGGCCCCACGTAGTTCGCGGGCGAGAGCGTGGACCACGTCTTGGTCACGTCGGTGGTGCTGACCGTTGCACTGTTGACTTGGTCCCAAGCCAGCGTGGACCAGTTGTACACATACAGCGTCTGTGTGCGCGAGATCGTGAAGTTGCCTTCGTAGGTGAGCGTCAAGTTGAGCGGCGGATGGTCCAGGAAACACGAGCCGTACCAGTCGGTGAAATAGGAACCGGCTGAGACGCCCGCGCCCACCGACATCTTGACGTCGTCCGACGCCGCGAGCCGCGTGTAGTCACCGGTCGTGACACTGCCCTTGAGCGTCGTCACGCCCTCGGCGAATTCGGTGTTGTGGATCGGCGGCAACGCGCCGTCGTTGGTGTAACTGTCGTTGATGCCGGGGCCGGTGATCGTGAAGGTGGCGCCTGCACCGGGCTGCGCCTGGATCACCACGGTGCCGTGCGCGACCTTGTCCCACGACGGATCTGGCGCGACGCCGTTGCCCGTCTCGGTCCAATAGGTGTGGATCGCATGGTTGTGCATGCGCGTGAGCGCCTCGAGCGTGGGATGGTTGTACGTGTTGCCATCACCGCACGAGATCACGCAGGCCTTGGCCTGGATGGCGTTGAGCCAGTTATCGTTGTTCGAATAGCGCGAGCCGTGGTGGTGCGCCTTGTAGACCTCGACGTGGCCGACTTCCGGGCCCACGGTGGTCTCGACGTCGTTGCCCAGCGTGACATCGCCGGTCAAGTCGCCGCCGATCTCTTCCTGGAAGTTCCCATAGCTCACCAGCAGGTCGAGGCTCTTGGCGTTCTCGTCGGATCCGCTCACCGAATAGACACCGGCGCCGTTCAGGTCGACGCACTTGATCTGCACGGGATTCGCCGAGCCTGCGTCAAGCGTGATCATCTGCCCCTTGGTCATGGTCGCGCGCTTGGCGCCGAGCGTGTTGATGTAGGCCGTGTACGTGCCGCTCGAATAAGTGTTGCCCCGGTCATACCCCGCCGCGCTCACCGTGATGCCGACAGCAGCCAGATCGTCGATGCAACCCAGATGGTCGGAGTGGTAATGCGACAGGAAGTGATAGTCGACCGACGTGATGCCCAGCGCCTGCAGGTACGCCTTGATGTTCGTGCAGTTCAGGTAGTTGCCATCATCGAACAGTGCCGTCTGGCCGTTGGGCGAGATGAGCAGTGCGCCATCGCCCTGGCCCACGTCGATGTGGTGGATCTGCAGCTTGCCATTGCCGGCGATGGCGTGGGCGATGCCGGGGAAGGACGCGCAGAGCGTCGCGGCGGCGATCGCAAGGCCGAGAAGGCCGAGGAGAAAACGTGGGACAGCGCGCTGCGTGCGGACGGGGAATGCTCGCATCGGGGCACCTCTTCCATGGGGTGTAGGAAAGGTGAGGCCTGTCTGAATCCTCGGACGGTGAGGGTTCGGAGCCGGACGGTACCCGCGATGTGGCAACGCGTCGATATCAACTTCATGACGTTCGAGTGAACAATCGCGCGAGCCAACTCTCATCTTGCGAGTGGCTCACGCGGTCGACACTGCTGCGGCTCAATGCAGCCGGAACTCGAACGGCCGCTGCACCCACACCATCACTGGGTGGTCATTGCTGAGCGCGGGCTTGAACACGCAGCTGCGCGCGCAATCGATCGCCGCGGCATCGAGCATGGGCACCGAGTGCTTGGGGTCCACGCGCACATCGAGCACGTGGCCATCCTTGCCCACCAGCATGAGCACGAGCACGCGGCCTTCCACGCCCGCATCGCGGGCCATGTCGGGATAGACGACAGGCCCCGACTTGAGCAGCACGGGCAGTTCGTCCACATACACGAAATCATGCGGTTGTGGCCGTACGCCCTCACCATCGCCTTGCTGCGGCAAGATCTCGCTGCTTCCGGGAACGACAGGCCCAGACTTGCCAAGGTCCGTCCCGGGACTCGAGGTCACCGGCGCGGGCGGCACGAGCGTCTGCGCATCCGGCGTGGGCACCGGGATCGCGTGCGGCACCGCCTGCGGACTCGGCGCGGCGGGCGGCGCATAGGCCTGCGCGGGCGGGGAGATGCTCGGCGGCGGGAGAAGCGGATGCCTGAGTGCAAGCGGAACGAATGGAATCATGCGCTCATGCGGCGCCAGCGCTGCGATGGTTCCAGCGGCGGCGATCGCCAATGCGATGAGGCCCATCGCGGCCAGCGTCGCTTTCGCCATGCGCTCGTCTTGATCGGCGAGAAGTTCCGATGCGCCATACGGCATGTACCGGGAGAGTGCCATGCAGGCCTCCTTGGATGACAGCACGGGCGATCACACGCGTGTGTGATCGAACCCTGTGTCCCGGTCCACGAAACGCGGGCCGGTGCGGATCTCACCTCCGCACCATGCCTACGCCGATTGTCGGCCTGATATTCCCTGGCGGCAAGCAGTATTCACGCAGGCAGCGCGAAGCTGATCGCTCCGGTGGCCCCGACGCGCCGACGGGCCTATAGTCAGGCCTCACCTCACGCACGCGCCGGCCGTGACCGCGCACTTTCGCTCCTCCGCCGCAAAGGTCCCTGCCATGTCCCGACCACTCGATGTGATGCTTCTGCTCGCCCTTCCCGCTTCCGGCAAATCCGAAGTCCGGCGCTATCTGGCGAGCCTGACCCCTGAGCAGTGCAAGAACGAGATGCATCTGGGGCCCACGGTCCAGTTGGACGACTACCCCTATGTGCACCTGATGCGGCGAGTGTCCGAGGAACTGCGCAAGCGTGGGCACGATGGCGTCTTCTTCGATTCGGACGACCTGCCCATGAAGGAATCGCGCGATTGGGGCACGCTCATCCAATTGCTCAATGAGGATTTCGAGGACCTGGTACAGAAGCGCCGAGTGGCGCCGGCTTCAGCATCCGAATGGCTGCTCGACCGTTTCGATGCCGCGCGGGTGAAGGTGGGCGCCAAGCCCGAACTGGGCGCACTGCCAGCCACGATCCGCACCGAGCTCATTCGTGCGATCTCGGCGGAAGCCTCGGATCTGGTGCGCGAGAAGAACTCGGGAGTGCCAGAATCGCTCGAGGGCCGCACGATCGTGATCGAAGCCGCGCGCGGCGGTCCTGATGGCGCCACGCCGCCGCTGCCGGCGCCGCTGGGTTATCAGTATTCGCTCGCGCAGTTCTCGCCCGAGATCCTGCGGCGCGCCAGCATCCTGTACGTGTGGGTCACGCCCGAGGAATCGCGCCGCAAGAACATCGAGCGCACCGATCCCAAAGACCCGGGCTCGATCCTGAACCATGGCGTCCCCATGGCGGTCATGCTGGGCGACTACGGCTGCGACGATATGTCGTACCTGATCGAGACCTCGGGCAAGCCCGACACGGTCACGATCCGCGCGCATGGCGAGACGTTCCACATCCCCGTGGCGCGCTTCGACAATCGCCACGACCTCACCACGTTCGTGCGTTCCGCGCCCGGCAAGTGGAAGGCCGATCAGGTGCGTGCGCTGCACGAGGGCCTGGCCGGTGCGACGGCCAAGCTCGCGGAGTCCATGGCCAACGCGGGCTGACGCGCGGCCCGCTGCACGACATCCGGCGCGGGATGCGAAAGCGTCTCGCGCCGCTGCGTTTCAGCCCCGCGCTGCCGCGCGCATGAGGCGGTCGCGCACGCCGTCCCACGCTGCGCCCGCAGGCGGCGCCTCGATGGCGATGTACGCCCAGCCTTGGGCGTCGAGCGCATGGAGCGTGTCGTAGAGCATCGCGGCGTAGGCGGATGCGTCGGCGCTCAACTGCACGTCGTGCGCCGAGCCCAGCGGCTGCGAGTGCCACAGCGCGGCGCCAGCGCCCGAGGGAAGCCGCTCGCCCGCGGCCATGAGCACGACGCGGCTGCGCGGCTGGTAGTGCGCATGGTGCTGGCCCGGCGACGCATGGGCGCCCGCGCCCGGCTCACCGGCGCGACGGAACTGCGGAAACATCAGCGTGCCCGGACGCAGCACAAGAGGCTCGGCGCCGGCGAGCGAGATCACGGTGGATTCGATGCCCACCTGCGAGATGCCGCCCTCGAGCACGATCGGAACTTCCTCGCGCGTGAACGCCTCGCGCACATGCTCAGCGCGCGTGGGCGAGAGCCGCGTGAAGCGATTCGCGCTGGGCGCCGCGATGGGCACGCCGGCCTCGCGCAGCAGCGCGAGTGCCACATCGTGACGCGGGATCCGCACGCCTACGGTCGGCAGGCCGGCAGTGACGACATCGGGCACCTGCGACCGCTTGGCCAGCACGAGCGTGAGCGGCCCCGGCCAATGCGCCTCGGCGAGCGTCTGCGCTTCGTCGGGCCAGTGCGAGACGAGCGCGCGCGCTTCTTGGATGCTGCTCACGTGCACGATCAGCGGGCTCGTCGCCGGGCGGCCCTTCACGGCGAAGATGCGCGCGACCGCGGCGGCATCGAGCGCATGCGCGCCCAGGCCGTATACGGTCTCGGTGGGAAACGCGACCAACTCGCCCGCGCGGATCGCGCGCGCGGCGGCCGCGATGTCTGATGCGGTGGAGTCCGTCATGACCGCGCAGCATAGCCGCTGTAGACCGTCACCGCCCACGCGAAGGCCCGGCGCCATGCCAGCGCCGGGCCTCGCTTTGGCCGAGTAGCGGGCGCCGCTACGCCCGCGCCGCCGCGTTCAGCGCGACCTCCACGCCCACTTCGGCCCACGCCTCACGCACCACGCGTGATTCGGGCTCGCCGAACGCGATGCGCGCTTCATCGGCTGTGGCCTGCGCCATGGCGCGGAAGTCCGCCAGCGGCGTGAGCCGGTGGCAGAGCGTGCCGTACCAGATGCGTCCCGCCTTCTCCCAAGCCGGGCCACCGAATGCCATCGCGGTCAGGTAGAACGCGTGATTGGGGATGCCGCTGTTGATATGCACCCCGCCATTGTCCTCGAACGTGGGGACGAAGTCGCGCATGTGTGCCGGTTGCGGGTCGTGGCCCAGGAACGGGTCGTCGTACGCGGTGCCCGGCGCCTTCATGCTGCGCAGCGCAGTGCCGCGCACGCGGCTCGTGAAGAGCCCGGCGCCGATCAGCCAGTCCGCCTCGGCCGCCGACTGGCCGAGCGCATGCTGCTTCACGAGTGAGCCGAACACGTCGGAGAGCGACTCATTGAGCGCGCCGCTCTGGTCGCGATACGCGAGGCCTGCTTCGCACTGCGTGACCCCGTGCGTGAGTTCGTGGCCGATCACGTCGACGCAGCGCGTGAAACGCTGGAACAAGATGCCGTCGCCATCGCCGTACACCATCTGGGTGCCATTCCAGAACGCGTTGTCGAAGCGCCGTGAGAAGTGCACGCTCGAATCCAGCCGCATGCCGCGGCCGTCGATCGAATCGCGGCCGAACACCTGCGCGTACATCTCGTACGTGGCCCCGGCGGCGTCGTATGCCTCGTCGGTCTCCGCGTCGCCGCTGGGCCGCTCGCCCTCGCCGCGCACGCGCGCACCCGGCAGGCTCTGACCGTGGCCGGCGTCGAACACGGTGCGCCGGCATTCGCCCACCGGTGTCGTGAGCCACGGCGCCATGCTACCCAGCACTTGGCGTTCGCCGCGCCAGCGCTCGGTGATCATGAGCGTGTGCATCGCCGCATCGGCGCACTCACTCAGTTCGCTCGACGTCTGCCGAGCGAGATGGCGCAACAGGTGCGGCGGAACGATGCCGTGAACGGGCGAAGCGTTGCTGCCGTGCTGCGGGAACCGGTGCGTATGACGCATGACGCACTCCGCTTCGGGGGCGGATGATCCCGGGGGCTGCGCGGCCGCGGCGGTGGTCACCGCGCCGTGGCGCTATTCAAGCGCATTGCGCGCAAAAGCACAGCGCCTGCGCGACGAGCGCAAGAGATTCGCGCACGGACGACGCAGGCGCCGAGGGAACTGCCTAGCGATTCACTGCTGCGACGGGCCGACCGGACCGCCGAGCGGCGCGCCTTCGCCATGAGCCGGCGGCGGCGGCGGCGACGTATCGAGCGACGTGGGCGCCGTGATGCTGGACGCCTTGCCACAACCCGCGAGGGCGATGGCGATGCCCAGCGCGAGCGCGAGCAGTAGAGCACGGTGGATCTGGCGCATATCCCCTCCTATTTCCGAACACCCGTCGTGGGCGGTGGCTCCGAGCGATGTCCCGGAAGAACGCGGCAATGAACAGCATGCCGCATGCCGCCGCCTCGCCCGCCGGCGGCGCGGCAGCCAGCTCACGTATCGACTGTGAGTTGTGCGCAGGGCAGAGGAACTGGGGCACGCACGCGCGCAGCGGCCTGCCGTGCAGGTTGCACGATGCGATGGCGACCAGCGTGCGGGACGCGAGTCGCGCGGGAGTCAGCGCACCAGGTCGAGGCAGTCGAGCGACCAGTTCACGCCGCGCTTGGGATCGTTCACCACGATGTCGTGCGCGTCGAGGATGATCTCGTCTTCCAGCACCCCGACCACTTGGATGCCCTCGGTGGGGATGCGGATGAACGCGCGATCGCCGTGGAAACGGATCTGGCAATCGAATTGGCCGTACGTGTAGCAGAGGCAGCGGCCCTGGTACCACACGTCGTCGACGGGGCGGCCCTGATAGGTGGCAGCGGCCAATGGCGGGACGCTCGCGAGCGCGAGGCCCAGAAGGAACATGCCAGCAGATACGCGTGCGGCGCGCATACGGCTCCTGTCTGCCGTCGTAGGGACGGCGACGCCCGGTGGAGCGAGCGCAGAGCGTAGCACGGAAAACTGCGGCCGCGCTCCTACTCCTCGGGCGGCAGCGGCTCCTCGAGCAGCCGCAGGGCGGCTTGGTGTTTCTTGCGTTTCTCGGCGAAGAACTCGCGCAGGATCTCGCCGCACTCCTGGGCGAGGATGCCGTTCGTGACCGGCACGCGGTGGTTGAGCCGGCGCTCGCCGATCACATCCAGCACCGAGCCGCAGGCGCCGGCCTTGGGGTCATCGGTGCCGTAGACCAGACGGCCGAGCCGCGCCAGGATGATCGCGCCGGCGCACATGGCGCACGGCTCGAGCGTCACGTACAGCGTGCACTCGTGCAGCCGCCAGCTGCCGAGCGCGTTCGACGCGGCCCCGATCGCCAACACTTCGGCATGCGCGGTGGCATCCTGAAGCGCTTCGGTCTGGTTGTGTCCGCGGCCGATCACGATGCCGTCGTGCACGATCACGCACCCGACCGGGACCTCGTCGCGATCGAGCGACGCCTGCGCCTCGCGAAGCGCGGCGCGCATGCCGGTTTCGTCGTCGACGACCATCATCGCGCGAGCGGCGTCAGTTCTTGCGCGTGGAGTCGGCGGCAGCCGCCGCCGGACGTGGGAACTGTTCGGCCCAGCGGCCGAGCAGTTTGACGAGCACCTCGGTGTAGCTGGGCGCGCCGCCGACCTGCACAGGCGTGGTGTTGAGGCCGCTGGCCTTGACGCCTTCGGATCCCGTAGCGGCGTCCTGATACGGGCCCTCCATGGTCTCGGAGCCGCTCGCGGTCCACAGCAGCCGGCCGGTCGAGTCCACGAGCGCCGCGCGCATCTGCACAGTCGTCGCCGAGTGACCGCTCTGGTTGAACTCCAGCTCGCGCTTCTCGAACTGCTCGATGCGCAGGCTCAGCAGTGCACGCGTGCGTGTGGCGCGCGAGAACCGCGGCGCATCGAGCGAATCGAGGCGCGGCGTCTTGAGCACCTTCTCGGTGTAAGCCTTGACCAGCGAATCGCCACCTTCGCGCGTGAGCAATTCCTTGGCGAGCGGCCCCGACACCCAGCGGTAGCCCGTGCCCTTGAATTGCTGGCCGAGCACGACCTCGGTGTTTCGACGCGCCTCGAGATTGCCGTCGAATGTGGCGATGGGCAGCATGGCGATGCTGCGGACGTTGTAGCTGGCCAGGTCCGGGGCCGTCCAGAACAGATCGACCTTGCGGGCGCCCTTGTCGGCGTGCGCAGCGACGGCGGTCAGCGAGATGACGCCGGCGAGAACAAGTGCGGCGGTGAGGACGCGACGCATGTCAGGAACCTCCACGGCCCAGCGAGGGGGAGCGGGAGTGCTGCGACGCGGCCATCGCAGGAGTGGCGGGCCCAGGAGGATTTGAACCCCCAACCTTCTGATCCGTAGTCAGACGCTCTATCCAATTGAGCTATGGGCCCGTCTCGTACTGCTGAGGCGGCGGGAGACTCTTGCGAGTTCCCCATGATGGCGGAGAGGAGAGGATTCGAACCTCCGAGCCGGTTTTACCCGACTAACCGCTTAGCAGGCGGCTGCCTTCGGCCACTCGGCCACCTCTCCAAAGAAGCGAAGCTGGCGGAGGGAGTAGGATTCGAACCCACGGAGCTTTCGCCCTGCGGTTTTCAAGACCGCCGCCTTAAGCCACTCGGCCATCCCTCCGCATGCCTGCCGCCGTGCGGGGCGGCACTATACCGGGCTGCGAGCCAAGGCTCAAACCACGGTCGTGCGGTACGTCGGGATGATCGACCGGCCCCGGCGGTGCTTCCCAAGGTCCAGCGGCCGGGGAACATAACCGCTACCGCGCAGCGGTGCAAGCGCCCCCGGCGACGGCACTTCCCGCGCTCGTCGAACCCGTTCGTGCGCCTGCGCAGGGCCCCACGGCAGCGCTTCGGTTTCCCATGCGGCGACCGAGACTCACACGCAGGAACCCCTCTGCCCGCACCCTCCCTCGCGAGCCACTGACGGATGACTCTGCGTCGCAACCTCCTGCTTGCCATGGCGAGCGCCTTCGCGATCCTCGCGGTGGTGCTCGGCTTCGGCATGTCGGCCCTGCTACTGGGCGACTACAAGAAGCTCGAGCGCAACGACTGCGAGCTCGACGCGAATCGCGCCACGAGCGCGCTCGAGCAACGCATCGACGAACTGCACACCAAGTCGTCGGATTGGTCGAACTGGGATGACGCGTACCGATTCGTCGCCAGTCATGATTCGGCATTCGTACGCTCGAACCTGACTGACGTCACATTCCATACGATCAAGCTCGACGTGGTCGCGATGACCGACGCTTCGCGCCACATCGTCTACGCCAACCGCTATGACCGCGCGCACGAGCGCTTCGTGCCCATGCCCGAGGACCTGCTCCGGGAGCTGCAACGCGCGGGTGGCGTCGCCGACCTGCGCCGCCCCGGATCGGAGCACTCCGGCATCCTGATGCTCGCTGACGGGCCGCTCATGGTGAGCGTGCGTCCGCTCCTGACGAGCGAAGGCAGAGGGCCGGTGGCGGGCTCCGTGATGTTCGCGCGATTCCTCACATCCCAGGAGATCGAGGCGCTCGCCATCCACATGCACCTGGATGTGCGCATGCGCCGGCTCGACCAGGGCGTACTCGATCCGCATACCCAGGCGATCTTGAGCGCGATCGAGAGCGGCGAGAGCGTGTACAGCGAACCTGTCGAAGGCGACCATGTCGCGGCCTACACCGTCTATCGCGACATCACCCATCGGCCGGCGATGCTCATGACCACGGTGCAGCCACGCAGCATCTACCTGCAGGGCGTGCATAGCCTGAAGCTGCTCCTGGGTGGATTGTTCCTCGCATTGCTCGTGCTGGGCGGCATCACGCACCTGCTCATGGAGCGCTTGGTGCTGGCGCGAGTGGCCTCGCTCACGGCGCAGGTCCAGCGGGTCGGCGAGGAAACCGCTGCGCGCGTCGAACTGGCCGGCCACGATGAACTCACCGCGTTCGCGGGCGTGGTGAACACCATGCTCGCTTCGGTGGAGAAGTCGCACGCGCGCTTGCGCGAGAGCGAGCTGCAGATGCGCTCGTTCTTCGACGGCGCCGACATGATGCGCGGCATCCTGGCGCTTGATGGCGACGACATGCTGCATCTGTTCGACAACGTGAACTCGGAGCGGTTCCTGCGAGTGGCACCTGGCGCGTCCCGTGGCAAGCACTCGAGCGAACTGGGATTGCCCTCGGACCTCATCGCACACTGGGTGCGGCGGATGCGCAACGCGGTGCGCGATCAGGGCCCGGCGCTCTTCGAGTTCCAGCTCGAAGGTCGAGGCGGCGCGGATCACGTGTTCTCGGCCACGCTCTGCCCGCTGCCGGACAATGGCGGCCCGCTGCCACGATTCGCCTACGTGATCGAGGAAGTGACCGACCGCCGCATGGTCGAAGAGGAGCTGCGCCGGTCCAAGGATCGGGCCGAGTCCGCGAACCGCGCGAAGAGCGACTTCTTGGCTACCATGAGCCACGAGATCCGCACGCCCATGAACGGCGTCGTGGGCATGGCGTCGTTGCTGCTCGACACGCCGCTCACCGGCGCGCAGCGTGACTACGCGCGCACGATCGCGTCGTCGGCCGAGGCGCTCTTGTCGATCCTCAACGATATCCTGGACCTCTCCAAGATCGAGGCGGGACGCTTTGACATCGAAGCATTGCCATTCGACCTCGAGTCCATCTGCCATGACGTGGTCGAGCTGCTGCAGCCACGCGCTGCGGAGCGCGACCTGGAGCTGGCGTTGCGCGTGGAACCGGGCACGCCCGCGCATCTGGTGGGCGACCCCAGCCGCGTGCGCCAGGTGCTCCTGAACCTGGTGGGCAATGCGCTCAAGTTCACGCATGCGGGCCGCGTGCGCATCCTTGTGAGCGGTGCCCGAGTGGGCCTGACTCGTGCCGAGGTCCACGTGGAAGTCCAGGACTCGGGCATCGGCATCGCGCCGGCGAAGATCGCGCTGCTCTTCCAACCCTTCACGCAAGCCGACGGCTCGATGTCGCGCCGATACGGCGGCACCGGGCTGGGACTGGTGATCTGCAAGCGCCTGATCGAGCTCATGGGCGGCACGGTGGGCTGCGACAGTGTCGAGGGTCAGGGCTCCACGTTCTGGTTCACGCTGCAGTTGCCCGTCGATCCGGCGGCAGCCTCGCCCTCGGCACCGGCGGCGCTGGCCGGGCTGCGCGTGATGCTCGCCGAGGACGCTTCCGCGCAGCGTGACGCGTTGCGCGCGCGGCTCACGTCGTGGGGCGTGCGACTCGATGCGGTCCCCGACTGGCCGGCAGCGCTGCACAAGTTGAGCGCGGCCGATGCCGCCGGCGATCCGGTGCGCGTGATCATCGCGGACACGGACCTGGACCCGCAGCACGGCATCAACCTCGCGCGCAGCCTGCGCGAGGGCGGCGCACACGCAGGCACGAAGCTGCTGCTGTTGGGGCGGGCGCCAGCGCTCGACACACTCGCGGGCAATGCCGCTGCCGGCGCCGACGGCTGGCTGCTTCGCCCGCTTCGCCACGATGTGATCGCCCGCGCGCTCGCGATGCTGTGCGACCCTGCGTGCGAAGGCCGGTTCGTGACGCGCGACGGTGCATGGTCTCCGGCGCAGTTGGTGATGCCCGAGCCACCGATGCCGGCGCAGGTGTCGGCGATTGCCGCGAATGCCGCAGGGCCCGAGGCTGCAGCGTCGCCGCCCACCGGCCCGTTCGTCGGCGTTCGCATCCTGCTCGCCGAGGACAACCCGACCAACCAGCGCGTGGCGATGAAACTGCTCGAACGCCTGGGCTGCGAGGTGACCGTGGCCAATGACGGCCGCGAGGCGATCGACCTGTACGCCGAGGGCGACTTCGTGCTGGTGTTCATGGACTGCCAGATGCCGGGGGTGGATGGCTTCGACGCCACGCGCGGGATCCGCGAGATCGAGGCGCGCACCGGCAAGCGCGTGCCGATCTGCGCGCTGACCGCCAACGCCATGGAGGGCGACCGCAAGCACTGCCTGGAGTCGGGCATGGACGACTTCCTGGCCAAGCCCGTTCGCCCCGCGGAGCTACGCGCGGCGATCGAACGCTGGACGCGAAAAGCGAACGGCCCGGGCGATATCTCCCGGGCCGCTTGATCGCCTTCTCGAAGTGCTTCGCGATTCGTACGCTTACTCGGCGCTTGCCGAACGCAGCGTGTTCGCATCCGGCTGGCCCAGCAGACCGGCGGTGAGGCCGGTCCAGTCCTGCGAGGGCAGCGAGCCGCTGCCCGCGCCGCGCACGTGCCCCGAGCGATCCACCACGAACCAGGCCGACCGCTCCTGACGCGAAGTGCGGTCGAGCACACCGAACTGCTCGGACAGCACGCAGTGCGGATCGGCAAGCAGGCTGTAGTTCAGGTTCAGGCGGCGCACCGTCGCCCACACGTCGTGGTCACGGCGATCCTGGACGACGACCGGCACGACGCCCTGGCGCAGGAGCGCCTCGCGTTCGTGCTCCAACTGGCGGAGCTGCTCTTCGTTCGCGCCGAAGACCAGCAGCACGCTGCCCTGCTCGAGCATGTCGTGCAGGTTCTGCCACAGCATGTCGTGCGACTGGTACGTGAAATCCGGGGCTGCGGCGCCCACGGCGGGCATGCCCGGGAATTCGGCCACCGGGGCCGTATGATCCACAGAAACGGCGTTATAGGAGTCCACAGCGCCCTGCAAATGGCTGTGATCCGAGGGGTTATTCAACGCGGAAGCGAGCAGGCTCGCCGCGAGAAGGGGGCCAAGATACAAGCGATCCTCCAGAGTTGGGTCGTGCAAAGGGTCTATAGGTCTTGAGGGACCCCTGCTTATCGACCATCCGAAGGCTGCGCTTGAGCAAAACGTGCGCCGCGACCGCCACTTACCGGCAACGAAGCGCGCGAGTCCACGCCACTTGCAGCCTCTGACATGACGTTGACGCTTCGTGCGTACGCGGCGGCAGTCGCGGCGCTGCAGCGCGCAGCGCGCCGGCGTGCGTGCCGCATGGTGCGCTTCAGTACAACGTCGTCTGATCGAGCCTTCCCAGCGCCCGCGCGCGGTGCTCCAGGCGCTCGTAACCGAAGCGCGATACGATCACGGTGACCAACGTCACAAGCGCGAACGCACCCAGTAACTGCATGTCGGTGAGCGCAGCGAGCCGCTGGCTCGCCCCTGCGCCCAGCAGGAAGCGGCGGATCGCCTCGTACCACCACGTGAAGGGCAGTGCGTACGAAACCCACTGCAGCGGCACCGGCAGCAGGTCCACGGGGAAGATGACGCCGCAGAGCAGGTAGAGCGCCAGCGTGACGCCTTCGAGCGTGGTCACGGCCGCACGCGTCATGACCATGCATGCGCCGGCCAGCAGCAGTCCGCTGAACACGATCGCCACGCCGCCGATCGCGAGCGTCACGAGCAGCGGCGCCCAGCGCACCAGCGCCCAGTCCCAGCGGATGTGCAGCACGAACCAGCCCATCAAGAGTGTGAGCGTGGTGCTGATCGTGGCCAGCGTGAAGCGCACCATCGAGCGCCCGAACAGGTACGTGAACATGCCGATCGGCGAGGTGTACACGTACTTGAGCGTCTCGAACTCTTCGCGCTCTTCGAACACCACCCACCCCATGCCGACCAGCACGGTGTTGGCGTAAGCATGGAACGCATTCGCCACATAGAAGCCGGCGAATGCCGCCTCGTGCACGGCGCGGCCGCGGACGGCCCAGTACATGGCCACGAGCATCGCCGCCACGGCCAACGGCCGTGCCACGATGTAGAGCGTGAACAATGCCGGGTCGGCCCAGTTGGACTCCACCTGCCAGCCCAGCCACGCGGCCGATCGCCAGCGCTGGAAGAACGTGCTCACTGCCATCGCTGGGTGAGCTTGCCTTCGCGCTTGGCCATGTGCTCCAGATGGGTAAGCGCGAACCTTGCGACGAACAGGAATATCACGCTGAACGCCGCGAGCGCCGCGAGTTCGGTTCGCACCGGGAGCAGGCCTTGCGCGGCCGCGCCGAGCAGCACCTGGCGCATGGCGTCCAGCCCCAGTGAGAGCGGCAGGATCGCCGCGGCGACCTGCCCCAGTAGTCCGAGCACGCGCACCGGGAAGTAGAGTCCCGAGAGGAAATACACCGGCTCGGTGAGCGCGTTGCACGTGTGCCACGCTTCGCGGCCATACATGAGGAACAGGCTCGAGAGCGTCATGCCCAGCGCGTAGAGCGCCAGCATCGTAAGCAGGAACACGAGCGCGAGATCGCCCCACGCGAAACGTGCCAGACCGATGTGGAACAGGAATATCGCCATGAGCACGCCGACCATCGAGCGGATGATCGTGCTCGCGAGCCCGCCGATCGCCATCCCGCCAAGGATCGCCATGATCGAGCACGGCGCGGCGAAATACAGCTGCAACTGCCCTTGCTGCTTCTCCCAATAGAATTGCGCGCCCATCCCCCACAGCACGTTGAGCCAGTACGTGGTCAGCACGCCGCCGATCACCGCCATGGACTCGTAGACCTTGGGCGCGCCCAGGGCGCGGTAGAGCATCACGAACGCGATCATGCCGAGGTTCGGGAAGATCGCGTCGGCGACGAGTTGCTCCGGGCTGCGGAACGCGCCGACGACCCGCACATACGCTCGGGCCACGAGCGCACGGCGGTTGAGCGCCAACGAATCGGCGAATGTGCTCACGCGACGGGCTCAGCAGCATCGTCAAGCCCGCGGCCGACGATGCGGATGAACGCGTCTTCGAGGGAAGTCTCGCGCGTCGAGACGCCCTGCACGGCAAGTCCGCGTTGTTCGAGCTGCCGCAGGCTCTCGCCCAGCGTCTGGCCTTCGGGCAGGCGGAACTTGAGCGTGAGCGTGCCGCGCTCGGGGTGCGGCGCGCCCCACGCGAGCGCCACACCGTCGAGTTCATCGAGCGAGGGACTCACGCCTTCGCGCGGCAGCACCTCGAGTTCCACGTGCTGGCCGCCCTGCACCGAGCGGCGCAGCGCCGCGGGCGTATCGCACGCCAGCACCTGGCCACGGTCGATGATGGCGATGCGGTCGCACATCTGATCGGCCTCGGCCATGTAGTGCGTGGTGAGCAGCACCGTGCGGCCCGCGCGTTCGCGCACCCAGCGCAGCACATACTCGCGCAGGAGCCGCGCGGCGTTCACGTCCATGCCGAGCGTGGGCTCGTCCAGGAACAGGATCTCGGGGTCGCTCACGAACCCGCGCGCGAAGTTCATGCGCTGGCGCTGACCAGTGCTCAGTCGGTTGATGCGCGTGTGCTGGATGGCCTGTAGGTCGACCACGCGGATCAACTCATCGATGCGCGGCTTCGCGATGCGGTCGCTCACGCCATAGAACTGCGAGAACATCCACAGACACTCGCGGATCGTGAGGATCCCGTAGCCGGAGTTCTCGCCGCCCGAGACCAGGCCGATACGCTCGCGCACTTCACGCGCGTCCTTCACAACGTCAAAGCCGGCCACGCGCGCCTCACCCGTGCTGGGGAACAGCAGCGTGTTCAGGATCTTGATGCACGTGGTCTTGCCAGCGCCGTTGGGCCCGAGCAGCCCGAAGACCTCACCGCGCTCGATCCGCAGGTCCACTCCCGCGAGCGCCACGGTCTCGGGCGCGCCGCGGGAGGTCTTGAACACGCGCCGCAGGGCGCGCGTCTCGACTGCGGGGGCAGAGGCATCGGGCGTTCGGGACATGGGGCGCGGACGCTAGCAGCCTGCCGCCGGGTGTCAATCCGCGTGTGACAGATGCGGGGCCGCGGGCATGACCGCGCCAACTTCTCGCGATCATGCTCGAGCGCAAGACGCGGTTCTTCTCCGGCGGCGGGCTACTGCTTGGGCGAGGCGGCCGGCATCGCGGCCGGAGCATCCCAGGCTCCCGGCGCAGGGAACGCGATCGCTGGGCCGCTGTAGTCTGCGCCCGGCGGCACCGCCTCGGGGACTTTGTGGCTGATCTTGGGCACGCTCTGCAGGTAGGCGACCAACGCGTGCAGGTCCGCATCCTTGAGCTGGGCAGTGGTCAGCCACGGCATCGGCGGGAGCGCCTGCTTGCCATCGGGCTTGTTGCCGGTCTTGAAGAACTTGATCAACTCCGCCTCACTCCAGTAGCCAAGACCGGTGTCAAGGTCCGGCGTGAGGTTGCGCGCGAAGCTAACGCCCCACGGGCCCTTCCAGCCCACCTCGCTGCCGGCGAACATGTGCTGCATGTTCGGCCCGCCGAACAACGTGCCCGGCGTGTGGCAGTCGCCACAGCCCATGATGGTAGCCAGGTACTTGCCACGAGCGATCGCCAGAGCCTTCTCGCCGGCCGACGCAGCGGACTTGGTCGTGGCCGCGAAGGCCACGACGGCGCCCACGGCGGCGATCAGGACGAGCCCGGCGCCCAACAGTCGGGTTCGAATCATCGCAGGAGTCTCCTTACGGGTTCTTTGTGGGCGGGTTCTTTGTGGGCTGTCGCTACACGGCCAGTGGATCGAGAGACGCCCATACTAACCGCGTCGCGGGCGTTCGCGCATCAAGGTTTCGCCGATCCCTCTCGCGTTGCAGCCGAGGCGCCGCGCCACTAGCCTGCGCGCATGCGCTCTTCCTGGACGACTGCCGCCATCCTGCTGCTCGCGGCTGCGTACGCACAGCCCGCGAGTTCCGCGCCTCGCGCTACCACGCTCGCGCAACCGGTCGATCCCGCGCGGCTCGCACAGCAGATGACGCCGCTCTCACAGCAGCTCGAGCTCGAGATCGACCCGCTCGCGGACCGCTGGAACGGCAGCCTCAGGACCGAGCTGCGCGTGCACCAGAGATTGTCGCGACTCTCGCTGGCGCTCACCGGGCCGCTGCCGAGCCGCGTCGAGCTGAGCGATCCACGCGGGAACGTGGAGCTGATCTGGGCCGTTCGCGGCGACCGCGTGCTCATCGAGACGCACCGCGAGCTCAGGCCCGGCCGCGCGATCCTCGCCATCGCGTTCGATGGCGAATGGGGTGCGAACGGCCGCGGCCTTCAGCGCGAGGGCACCGGCCGCCAGACGCGCGTGGTCGCGCGACTGGGACCACAGCAAGGCGGCCGCGAGGTGGCGCCTGTGTTCCCTTGCTGGCCCGGCGATCCGGCCACGCGCTGGCGGCTGCTCGTGCATACGCCGGCAGGCTGGCAGGTGCGAGCCGGCGGCTGCGCGCTCGAAGCTCGTGAAACGCAGGGCCGCTGGCACACCACCGCGCTCAAGAGCCAGGCTCCCTTGCGCGCGAGTGTGCTCACGCTGGAAGTGACGCCAGGGCGTTAGCCGCGCGCCGCGCGCAGCGGCTTGCGCGCGATCAGCAGCGCGCGGTCGCCGAAGGCGTTCCACATGCGCGTGATCGGCACGTTCACGGCATCGATCGCGCCCATCACCCACTGCTGCGCCGCGCTCTTCTTGCCGTGTGGGCGGCCCGGCGGGATCTTGCTCTCTTCGATCGCCAGCACCTCGAGCCCGACGGCGCGCATGAGCCGCGTGAGGGACGCGGGCGTGAACTCCCACAGATGGTACGGCGGCTCGCGCAGCACGATGTCGCGTCCCACCGCGCCATAAAGCGCAAGACCCAAGCGCCGCGCCAGCGAATGCGTGGTGATCGGCCCGCGCACGATGAAATGCCCGCCGGGCGCGAGCAGCGCCGCGACTCGCGCCGCCGCATCGTGGCAGTCGGGCACGTGCTCGAGCACATCGCCCATGTACACGATGTCGAAGGATCCCTCGGGAATCGCGACGGACTCGAGCGTGCCCTCGTGCACCGTGAGCCCTAGCCCGCGCGCATGCATCACCGCATCGTGCGACAGCTCGAGCCCCGTCGCCTGCCAGCCGCGCTCGGTGGCGTGCTTGAGCAGCAGTCCGTACGCACTGCCCACCTCGAGCAGGCGGCCCTGGCCGCGGTAGGGCTCGAAGCGCGCGAGCAGCCCGTCGTTCTCGGGCCGGAACGCGGCTTCATCGGATGAGACGGTGTCGCTGCGGCCGCAGCGGAAGTCGGTCTGGAAGTATTCCGCCGAGTACATGCGGGCGAGCGTCTCGCCCACCGGCTGCACGCGAAGGCCGCGCATGCCGCACGCGGGGCACTCGAATGCCGGGAACGACAGGCCATTCCATTCGTAGCGCATGGCAAGCGGCTTCGGGCACTTGCAGCCGCACGCCAGACAGATGCCCAGCGAGCGCGTCTGCGGCGCCGTTGCGCCTGCGGGCGTCGCGCTCATGCCAGCGCGGGCAGCCCGGCGGCAGCACGCACTGGTGCGCTGGCGCGATCGCGCAGCGACGATGCGATGGCGGCACCGCCCAGACAGCGGTCGTCGTCGTAGAACACCGCGAGCTGTCCCGGCGCGACCGCGACCTGGGGCACATCGAAGCGCGCGATCACCGCGCCATCATCCGTGTGCGAGAGCGTCGCCATGGCGCCCGCGTGGTTGTAGCGGATGCGCGCGAGCACGCGGGTGCCCTCGGCGGGCGGTGCGGACATCAGCCAGTTCATGCGCTGCGTCACGAGACCGCTTTCCTCGAGCGCCTCACGCGGCCCCACCGTGACCGTGTTGCCAGCGGCATCGATGTCGAGAACGTACAAGCGCGCCGCGGCCGTGAGCGCGAGACCCCGTCTTTGTCCCACGGTGTAATGCACGATGCCGCGGTGGGTGCCGATACGCTCGCCCAGAGTGTTCACGAAATCGCCCGGCGTGCTGCCGCGTGAATCTCCAAGCGTGTTCTGGATGTACCCGGCGTAGTCACCATCGGGAACAAAGCACAGGTCCTGGCTTTCGACCTTGTCCCAGCAGCTCAGGCCCAAGCGCTCGCCGTGCGCGCGCACCTCGGGCTTGGTGAGTGCGCCCAGCGGCAGCGTCACACGCGCGAGCGCGGCATACGGCACCAGCGCCAGCGCATAGGTCTGATCCTTTTCATGCGAGACGGCGCGGAACAGGCCCAATGTGCCATCGGCCGCTTCGTGCACCTGCGCATAGTGGCCGGTGGCCAGGCGGTCGGCGCCGATCAGTTCCATGCGCGTCACGAGGTCGCCGAACTTGAGGTGCTGGTTGCAGAGCGCGCACGGATAGGGCGTGCGGCCGCTCGCGTATCCATCGACGAACGGCATCATCACGCGATGCTTGAACACGTCCTCGGCATCGACCACTTGGTACGGGAAGTTCATCGCGGTGGCCACGCGCCGCGCATCGTCGATCGCATCGAGCGTGCAGCAGGCCTTGGGGCTCATGGGCGTCTTGCCGTAGCAGGCAAGCCGTAGAGTAACGCCGTGCACCTCGTGGCCCTGCTCGGCGAGCAACGCGGCAGCGACCGCGGAATCCACGCCGCCCGACATGGCGGCCAGCACGCGCATGGCACTCACGCGGGCGCACCTGCGGCGGTGACGCGGCGCGCCACCTGTAGCGCCTCGGCGATGATCGCCAGCGCCTCGTCCAGTTGCGCCTGCGTGGTCTCACGCCCGAACGAGAACCGCAGCGCCGAGATCGCCAGCTCGTGCGGCACCGCCATGGCCCGCAACACCGGCGAGGGCTCCACCGCGCCGCTCGCGCACGCGGCGCCGGCCGAGACCATGACGCCACGCGCATCGAGCGCCATGAGCAGGGAATCGCTGCGCGCGCCGGGGAACGACGCGTTCACGGTATTGGGCAGGCGCGGACTGCGCTCGCCGTGCACGTGCGCATCGGGCGAGACCAGCCGCAGGCCGCGCTCGAAGCGCTCGCGAAGCGCCAACAGGCGCGTCGACTCGGCGGCGAGCGAGACGCCAGCGAGCTCGGCCGCCAAGCCGAGTCCCACGATGCCCGCCACGTTCTCGGTGCCGCCTCGGCGGCCGCGCTCATGGCCGCTGCCCCGCATGAGCGGCGACAACGGCGCGCCCTTGCGCGCGATCAACGCCGCCGCGCCCTTGGGCCCACCGAACTTGTGCCCCGAGAGCACCAGGAAGTCCACGCCCAGCGCGGCGAAGTCCACGGGCACTTTGCCGGCGGCCTGCACGGCGTCGCAATGCACGAGCATGCCGCGCGCGTGCGCACGCTCGGTGAGCGCGGCCACGGGCTGCAGCACGCCGGTCTCGTTGTTGGCGAGCATGAGCGAGACCACGGTGGTGCCCTGGGGCAGGGCGTCGATCGCCGCGGGCAACGTGATGCCAGTGGGCTCGCAGGGCAGTTCGGCGTGCGACCAGCCCAGCTCGTGCAGCACATCGGCGGCACCATGCACGGCGTGATGCTCGATCGCGGCGTACGCCACGCGCATGCCCCGCTCGCGCTGCGCCCACGCCGCGCCCATGAGCGCCAGGTGATCGCCCTCGGTGCCGCCCGAGACGAAGATCACCTCGGAGGCATCTGCGTGCACGAAGCGCGCGACCTGCTCGCGCGCGCGCTCGAGCGCCGCACGTACGCGCTGCCCCTCGCGATGAGCACTCGACGGATTCGCCCCGAGATCGCGAAGCGCCGTGTTCATGGCGTCTGCGACTTCGGGGCGGACCGGTGTGGATGCGTTGTGGTCGAGGTAGATCATGTCCGCCTTGGCTTTGGCTGAGATTGCCCCGCGGCGGAGGATCCCAGAAGGTCTATTTGGCGCCGCCCGCAGGCGGGGTCTGCTGCAGGAATTTCTCGAGCACGTCGATCGATTCCTTGGCCGAGAGCGCTTCGGGCGAATCCGGCGCGAGCTCGATGACCTTGCGCCACATGCGGATCGCATCGCGGTAGATGCCCGCATCGGCGAACGCGACGCCCATGGTGAAGTACGCGCAATGTGCCTTGGGGCGCTTGGCGACCAGGTCGCGCAGGATGGTCATGGACTGGTCGTATTTGCCCTGCGCGTAGTAGGAGCTGGCCAGCCGGCACTGCGCCACCGAGTCAGCCGGGGTCACCGCGAGCGCCTGCTTGTACCACTCCTGCGCTTCCTCGGCGTGCCCGATGGCGTCGGCGGCGACACCCATATTGACGAGCACCTTGACGTTCTTCGGCTTGAGCTGGTTCGCCTTATAAAAAACCCGCGATGCTTCTTGCATGCGCTCACGGTCCAGGTACAGCACGCCCAGCCGGTACAGGTTGTCGAACTTGGTCGAGTCCTTGGCGACGGCCTTCTCGAGGATGGTCAGGCTGTCGACGGGAGCAGCCTTGGACGCGGGCTCAGGCGCCGCCTGGGCAGCAAAGGCCAGGGCGACGAGCAGGGCGGCGGCGAGGAGCGAAGCGATGCGCTTCACGGGCGTTACCTCCGGTCGGGACGAATGGCTCACGAGTGACGCGGCAGGGAGGATAGCACACGGCCGGGGGGCCGGGATTCCAAGCCGCGGTCAAGGTTTCGACTGCGCCGCGGCACCTTTGAAGATGGCGAATAGGTGGAAAAGCGCGGGAAACAGCACCACGGCGCCGCCTGCCAAGGTCCACAGCAGCGCTCGCAACACCTGCGGCGGCGCGGCGGTGTCGAGGCCGTCCACCTTGGCGTCCATGTTGCCGTGCGCGAGAAAGCTGAGCATGCCCGGGATCTCGATCGCCATCGGCGTGGTCTGCGTGCGCTCGTCGGGCATGCCGCCGATGCGCAGCGGCGCGTGCTGCTCGGTATGCCACTGCCCTATCCATGGCCGCGAGCTTGAGCGGCTGGTGACGCGCGACCGATCTGGCCGAGAAGTCGCTCGAGAGCGGCTACAGCAGCGCGGTCACGATGAGCACGGGGAACAGGATCGCGAACGCGCGGCGGTGCAGCAGGTCGTACGGGCGCTTGAGCAGCATCCACGCTTGGATACCGCACGCCGCCGCGGCGATGGCCAGATACGCGGCAATGGTCATATGGATGGCTCGGTGCGCCGCGCCGGGATTGAGCAGCGCGGCGATCGGATCGATGTCGACCGGCTTGCCATTCACCATGCGGACGCCCGCGGGCGTGTTCATCCACGCGTTCGCGCAGACCACGAAGAGTCCCGACAAGCAGCCGCTCACGGCGAACAGGATGTGGAAGCCGAGCGAGAACGCCATGTCGAGGCGCGCGGCCAGGAGCTGCGACATCTTCAGAGTCGATCCAGTGCTTGTTCCAGATCGGCCCAGAGGTCCTCGACGTTCTCGATGCCGGCGGAGAGCCGGATCAAGCCTTCGGGGATGCCCGCGCGCTGGCGGCCCTCGAGTCCGATCATCTTGTGCGAGGAATGTGCGGCCAACGACGCCAGCGATTCGACGCCGCCCAGACTGACCGCGTGGTGGATCAGGCGAAACGCTTCGACGACACGCACGGCATCATCGGCGCCACCACGCACCTCGAAGCCGAGCAACGGCCCGAAACCATTCCGCATCTGTTGGATGGCGATGGCGTGATTCGGATGCGTGGGCAGTCCGGGATAGAACACCTGCGCGACCTTGGGGTGATGCTGCAGGCGTCTCGCCAACTCGAGCGCATTCGCATTGCCCGCGCGCACGCGCAGGGGCAGCGTCTTGAGCGAGCGCTCGAGCAACCACGCCATCTCGGGATCGGCGTTCGAGCCGAACTTGGCGCGCACCGAATTGACGGGCGTGAGGTGCTTCCAGCTACCGGCGGCGACGCCGGCCAGGACATCGCTGTGCCCCGAGAGCGATTTGGTCGCGCTGTAGAGCACCAGATCGCAGCCCAGCGCCAGGGGCTGCTGGCCCACGGGCGAGGCGATGGTGTTGTCGATGGTGACCACGGCGCCACGCTGATGGCCGAGCGCGGCCGCAGCGGCGATGTCGAACACCGCG
>JANYBS010000017.1 GCA_025360715.1 Candidatus Eiseniibacteriota bacterium | reverse complement strand
GTCGGTCATCAGCAAACACGCGCCGCCTCGCGACACGCGGGCGACGGTCGATGTCTATCGCAAGGGCGAGTCCGCACCGCCGGGTTACGAACGCTTGGGACAGATCAGCGTACACGCAGGCACTCGCAACGCCACGTTCCGGAACCTGCTCGCGCTTGCGCTGCCGCAGGCATGCCTGCACGGGGGCGAGGCACTGGTGGAGATGGACTCGACCATGGCCGATGGCCGACCGATGCTGACGGCCGAGGTCGTGCGCTACAGCCACTGAAGCAGCACGGATGCCTATGAACGCAATGATACTAAACAAGGAGTTCGGCCGGGGCGTTCGGGCAACACCTGAATTCCCATCGAATTCTCTTTACTCGCCCGGAAGTCCGGCCTAGCCTCTCTGTCGACGCTCCCCCTCTGCGTAGCGATCGGCGCCCCAAAGTACTGCCGCCGAACGATCCCCCCTCCGCTTACGCGTCTCCGAGATCCGCACCATCTCACCGGTCATCCTCTTCCTGTCTCGCGGACACTCCGCCCGGCGCATGGAGACGGCTGCCCGGTCACTCGTGCACGGAGGTCGCCCATGCATCGCAGATCCACCATGTCTCTCGGCAGACGAGCATCGCTGTCCATCTTCTCTGTGTTCTTCACCGCGTCCATCGTCGCGGCCGCACACGCAAGCCCGGTGCCCGAGCCGCTGCGCGCATTCGAGCGCGTGGGCCGCGCTCTTGCAGGCTCAACGCTCCAGTCGCTGCGCGCGGTCCCGGTGGCACGGGCGAATGGCGTGGGCGTCGTGGTCGTCAGTTCCAGCTGGAGCAGTCTATCGAACGGCGCGGTGGTCACCGTCGGCGCCAACTCCTACACGATCGGCACCGATGCGTTCGTCGCGATCCAGGACGGCATCGACGCCGTGGATCCGAATGGAACCGTCAAGGTCCTGCCCGGTGCCTATTCAGAAACCGCCAGCGGCCGCATGCTTTTCGACGCGACCGGCCCGTATCAGTTCGGCCTCTTCTTCGGCGCGGCGAAGGGCGCATTGACGCTACAAGGCGTCACCGCCGCAGGCGTGCCGATCACGAGCGCTGCGGGCGTGCTGGCGACGATCACCACGAACAGCACCGCCGACTTTGGCCCCGACGGCATCTGGGTCGAAGGCGACGGCGTTACGATCACCGGTGTTCGCATCGGCACGAACCTGTCGGGCCAGAACAAGACGCTCGAGGTCATCGGCGACGCATTCACCATGAAATGGTGTGATATCGCCGATGTCGGCGGGTCGCTCTATATGGACGACTGGCGCTACGACACGGGGACGAACACGTCGCACGTGAAGACCTACCGGATCGAAGGCAACAACTTCCAGGACGGTGTCAGCATGGACATCGCCAGTGGCACCGGTGCCAGTGGGCCGGCCAGCGGGCGAGTCATCACCGGCAATGCGTTCCACAACGGCGCAAGCGACTACTGGCCGATGATCAGCTTCAACGGCGCAGACACGGGCGTGCCGTGGTTCGTCTACACCGTCGGCGGTGCGCAGATCACGGGCAACACGTTCGTGAATCTCTATCCGCAGGGCCAGCAGATCCGCACGCGTGGTACGGTACCCGCGGCGCAGTTCGACTGGGCGAATTACTGGATCGCGAACTCGTTCGATCGCAAAGTCGCGGTGGGCTCCGGTGCCACGCCGCTTGCCAACCTGACCACGTATTCGTATCCCAACTCCTACGGCACGTTCAGCAATAACCGCCGGATCGGCAATGCCATACAGGGCGAAGTGGATCATGGCAACGCGGGCGACGTCGTGCTGGTCGGCGGCGGTACTTACGTCGAGCAGGTCGTGGTCAGCGGCAAGGATCTCACCGTGCAAGGCGCTGGCCGGTCGGCGACCACGCTGCAGTCGCCCGATGTGCTGCCGGTCACCTTCACGACCAGTGACGTGAATCATGCCGTGTTCTTCGCTACCGGCGCGGCCGATGTGCGCCTCGCGGCGCTCACGTTGGACGGCGCGGGCAAGGGCGCTGGCAACTACCGGTTCGTGGGCGCTGCCTGGTACGACGCAGGCGGCAGGATCACGGACTGCGACGTCGTGCACGTGCGGGAGGATCCCTACAACGGCGATCAGCACGGCAATGGCCTTTACGTCTACGAGACCAGCGCATCGGCTCATTCGTTCGAGATGGGAAACACGAACATCGCCGACTACCAGAAGAATGGCACGGTGTTCTTTGGCAGCGGTCTCGCGGTGAACGTTCACGATTGCACGGTCACGGGTCAGGGACCGACGGCGCTCATCGCCCAGAACGGGCTCGAGTTCTATAACGTAGGCACCTGCTCGGTCGCCAACGTCAGTGTGACGGGCAACTTCTACACGCCCGCCTCGGTCACTTCGACGGGCTTGCTCGCGCTGTTCGGCGGGACGGTGAACCTGTCGGGCAACAACGTGTTCACGGGCGACCAGTCCGCGCTCTACTACCTGGAAGCGAGCGGTGCTGCCACGGGCTGCCATGTGACGGGCGCGAGTTGGGCCGCGAACTTCGAGCACGATCAGGCCACCATGGCGAATCGTGCCGCGCGCGCTGCTGCCGGCCGCGCGGGTGGTCCGCCGGCGCCTTCGCCGTTCGATAACGCGCCCGTGCTCGACGCGCGTGCCATGCAGGCACTCTCTGCGCCGCTCACGGCCTCGCTCACCAACGGCTGCCTGACGGGCATGGGCGATGCCGGCAGCCAGGGCGTCTGGGCGTATTCGGCGGGTGCCGCGACGACGGTTAGCGTCTCGCACATGGAGATCTCCGGCTTCGCATATGGCATCCAGTCCCAAGGCGCCGCCGCGATCAACGCGGATCACAACGCGATCACGGGCAACCTGGTCGCGGGCTTCGACAACACCAGTGGCGCGGGTACGCAGGTTGCGATGCTCAACTGGTGGGGCGCTACGGGCGGTCCGGGGACCGGTGGCGCCAATCCGGTTACGGGCGCCGTCGCGGCGAGCCCGTGGCTGATCAGCGGTGCTGACACGCAGTCGGGCTGCGGCTTCCTGCCGGGCCCCGACAATACGATCACCATGATCGCGCCGTCGGTGTGTGTCTCGGCGGCGAACAGCTGCGTCGACGTGCCGATGCTCATCAGCCGTACGACGTCGGACGATGTCCGCGGCTACAGCGTGAAGGTGCAGCTGTCCGCCGGCATGACGTTGTGCTCCGCCACCGAGGACACGTATCTGTCGTCGGTCAGTGGCACGCAGTTCCAGGTATTCCCGCTGGGCGGCAACGCGTACGAGATCGACGGCGTGATCCTGGGTCTGCCGTGCGGTGCGAACGCGGCCACGGGCGGGCTGTTCACGCTGCACGTGGGCAGCTCGCTGCCGAGCGGCACAGGCACCGTGACGATCACGAGTGTCGCCATGCGCGACTGCAGCAACAGTGCGGTCGCCGCATCATTCGGAGCACCGGTGAATGTCTCGATCGACAATGCGGGGCCGGCTGCCCTCACGGCGCTGTCTGCCACGCAGGTCAAGACGGGCAATGCATCGCCGAGCGCTCCGGGCGTGACGGCGATCGCGCTGTCGTGGCCGGCGGTGCAGGCGGGCACTTCGGTGCGCATCTATCGCAAGGGTTTTGGGCACTATCCCGAATATGACGATGGCGGCGGCGCCGTGCCTGCCGCGCCGGGCGCGTTCCCGCCGGCGGGTTGGCAGCTGGCCGGTGTCGTCACGAGCGGCACGTCGTTCATCGACAAGCCCACGTCGCGCGATTTCTGGTACTACGTCGCGTACACGCAGGACGCGTGTGGTGTCGTCGGTCCGGTGTCGCCGCGCACGAACGGTACGCTCGACTATCATCTGGGCGACATTGCCGAGGTGGTCAGCGGTGTGCATGTGGGCAACGACCATGTGGATCTCGCGGATGTCTCGAACCTGGGCTTTTACTATGGCGCTGTGCTCGCGCCGAACGATCCGCTCGACTATCTCGACGTGGGTCCGACGACCGACCACTCCGTCAATGCCCGTCCGACGACGGACCATCTCGTCCAGTTCGAGGACCTGATCCTGTTCGCAATCAACTACGAGCAGGTCTCGGCGCCGCAGATGGCCGGCCGTCCGGCCGCGAGCGAGGAAGTCGATGCGCTCGGGCTGACCGTCCCGGCGCTACCCGCGGTCGGTGAGACGTTCGCCGTGGGTGTGCAGCTGCATTCCAAGGGCGACGTGAAGGCGGTGAGCCTGGACCTGGCCTACGATGCCAACGTCGTCGAGCCGGTCCGTGTCGATGCCGGTGCGTTGCTGGCGGCGCAGCACGTACCGTCGGTCGCGCTGAGCGCGCGGCCCGGCAACGCCGACGTGGCGATGCTCGGCACCGACGAGACGATCGTGGGCGACGGCGAACTCGCGCAGATGTTCTTCCGCGTGAAGTCGGTCGGTTCTGCTGCCATCGCGATCGCGCGTGTCCAAGCGCGCGACGCGGCCAACCGTTCGATCCAGCTCGGCGAGGTCGCCGGCTCGGATTCGCCGCGCACACCGGTCCAGAGTGGACTCGGCGCGATCTATCCGAACCCCGTGCGCGATGACGCGACGATCGAGTTCCGCCTGCCGCAGGCCGGGAACGTGTCGCTCGACGTGTACGACCTCTCGGGCCGCCATGTGGCCCGTTTGGTGCATGGTTCACAACCCGCAGGCGTGCGGCTTTCGCGTTGGTCGGGCCGCTCGGATGCGGGCCAGAAGGTCGCCGCCGGCATGTATCTCGTGCGCATGGAAGCGGCCGGTATCTCACAGACGCGGCGCATCCTGCTGGTGCGCTGAGTAGGCCCGGAACGGTGGGAGGCGAGTGCCTCCCACCTGTTTCTTCGAGGACCCCATGATCTGTCGCTCCCTTCACCGTAACGCCCCTCGCACGTCGTCGCCGCGCGCACGATTCGCGGCGGCCCTGCTGTTGGCGTTCTCCAGCGCAGTGAGCGCCATGATTCCCGCGAGTGCGATCGCGGCCGTCACTGTCGCCGGTGCCGCGGACACGATCGTCGTCGATAAGGGCGCGGTGTTCAGCATCCCGCTCGCGGTTCCGGTCGCTGGCGATGCGTTCAATGCGTTCAACCTGAGCGTGCGATTCGATCCCGCGCAGCTCACGTTCGTGCCGGCATCCGGAGGCATCGCGGCCCAGATGGGGGCGCTGATGAAGAATGCATCGGCGAATCTCTTCCACCGTTTCACGGCGACACCGGATTCGCTCAAGGTCGATCTCTCGCTGTTGGGCAACGGACTCTCGGTGACCGGGCCCGGCGTCATCTACAACGTCAGCTTCCGCGCCGGGAACACGGATGGCTTCACCACTGTGGTGCTGGGCGACTACACCCGCTTCCTCTTCGCGGGCTCCGAACTGACGCTGCTCGACAAGCGCCCGATTGTGATCCAGACCGGCGCACCGGTGCTCGCCGTGGGGCCATCCGCGGGCGAGGCTCGCGCGCTGGCGTTCGCGGCGCCGTATCCCGCGCCAGCCGTGAGCGGCACAGCGGTGGGTCTGCGCTTCACACTGCCGCACGCGACGAGCGTGGCGTTCGAGATGATCGACACGCTGGGCCGCCGCGTCGCCCTGCGGGCCGCACAGCGCTTCGCCAGCGGCACGCAGTCGCTGTCGTGGCGGATCGACCCGGTTCCGCCGGGGCGGTACACGATCCTCCTGCGCACCGCAGACGGCGCGCAGGCGACTCGAAGTT
>JANYBS010000238.1 GCA_025360715.1 Candidatus Eiseniibacteriota bacterium | reverse complement strand
TTGCCCAGCAGGTAGTGCGCCGGCTCGCTGTAGGGTGAGAGCTTCACCGCCCACTCGGCCGCCGAGATCGCCTCGTCGGTGCGGCCCATGCGGATGAGCGTCTCGGTGAGCGCCATGAGCACATCGGCGCTCGCGTGCGTTCCAAGCGCGTCGCGAAGTGTGGCGAGCGACGCGTCGTACTGGCGGTGCTTCTGTTGGATGACCGCCACACCGGTGAGCGCGAGCGCGCGGCGAGCCTGTGCGTCGGAGCCCCACGCGGGCGGAGCGGCCGGTGCTGGCGAAGCCGCAAGCGCGCGATGAAAGCAGGAGTCGGCGCGGTCGTAGTCGAGCATATCGTTGGCCAGCCGGCCCGCGGCGAGCAGCTCGGGAACATGCGCGGCGTCATCGCGCGACATGAAAGCGCTACGCGCGAGCGAGTCCACCGTACGCGAGTCATCGCAAGCGAGCGCCCACGCGAAGCGCACGCTGCGTTCATCGTCGTGGTTGCATGCGCCGGTCAGGAGTCGCTCGAGCACCGGCTTGGCGGCCGCGTAGTCCTGGCGCGCGAGCAACACGCGGGCGCGCGCCACGTCGGACTCGCGCGCATCACCGGCGAGCCTTGGCAACAGCGCCGCGGCCTCGTCGGTGCGGCCAGTGGCCAGGCGCAACAGGAACTGACCCGGCGAGAGCGTGGACGCGGACTGGCCGGCATCACGGATCGCCGCCTGACGCGCGGCGTACTGCTGAGCGACCGGCGCAAAGAGCCCCGTATCGGGAAGCGTGCGCGCGGCATGTGCAGGACCTGGGGACGAGAGGCCGGCGAACACAAGAAGCGCGAGTGAGGACGCGCGTGCGAATGCGGCGAAGGGGTTCATGGCGGAACTCCGGGCGGGTCGGTGGATGGCGTACGATCCCGCGCACTATAGAAGGAGTCGCGCTGCGGTGAAATGAACAAGACCACGGCGTGGGGCCGTGGCCTGCGTGCTGCGGTGCCTCGGATCAGGCGCGCTTGTTGATGTTCTGGCCCTTGCCAGCATCCATCGGATCGCTCTGACCGACCTTCGTGCCGTCGTGATCGCCATCTGCATCCTTGAGCGGCGAAGCGACTGCGACGGGCTTCTGTGGCGCGGCCTTCTGAACGTGCGCCGCGTGCGCGGCGTGGACTGCCGGGCTCGCGCCCTGGATACCGCTCATGAAACGCCACCTTTCGTGGAAGCTTTCCTGCTTGGCGCCGACTAGGAACACACCCGGAGACCGGGCATCCATTCCCGCCAGCCACCGGAGTATCGGTCGCTGGGGCCAGAGCTGAAGGAAGGCGGGAGCGCATTGTAACTCTTGCCACGCGGTATCCCCGCAGTTCCATCAGCGGCGCACCGCTGGCGCGACCCTGACGCGATCTTTCGCCAATTGCTGGGAATTCGTACGCGCAGGATCGCGCAAGCCTCAGGTGGCGGTGGCACGACTCCTGCGAAACAGTGGTGCCCGTGCACCTATCGGCAGAGCACCCCGAGCTCGCCAGGTTCGCACGTGACTCCTCCGTTCCAAAGGACTCACTACGAATGCGACAACTTGGAACCACCTTCGCTTGCCGCTTCGTCATACTCCTGTCGATCTGCGTGCTGACTTCCCTGCTCGCCTCGCCAGCATTCGCAGTCAAACGCATCTATCTTGCGAATGACGATCACACGGACTATTTCTGGGCCGGCGACGACGTGCAGTACCGCGCGGCATTCCTGAGTATGCTCGATTTCTACATGGCGCAGGCCGAAGCTACTGCCACGCAGCCCAGCGATTCGCGCGGACGCTTCAATGTCGACGGCAGCCTGTGGGTGTGGGAGTACGAACACAACAAGACACCCGCTCAATTCGCGCGCCTGATCGATCACATGCGCGCCGGCGATATCACGATGCCGCTTAACACGGCGGTGCTCTGCTATGGAGGCAGTCCCGCCGAAGGTGTTCTGCGCAGCATGTACTACCCCGGGCGGCTCGAGCGTCGTTATGGGATGCGATTCCCGCTTGTCGAAGCGATGGAGAACCAGACGCTGCCCGGTGGCATCGCCTCCCTGTGGGCCGGTTCGGGCGCCAAGTATTCGTGGCGTGGTGTCTGCGGGTGCGTCACGCAGACCGCATTCGCCCCGAGGGCGCGGCAGATCTACAACTTCCTGGGTCCCGATGGGCAAGGCGTGTGCATGAAGTGGAACACCCAGCTCGCCGGGCTGAGCGGGATCGGCAGCTATCTCGAATCTTCCAGTCCTGCCGGGATGGTCAGCTACCTCGATGCCGACGCGGGCTTCAAGGCGGTCTGGCCCTGGGATGTGTCGGGCGCATTCGGCTATGGTGGCGATGCGCTGCAGACCACGACGGGTGCATTCGTGAGCACCGCACAGAGCTACTCGAACGCTTCACGGCGAGTGATCGTGTCGAACGAAGTCGACTTCTTCCAGGACTTCCTTGCCAACCACGGCAGCGAGATCCCGAACTTCTCCGGCAGCTTCGGCAACGAATGGGATCTTTACCAAGCATCGATGGCTGCCGTCACCAGCGCGTTCCGCAGTGAGTTGGAGAAGCTGCGTACCGCGGAGGCTCTGGCGACCATCGCCTCTTGGAACCATCCGGCGTTCATGACCGGGCGTGAGAGCGCGCGTGATGCGGCCTTCATGGCTGCGGGGCTCTTCTACGAACACGACTGGACCGCAGACGGTCCGGTACTGCGTTCGAGACGAGCACAATTCCAACGCGACCAGCTGACGCTACTCAAGAACTATGTCGACAAGCTCCAAGCCGACGCGCTCGCCGTGCTAGCCGCCGACGTGAGTACGATCTCGGGCAAGGAACGCCACGCCGTGTTCAACCCGCTATCGTGGTCGCGAACCGACGCCGTGGATCTGACCACTTCGATCGCCAGCCCGCGCCGCGTCATCGACGTCGCGACGGGTGCGGAGGTCCGCTGCCAGGAGATGTCAGCGAGCGTCGTGCGCATCCTGGCGGCGAACGTGCCTTCGGTCGGCTATCGGGTCTATGAGGTGCAGGCGCAAGCGCCGGCGACATTCCCGGCATCTGCCACCGTCACGCTGCCCGTGATGGACAACGCTCTCTATCGCGTCACGGTCGGGACGCGTGGCAACATCACCAGCTTGATCGACCATCGCGACGGCGACCGCCAGTGGGTGAACGGCACGTCGGGTAGTGCGCTCAACGACCTTGGTACCGGCGCCGGGTCAGTCGTGGTCGAATCCACCGGGCCGGTATCCACGACGTTGCGCGTCACTGCCGGCGGGACGCCCGCGCATGAGACGCGCGTCACGCTATATGCCGATGTCGACCGGGTCGATGTCGAGAACACGGTCACGCAGAACTTCAGCGGAACGCTTGCATACGAATCGACGTTCAACCTCGTGGGCGCGAAGTTGCGCCACGAAGAAGTCGGGATGATCGCCACCGTCGCGCGCACGGCGCAGGGGGGCGACTATGCCGACGCGAACACACGAACGGACTACCTGAGTTTCGGCCACTTCGCCGACTTCTCCGAGCCCACGCGCGGCATCACCGTATCGAACGCAGATTGTTCGTTCTTCCAGGCGGGCAACAGTTCGGTGACGTCACTCGACGGCACAACGCCGTCGATCAAAGCCGTGGTCGGCATGCAGGTCGACGGCACCGGGCTCGGGATCGCGGCTCAGGGTGGCGACACACGATTCGTCAATCGCTTCGCGTTCCAGCGGCATGGCGCCTACGACCCGGCTGGCGCGATGCGCGTATCGCTGGAGCACCAGGACCCGCTCATCGAAGCGCGCCTGACCGGCACGCCCGCGGGCGTGCTGCCGTCGTCGACATACTCATTCGTGGCGATGCCTTCGAGCGATGTCTTGCTCTGGGCGCTCAAGCCCGCCGAGGAAGGCATCGCTGCAGGGATCATCGCGCGCGTGTGGAATGTCGCGCAGGGTCAGCGCTCGCTCGCCCTCTCGATGCCAGTGGCCTCACACATCACGGCGACTCGCACGACGCATCTCGAGACCGACATCGGTCCGGCGCCTGTAGCGAGCGAGGTGCTCACCGAGACGCTCGAGCCCCAGCAGCTGCGCACCTATCGCATCGTGGCGCTGCCGGCGCTCAACCCGCTTGCGGTTCCTCTTGGCGGCGACACGGGACTGCGGCTCGCCGCGTTCCCGAATCCGGTGCGGGCCGGGACTGCGACGAGCATCTCGTTTCGGCTCGACGTTTCCGGCCACGTGCGCTTGAGGGTCTGTGACCTGCGTGGGGCAACGGTCGCAGTGCTCTGCGAATGGCCGCTCGCCGCCGGACCTCAGCGATTCGTCTGGAATCATCACGATGGCCACGGGCACATGGTGCCCTCGGGGATCTACTTCGTCGATCTGAACACCGGGACCGCAAGCGCGCACAGCCGCATCGCCGTCTTGAAGTGAGCACTCGTATCTTCGCGCCTGTGAGCAGGGCAGTGAGGTGGCCAAGCGGTTCGCGCTCAGTGCATCAAGAGCCCCCAGATCAGCGAGAGCGCCGCCATAGTGAAGAGCACACGATGAAGGCCCCAGTGCAAACGTATGAGTAGAACTCCGCTCACCAGCGTGAGTGCCACGGCCTTGAAGTCGAGTGAAGCCCACGCGGGTGCAGGCACCTGCAGCGCGCCGGCACGCCACGCGCCAACCTGCGTGAACCACACATGGATCGCGAACCACAGGGTGAGCTGGGCGATCACGCCCAGCACCGCGGCGGTGATGCCGCCCAGCGCGTGGCGTAGGCGCGGCCACTGTTCGAGGCGCGAGATCACCGGCGCGCCGGTGAACACCCACAGGAAGCAGGGTGTGAACGTGGCCCACAGCGCGATCGCGGCACCGGCGGTGGCATAGAGCCACGCCGGAGCGAGACCCGCCTGCTTGCCCGACAGGTACGCGACGAACTCGGTGACCAGGATGAGCGGCCCCGGCGTGGTCTCGGCCAGACCCAGGCCGTCGAGCATCTGCGTGGCCGAGAGCCAGCCGTGATGCTGCACGATGTCCTGGCTCATGTAGGCGAGCACGGCGTAGGCGCCGCCGAACGTGACGACCGCGAGCCGCGAGAAGAACCATGCCAGTTGCGTGAGTATGTGCGCGCGCCCGAAGGCCGCCGCGACTGCGAAGAGCGGCACCAGCCACACGCACGCCCACAGCAGCGCCGTGCGCGCCATGTGCGCGAGCGGCAGAGGGGAGGCATCTGCGGGCCGTGCGGCGTGCGCTTCGCGGCGCGCACCGGCTGCGGCGCCGGTCAGCGCGGCCGCCGCGATCACCGCCGGGAACGGCACGGCGAAGAAGAACAACGCAGCGAACGCGAGCGCGGCCACCCATGCATCGCGCGGGGTCTTGAGCGCGCGCCGGCCGACGCGCAGCATGGCTTCGAGTACGAGCACGAGCGCCGTCGCCTGGATGCCGCGGAACGCTGCGAGCACCAGCGGCAGGTGCGCGAAGCCGGCATAGAAGGCCGAGGCCGCGAACACCACCAACGCTCCGGGTAGCACGAACAACAGCCCGGCGGTGAGTCCACCGCGAACCCCGTGCAGCCGCCAGCCCGTGTACGTGGCGAGCTGCATGGCCTCGGGGCCCGGCAGCAACATGCAGAACCCAAGCGCGCTCAGGTATTCAGCCTCGCTCAGCCACCCGCGCTCTTCGACGATGAGCCGGTGCATGAGCGCGATCTGCGCCGTGGGCCCGCCAAACGACAACCAGCCGATGCGCCACCACAGGCGCGCTGCTTTGGCGTACGAGACCGCGCGCGGAGCGGCGGCGGTGGCCGCAACTGCGCGCGTGTCTGCCGTCACTGCGCCTTCTTATCGGTGGCCGGCCAGTTGTGCGTCTCGTCGGCGGCGTCGCGGCAACGCCTGTAAAGCGCGTCGTACAAGCCCATGGCCGCGGCGAGTTGTTCCAGGTCGTCGCGGTACATGCGCGAGTAGCCCACCGATGCCGCCAGCAAGCCTGCCGCTTCGGGCGCAAGATCCAGGCGCGCGGTGTCGGCGCCGCGCACGATGAGCGCCAACGGGTCGAGTGCATCGGAGCGCAATCCGAATTCCTGCAACATCACGTCGAACGTGCAGGTTTCACCGCGATGGCTCCAGAACACGCCTTCGATATCGAACGGCGTCGCGCCGAAGCGTTCCGCCACGTCGGGTACATCGCCCGGCGTGACGAACAGGAACACCGCGTGCGGATCGAGGAAGCGCCGGATGAGCCACGGACAGGCGATGCGGTCCACTTTGGGGCGCGCGCGAGTGACCCAGACCGTGCGGCCTTGCGCGTCGCGCGGTGGAAGCTTGCGCGAGTCGTAGAGCAAAGCGCCCGCTTCGCGATACGCCACCATTCCGCCGGCGAGCGACTCGGCACTGGCGCCGGCGGTGCGCAGCCAAGCGGCCACTCCTTGGCTGAGCTTGAGGCCCTTCTCGCAGACCACCACCACGCGCTGGCCGGCGCAGGTGGACGCCCAATCGGCGACGGTGCGGTAGTCGCGGCGGACCGACCCTGGGATCATTCGCGGGTCTTCGGCGAAATGCTCATCGATGCGGACATCGACGATGTTCGGCGCGTCGGGTACGCCCACCAGGCGCTGGAACTGGGCAACCGTGATCTCGTTGGGAGCAGCCATGACGTCCTCCAGTATGGAAATGAGAAGAGGACGCGATGTTTCGGCTGTCGCCTCACGAGGTACTCGCGCAGAACCCCTGACCATCAGTATCTCCGCGCTTTGAGCGCGCGTCAACGCCCGGCCCGCTTGCACCGGACCGCGCCAGAGCCGACAGTGCAGACTATGAGACACGTTGTCGTGATCGGGGCCGGCGCTGCCGGCATGACGGCTGCCATTCGAGCCGGAGAAGCAGGGGCGCGCGTCACTTTGTTGAATGCGCATCCCAAGGTGGGACTCAAGATATTGATGAGCGGCGGCACGCGCTGCAATGTGACCCACGCCAAAGTGGACGAGCGCGATTTCTTCGGCGGCTCGCGCAACGTGATTGCGCGCATCCTGCGTTCGTTCACGGCGACGCAAGCGATGGCGTGGTTCACCGATGACCTGGGCGTGCCGCTCAAGCTCGAGGAGACCGGCAAGTACTTTCCCGAGAGCGATGACGCGCAGACCGTTCTCGACGCTTTGCTTGCAGCAGCGCAGCGCGTGGGTGTGGTGCTGCGCAGCGGCGCGCGCGTGATCCAGATCGAGCGTGAGGTCGAGGGGGCGTGGCAGGTCGGCGTGCAGCGTATGAGCGACAGCGCGTCATTCGGCGCGGCGGTTCATGCGTTCGGCGGCACGCAGTGGGAACTGCCCGAGCGCGCGCCCGACGAATGGATCGCGGCCGATGCGATCGTGCTCGCGACGGGCGGGCTGTCGTTCCCGCGCACCGGCAGCGACGGCACGGGCTACGCGCTGGCGACGAGCGTGGGGCATTCGATCGTGGCGCCCGTTCCTGCGCTCACGCCGCTCGGCGCAGCCGACACGCTGTGCGAGGCCGCACAGGGCGTGACGCTCGACGTGGAGCTCTCATTCTGGCGAGACGCCAAACGCGAAGCGACCGCGAGCGGATCTTTTCTGATCGCGCACTTCGGCTACAGCGGCCCCGCGGCCTTGGACCTATCAAGGCACTGGAACCGTGCGGTGGCCGATGGCGCCACGAGCGGCCTGCGCGTGACCGCGAGCTTCGCGCCGGGCAAGACGCGCGAGAGCTTACAAGAATCGTGGCTCGCCGCCGCCGCGCGCGGTCCCAAGCTGAGCGTGCGCGGCCACCTGGGCGAGTGGCTGCCACTGCGGCTTGCGAGCGAACTCGCGTGGGAAGCCGAGATCGATCCCGTGCGTCCGCTCGCGCAGGTCGCGAAAGTGCGGCGCGATGCGCTGCTCACGATCCTGACCGAGCGCGACATGCACGTGAACGCCACGCTCGGCTACGAGAAGGCCGAGGTCACCGCCGGCGGCGTGCCACTGGAGGAAGTGGACTCCTCCACGCTGGAGTCGCGCCGCGCGAAAGGGCTGTGGCTCTGCGGCGAGGTGCTGGACGTGGAAGGGCGCCTGGGCGGGTTCAACTTCCAGTGGGCGTGGTCGAGCGGGACGGTGGCGGGGCGGGCGGCGGGGCGGAGTGTCTCATAGGTGAGACAATGGTTCCGTGATCGTCGTCTTGAAGGCGTGCCGCAAGGACATCGAGATGTTTCCCGATGAGATCCGTGGTGATCTGGCGGATGCACTGGCCAGGCTCGATGCCGGGTTGGTCCTTTCGATGCCGCTGTCGCGTCAGATGCCAGACATCGGACGCGGCGTTCACGAGCTCAGGCTGA
>JANYBS010000215.1 GCA_025360715.1 Candidatus Eiseniibacteriota bacterium | reverse complement strand
CACCCTAACCGCTTTTTCGCGGCCAGGAGTGGGTATGGAGCGGAAGTTTCGCGACGGTGCGGCCGGCGTGCTAATGCTTGCCATTGCAGTGGCCATCGTTCTGAACATCGACAGGCGCAACCAGGCCAGCGAGTGGGTCGGTGTTGGCTTGTCGGCAGCTAGCCTGAGCGTCGCCTTCGCGGTGATCGGGCACGCCCGACGGCAGGCTATAGCAACGCTGCGAGCGCACCTGGACGGCGCTTGGTTTTGGGCCGCCGGCAGGGCGGGCCTCGGCTGGTCGAGTGGAGACGTAAGGCCGTACGAAACCCTGCTGTGGGCCTCTCCTAAATTCTCAGTGTTGGGCCAGTACTCTGCCTCGACGTTCGGGCAGGTAGGACTCCTCGGGAACATGGCACTTGATCCCGCCTTATCCCCAAAGCTCGCAACCGTCGCCCAAAGCCTACAGGCCTTTAACGACGCGGTTCACTATGTTGAAGCATTCAAACTGGCCGACATGCGGATGAACCTCGCAGTACAACGAAAGTTAACTGAAGGCATCAGGGCCGTCTTCAATCAGAACTCGCCGCCAGAAGAATGCTCTCAGCCGCAAGTAGCCGAAGTGTTTTCGCGCGGCCAACTCAACGACGATGAGAGGGAATGGGCCCATGCACTCGCGAGTCGCTGGCTTACAGTGCATACTCAATACATAGCCACGATTGCTAAGCCTGCGCTGCATCGACATGTGTTTGAGCTACGTGCAGAGTTCGACCGCCTATACGGCCTGCACTAGCCAGCGCTCAGTCATTTGATTGCAGATGGCCTTGCGATCTTGACCGCTGGGGCAGAAGAAGGCGGTAGTAGCATGGATGCACAGCCGACGCATGGACGCGCGCAACGGGACAATACCCATGTTCAGGCGCATATTCTTCGCATCCGTGGCCGTCTTGCTGCTCAGCATCGCCTACCATCTTGGAGCGAGCGTCGCCGACGCTGTATCTCCGACGTATCTGTGGCACGCCAACTACCTGAACTTCGCCACGGCGGTCTTGAATGACAGGACGATTACTGTCGCCACATTCGGCAACAACTATCTCGGTGAGGCCGGACATACCCTCGCCCCGATACTGGGGACGGCCCCCGTCGTCGCGTTCGACGCAATCTTCGCTGGTGCCGCGGCCGGTGCCAGTCAAGATGCGGCCGTGGCTATCCTTGCCGGCGGCATCGTCTACTACAAGACGCCCGGAAACGCCGGCTGGACGCTTGAACCTCCCAGACTTCCGGCGCTCGGTGTTCCAAGTGCAGGCAATCTTCACACCGGCCTCGACCTCGTGGTCGGGCCCAACCCGGGCAGAGACGGGCAGTTGGCTCGGTTCGCTCTCCCTGTGCCGGAGCATGTCCGCCTCGAGATCTTCGACTTGCAGGGACGACATCTGTCCACCATCGCCGACGACGACCTAGCGGCTGGCAGCCACTCGATCCCCTTAGGCGCGGCTTTACGAGGGACCTCCAGCGGCGTCGTGTTCCTCCGCCTTACTGCTGGACAGCAGACCGTCACGAGAAGAATCACGGAACTTAGGTGAGCAATAGCCGCCACGTCCCCACGGCACGTCACTCCGATAGCTGGGGGCGTGCTGCCAAGTCTAACCAAGCTTTCCCCTCCGGAGGCCGTCACATGCACAAGAAGCTGTTCCTCGCATCTGCCTCGGTTCTAATGCTTGCGATCGCCTATCACCTCGGGGCGAACACGGCGACGGCGCAATCGTCGTCGAATCCGGTCGTCGCTTCATTGCCGTACAATCCATATCAGGCAGGTATCTATACGGTCGTCACGGCGAACGGCGACACGTACAACAGCCCCAACGGATTCGCATGGATTCGAGTCGGCAACATCTTCTCTGGCCCAACTCCAGCGCCTACCCAGTCCTGGGGCGCGTTGAAGGCGAAGGCCCTCAGCCACTAGATCAGGCGCCCAGTACACCTGGTACAGCAGGCGAAACAAGCGATTGCGCGCCACTGCAGCCCCCCCCACCCGCTGCATCGGCGGTTTCTGCGACGAGGCTGTACCCGATTCGCTCATCGCCTACCCTCACGTGGATGAAATCGACTCTTGCATGAGCACTCTCACTGCTAGCCTGACGATTGAGACACGCGGACTGGCGCACGTATTCCTGGTCCCGCGTACTTGCCTTGTCCAATTCGACCGTGCCCCGGTCGCCTGCACTCTTGACACACTGGCGGAGCGCAGAGTCCAATTCCCTTCGGTGGGCTTGCGTCGGCGCCGAGTCCGTGCTGGCTCCCCGGGCCTCGGTCGCGCAGCGTGATGAACGGAGGTGGACATGCCTAGGATTGTTGCACTCCTGCTCGTAGTGGTCTCTGTTGGAACCCTGATTTGCGGTTGTGGACGCGGCCCCACGTCACCCGATCGCGGAAAAGGTGACCTGCGGGGGACAGTGCTCTTCTTGGAAGGCGACTTCATGCCCATCAACCCGGCGGGCACCACGACGCCGGTTCGTCGAGAGATGCGGATTCACGAGCTGGCATCGAAGTCTTCCGGCGTTGTTCCCTCGGGCACTCCTGATTTCTACAAGCACGTGAACACCCGATTGGTGGCAACTGTCTGGTCGGATGCCAGTGGCCACTTTCAGGTCGCCTTACCATCCGGGAGGTACAGTCTATTTTCGGTTGAAGACTCTCTGCTCTATGCAAGCGAAGGTGATCTGTCAGGGCATATCTTCCCGGTCGAAGTCCACCGCGGCGCGTCAACCTCTGTGGTGTTCAGCATCACATATCGCGCGACCTTCTAGGTAGCGCCGGTAAGGCTGCCCCCGGTTCGAGGAAGAGTGACGATGGCCATCAGTCGGGCAGAGAGGGCTGAAGCGGCCTTGTGCCCCTGTCGCGTGGGCTCAGGCCGCGTTCCCCACGTCTCGGTGCAGCGCGTTCATTCTCGGCAGCCACCCCATCAAGCTGTTCGAATTCTCGATGGTTCGGGACGCCACTTTCCGCCAATGCACCTCGCGGTGACGCCGCCTGCCTACCTCAAGCGGGCGGACTTCATCACCGCTCGCCGATGGCCTTGCCGCAGCCGAACGAAATAGACTCCACGTGGCGGCCGCTCTCCGATGGGAATGTTCAGGGCGTGATCACCCGGGCCCAGTTCGGCTACCTCGCGAGACCAGATAAGTCGCCCCGCGACATCGAGCATCTGGGTTCAGACAGGACCGCCGTCGGGTAGCGAGAATCGCGGGGTAACCGCACCCATGACTGGGCTCGCTGAGACCGCTCGCAGCGCGGATCCTGCGCCCGCTCCATCGCCACCGGGTACCAGCTCAGCCGGCGATGCCTCACGCCTTCGCCCATGAACGATCGAGGCCGGCCCCACGGCTGCGCCATGTGGCTGACCGGCGTCCCGCCTTTGCTGCCGCTTGCCCCCCAGCCCGGTCAGGCCACATCCCGCACGACTCGCCTACCGGTAGTAGCTCTTCACATGGCCCCAGGTCGGCCGTAGTGCTGGCGTCGCGGCGCTGCATGCGGCGAATCCGGACAGGTTGATCGTGTAGGGATTCGGCGGATTCACGACCACGATGCCCGCCCAGCCGGAGAGCGGCAGGGCAGCGCCGGGACCGTCCGGCGTTCGCTGGCCCGGCAACGCGGGGATCCAGATGTTGCCGCCTGTCGAGATCGCATTGCGGTTGTAGTACGAGACGCCCACGTAGTAGGTGCCCGGGGTCATCGAAACCGATGGGGCGAGCAGCGTCTTCGACCCGAATGCGCACGTCTCGTTCGTGAATACACCATTGCCCGCGGCGTCGAATAGCCAGACGTTCGGGCTCTGCTGGGCCAAGCAGGTGATTTGCACGATGGGCGTGCCCGCCGGGGGCACCGAGGTGAGTCGAACGCAATAAAGGTCGACATCGTCCGAGAGCGGCAGGCTGCCGGTGATCTGCGTGATCGCGCCGGCACCGACGGTGGCCTGCGCGGTGGCGATCAAGTTGCCGGCGTCCCCGACTTCAGTCCACGTCTGGGCCCCTGCGACGGGTGCGAGTGCGGCCAAGCTCAGCAATACGAGGGCGGCAACAGCGTAGCGAGCGGTCAAGAAC
>JANYBS010000216.1 GCA_025360715.1 Candidatus Eiseniibacteriota bacterium | reverse complement strand
GTGCTCGTGACGGATCTCAAGGGCGGAGCCATCATCGTCTGGGCGGACGGCCGGGGTGCATCGTTCGACATCTATGGGCAGCATGTGACGTCCGCTGGGAACGTGGACGGCACATGGCCATTGGATGGCGTTGCGTTGTGTGCGGCCCCGGGAACCCAAGGTGCCCCGTGCATCGTTTCGGATGCCGCCGGAGGGGCGATCATTGCGTGGACGGACCTGAGATCTGGAACCGGCTCGGACATCTATGCGCAGCACCTGCTGGCGAGCGGAGCTGTTGATGCCGCGTGGCCTGTGAATGGACTACCCATCTGCACCGCCAGTGGTAATCAACAGAATGCGGTTGCAGTAGCAGACGGGGCGGGCGGGGCTGTGATCGTATGGCAGGATTTCCGGGCCGGCACACAGTCCGATGTTTTTGCCCAGCATGTGCGTGCTTCCGGGACGGTGGATCTGTTGTGGCCAGCAAACGGGATCGCCGCGTGCCCGGTGGTGGCAACGAAGACTCGTCCGCGATTGGCGCCTTCAGGCAATAGCGGTGTCCTGGTCGTCTGGACCGACTCGCGCAGCGATTCGTCCGGAGACGTCTATTGCCAGCGCCTTCTGCTTACTGGCAGCGCCGACCCCAGCTGGCCTGCGAATGGCGTTGCCGTGTGTGTTGCGCCGAACACACAGGACCTTCCCGAGATCGCCCCTGACAGCAGCGGTGGAGCCCTGATCGTCTGGGAAGACAAGCGCAATGGCGTCGATTTCGACTTGTACTGTCAGCGTGTACTCGCTTCTGGTGTCCCCGACCCTCGTTGGCCGGTGAACGGCCAGGTCGTGTGCAATGCGCCGAACAACCAAGTCGAGCCGTTGATCGTCTCGGATGGCGTCGGCGGCGGCGTGATGGGATGGAGAGACTTCCGGTCGACGATCTCGTTCAATGATATCTATGCACAACGTATCGCTGCGGATGGGCAGGTCAGCACTCAGTGGCCGACGAATGGCAGGCTGGTGTGCGGCGCGACCAATAATCAGCTCAATCTCACGATGGCAGCGGACGGCAGCTCCGGCGCACTGTTGGCATGGGGGGATTCCCGAGTCTCTGCCGGGAATGGCGACATCTACGTGCAACACGTGCGTTCGGACGGTTCCAATGACCCGCAATGGTTGAGCGACGGCGTTGCAGCGTCGAAAGCTGCAAACCTTCAGCAGACTCCGAAGGTGATACAGGATGGGGCCGGCGGTGCGCTGCTGGTCTGGCAGGATGGCCGGAGCGCGGGCATCACCGATATCTATGCGCAGCGGGTCGGCCCGAACGGGGCCTTGGGTGGCAGCGTGACCGGCGTACCGGCTCCGCTGAGTCCCGAGCCGACCTGCGTGTTGCGCGTGGTGTCGCCAGTGTTCGGTCGGTTTGTCTCGTGCAGCGGTGCGACGCCGGGCGATGTTCCTGCAGTGCTGGATGTGCTCGATGTGTCTGGAAGGTGCGTCGCCAGCCAAAGCATCCAGGGCGAACGTCACGGATTCCAAGCCGATATCCGTTTGCCGGACGATGCAAGCAGTGGAATCTATTTTCTTCGATTGAAGCAGGGCCGGACGAGCACATCCGGTCGCATCGTGGTGCTTCGATAGACCCGATCGATTCTGCCCGATCGCAGACGAAAGTGCGCGCCGCGGTACGCTCAGGATGCGGCAGCGCCCCGAAACGGCCAGTCGTCCATCGCCGGAATCGCGCGCCGTAGGTCCGCCATGTGGTGGCAGTGAGCGTTACGCCCACTGCCCCTTAGGGCACGTGCCTTGCATGGCTGTGACGCGTTCGCACCTGCCCTGACGACCCGCCCTGGAGCTCACCGATGCCGAAGCCCCCCATTCGCAACCTGCTGGCCGCATGTTTGCTGCTGGCCCTCGCGGGCGTTCCACTCTCGCCGCGCATCAGCCACGCCGCAGACATCCGCCTGAGCCTGAACGCCTCGTGGAACGGCGAATCCGTCCTCGCGGCGGATCCGAACCACCCGGATCATCTTGCCGTCGCGTGGATGCGCGCGAACTCCGGGCTCGTCACGATCCAGGTCTCGCGCTCGCTCGATGGCGGGCAGACATGGTCCGCGCCTGCGCTCCTCCCTCACCTGCGCGCGGGCCTCACATCGGCCGATCCGCAGCTCTACTGGGCGCGCTCGGGCACGCTGTACGCCGGCTACATCGATAGCGATGGTGGTCCGTACACGATCGGCGGCGACCTGGTCACGCGATCGCTCGACGGTGGGCTCACGTGGGATACGCCGTCGATGGCCGCCTCGATCGCCGACACCACACTGCCTGCAGACCGGCCGTGGCTCGCGGTCGACGAGAGCAACGGCCCCTACCACGGGCGCGTTTACTCCTTCAGCAAGAACGTCTCGAGCGCTCCGCACCCACAGCATGTGTGGTTCACGAGCTCGAGCGATGACGGCCACACCTGGGCACCGGTTCGCATCCTCGATACACAGATCCCGCTCGGGCCTTCGACCGGAAGCATGGCCGTGCCGGCGGTCGGCGCCGACGGCACGCTGTACGCCGCGTATCTTTCCATCGATCCACTGCTGTCGGTACAACCGCGGTTCGTGCTGGCCGCGTCCGCCGACGGCGGCGCGACGTTCACCGAGAGCGCGATCACGACGCTGCCCATCAACGCCGCGCTAGCAGCAACCGACACACTCGACCAGCTCAGCTGGCATCTGGGCGCGCATCCCTCGCAGAGCGGCCGGCTCGTGTTCGCGTGGATCGATGCGCGCGACGGCGACCCCGACGTGTGGAGTTGCACCAGCGCCGACGGCGGGCACACGTGGTCATTGCCGCAGCGCGTGAACGATGACCCGGTGGGCGACGGCGCGCATCAGGACATGTGCTGGGGCGCGTGGAGCCCCGGCGGCGCCTACGTGCTCGCGTGGCGCGACCGCCGCGGTCAGACGGGCGGACAGCTGGCGCCGTTTCGCATCTACGCGGCGCGATCACTCGATGGCGGCGTGACGTTCCAGCCCAACGTCGCGATCTCACAGACCGCCTCGCCCGTGGTGAACTTCTCCAAGGGCGACGACTTCCTGGGCATCGCCGCGAGCGACACCGCGGCGTTCGCCACCTGGGCCGACGCACGCAACGGCCCCATCGCCGTGCAGCTCTACACGGATCGCGCCACACTCGCCGCGCCGGTGCTGGGCGCACCCGCGCCGGATGCGCGTCCGGGCGCGGTGCGCGTGCTCGGCAGCCCGGGCACGGGACCGTTCACGGTCGCGTTCACCGCGTGGGCGACCGGCGAGGCGATGGTGGAGTGCCTCGACGTGAGCGGCCGTCGCGTCGCTGGCTGCCGCGTCGCAGCCACGGCGCGCGTACCCGCGCTCGCCGCGCTCGCCGATCGCGCACTGCCGCCGGGCGTGTACGAGGTGCGCGTCACGCTGGGCGCGCGCACCGAGCGCGCTCGCGCCGTCGCCCTGGGCCACTGACGCCTCGCGCTGAACACGCCCGCGCAAGCGCCGCACATGCGAAACCCCGGCCGCTTTTGCGACCGGGGTTCGCGCCGTCATCCATCTCGGGAGCGCCGCGCTGCACCTTCCCGCTTCGGACTTCGCCCCATGCTTAGCACCTTGCGGTGAGAAGCGGGTCGGACGACGCCCCCGGATGTGATGACGGTCTGCCGCGGCGGTGAGGGCCGCGAGACTTCTGCTTCGATACTGCTACCGCTTGTCCTCCAGCTGCCGGCGCAGTTCACGCAACTGCTCGCGAAGTTCGTCCACCTGCTGGCGAAGCTCATCCTGGTCCGCACGATCCCTGACCTTCTTGCGGATCATGATGTGTGGTTCATCGCCTCCACTGCGGCCCATGCCCTGCCACCGATCCCCGCCCTCACTGCCCATCTTGTGCGGGGCTCCCTCCAGCTCGGCCTCGACCGTGCGCTTCACCCCCCTGCGGATGACGCCGACCGACACCTTGCCGTCCTGATCGCGGAGCGCCTTCACCAGGTCGTCCGCACCGTCGATCGACTGCCCTTCGATCGACGTGATGATGTCTCCTGACCGCAGGCCCGCTTCTTCGGCCGGCGTTCCCTTCTGGACCTCGAGCACCAGCGCACCGTGCGAACCGGCGGCGCCCAATGCCAAGGCAAGATCGTCGTTCAACGATTGGACGCGGACGCCAAGACGGCCACGGACGCCCGGCATCATCATCTGCATCTGTCCATCGCCATCCGGGTCACCGAAGACCTGCATGTGGTCCTGGCCATCGAGATGCTTGAGACTTTTGAGCCCTTCGAGGCCCTTGAGGCCTTCCAGCCCCTTGAGACCCTTCAGGCCTTCGAGGCCCTCGATGTGGAGGTCGCCCATCCCGTCGGGATCGACTTCCTCGCCGTTCTTCCACATACGGACCTTGCGGTCACCATCCTTACCCTGCACCTCGACCCGAAGTTCCCGGGAGTCTTTGCTGTCGTCACCCAGCGCCCGCGGAGCACGCGGCGCACGAGGGGCGTGCGGCGCGCGCGGAGCCTCGGGAGCCATCGGCGCATCCCCGTCGTCGGAGTCCGATCGCGCGCCGAGCGTGACCGAGAGCGTGCGCTTGTCACCGTCGCGGATCACGCCGAGCGCGACCTCTCGGCCGTCGTTGGAGCCGCGCACCATGGTCGAGAGGGCTTCGGGCGAATCCACCGAGCGCGAGTTGAACGACGTGATCACGTCGCCCTTGCGCAAGCCGGCATTCGCCGCGGGGCTACCCGGGACGACCTGGTTCACGAGCACGCCGTCCGCGCCGTGCAGGTCCAAGCCATCGCGCAATTCTTCGGTGATCGCCTGCGAATACACGCCCAGCCACGTGCGCGAAGCGGCATCCGCGAGCCGCGGCGCCGCCAGGCTGAGCGCGAGCAGCGCGAGGGCGGTGAGGAACATTCGAAGCGGCGGCGGCGTTCTACGCATGAGGAATCTCCTGTGTTAGCGTTTGATCCTTGGGCGGGGATCGCGACGTGTTCGCTTGGGCTTGGACAGCCGAACCGGGCAAAAGGTTCCCTCCGCCGAACGCTTCTTCCTTCCCTACCCCCGGCCCGGCCCCATGAAAGTCAGAGAGCTGTCAACATTCCTGGTCCAGGACCTGTCCCTGGGCGGCAAGGCGTTCGCCCGCGACGACGGCGGCCGCGCGGTGTTCATCGATCGCGGCCTGCCCGGCGACACCGTCCGCGCGCGGCTGACCAAGTCCAAGAAGAGCTTCGCCGAAGCGCGGTATGAGGGCCTCGAGACACCAGGCCCCGAGCGCATCCCCGCGCGCTGCGTGCACGTGGACCAGTGCGGCGGCTGCCGGCTTCAGGAGCTGCCCTACGACGCGCAGGTCCGGCTCAAGGAGCGTCAGGTCGGCGAGGCGCTGCGGCATCTGGGTGGCATGTCGGCGCCGCCCGTGCGCGCGATCGTCCCGGCACCCGATCCGTGGCACTACCGCAACAAGATGGAATTCAGCTTCATGCCCACAGTCGACGGCCCGGTGCTGGGACTGCACGAGCGCGGCACGTTCGACAGGATCTTCGCACAGCGCGAGTGCTGGATCGCGTCGCCGCTGATCATGGAAGCCGTGAAGCTCACGCAGCGGTTCGCGATCGCGCATCGTTGGGAGGCCTATCACCCGGGCCGCCACGACGGCATCGTGCGCTTCCTCACCGTGCGCCATCTGCAGCACACGCAGCAATGCGCCGTGCATCTGCTGGCCGCCTCGGACCAGGTCCCCGGCCTGAGCGAGTGGGCGCTGGCCATTCGCGCGCTGAGTAGCCAGATGCGTTCGGTGACGCTGGGTATCAACACCTCGCGCGCGAACGTGGCGTTCGCCGAGAGCGAGACGGTGCTCGCGGGCGACGACCACATCGTGGAGAAACTCTGCGGGCTGGAGTTCGAGGTCGTGGGCAACGCGTTCCTGCAGACGAACAGCGCGCAGGCCGAGCATCTGTACGAAGGGGCGCTCGCGGCCGCGCAGCTCTCGGGCGCCGAGACCGTGCTCGACCTGTACAGCGGCGCCGGCACGCTCACGCTGCTGTTCGCGCGCGCCGCAGGCTCCGCTGTGGGCGTGGAGAGCGTGCCGCATGCGGTCGAGCGCGCGCGCCGCAACGCCCTGCGCAACGGTATCGCAGGCACGCGCTTCGAGTGCGGCGATACGCGCCAGGTGTTGCGCGAGTGGGCGCGCGGCGAACGCGAAGGCAGCGTGAAGCCCGACCTGGTCGTGGTCGACCCGCCGCGCGCCGGCCTGCATCCGCGAGTCGTGGCGCGAGTGGCGGAGCTCAAGCCCGCCCGGATCGTATACGTGTCGTGCAATCCCGCGACGTTCGCCCGCGACGCCAAGGACTTCCTGGGCTACGGCTACCAGCTGGCCGAGGTCACGCCATTCGATATGTTCCCGCACACGCCGCACATCGAGTGCGTGGCGCGGCTGGAGCCGCTGCGCAGCTGACGCCGCGCGATTCCTGACACTTCCCTGCCACGGGACCGCACGTGGCCTGTGCTACGATTCCGCGCTATGCGCACACTCCATCGAGCCATTCCCGCCGCCTTGCTGGCCCTTGCCGCGCTCATCTCGGCGGCGCCGCGACTCCACGCGCAGCCGGCCGATTCGCTTGCGACCACGCTCGATCGCGGGCGGTTCATCGTGCTCGACCACGGCCAGCCGATCGCCACGGAGCGCTTCGAATACGACCGCGTCGCCGACTCCATGCAGGTGAGCGCGGTGATCGAACGCCGGCTGCGCGCCAAGGACGGCTCGACCAAGCCGTTCCGCAAGACGGTCTCGTTGATCGTGGACTCGTTCGACTACGGCCTGCGCCGCTACATGTCGCGCACCGAGTTCGATGGCCATGTCACCGTGAAGGGCGTGCTGCCCGCCGACACGGTCATGACGGTCTACACCGAGAATGATGACGCGGGTTCCGCGGACCGGCTCGTGATGCCGCCCGGGCGCCTGTTCGTGATGGACCCGCTCGTGTTCACGCTCTTCGATGTGGTCTGCCACAACGTTCAGGGCCACATCCTGAAGACGCGGCCGATCTCGATCGTCACGCTGGGGCAGACGAGCGCGACCAGCGAAGCGACGGTGACCGTGGCCGGCGCCGACACCGTGATGTGGGGCGGCAAGCGCACCGTGACCGCGAAGTACACGGTCACCGACCAATCGAGCACGTTCCAGCTGTGGGCGTCGCCCAAGGGCGAACTACTGCGCCTCGAGCACGAGGCGAGCGGACTCGTGGTCATGCGTGAAGAGCCGCAAGGGAGCGCGCTGGCACCTCGCGCACCGGTGAAGAAGCCCGCGCGCAAGCCAGCTGCCGCCGCACCCAAAGCCGCGAAGAAGCGCTAGCCAGCGGCGCGGCGGGGCTTCGAGGGCCCACGCACCAAGGCCGGTCGTGCGGGCTTGCTCACCCGGCGCGCGCGCTGCGCCTGGGCTTCGGCCTTGATGATCACCGCGCTCTTCGCGTTCGGATCGAGCCGCACTTTCGCGAGCTGCAACGCGGCCACGATCAACGTCTCGATCTCTGCGCGGCCGATGTCCGCCGCCGAGCCCAGCACGACGTGACGCACCGTCTTGCCGCTGCCTTGCAGCAATCGCTGCGGATCCGACTTCGACAACAGGGCCCCTTGCCCGAAGTGCAGCTTCACGCCGTCGGGGTAAAGCGCAAGCGAACACACGCCTTCGTAGCCATGCTCGCTCGGCGAATAGGAGATCACGAGCGCGGCCTGACGCTCGTAGAAATAGACGATCTCGAAGAAGCCGGGAAGCCGTGCGCGCAGTTTTGAGCGCAATGCCTTTCCGCGCTTGGCGATCGCCGGCTCATATTTCGCGAAGTAGCTCGCCATCTGGACTTCGGGTTCCGCCATGCGATCGCCCCTCCTTCTTCGAGCCTGAACCGCCGTCGCCCACTCTAGCCCCGTACGCGCTGCTCCAACCAGCGCGTGAGCAGGCGCACGCCGAAGGCATTCGGGCCGCGCGATGCATCGGGACGCTCCGTGTAGGTCCATGCGGTGCTGGCGATATCGAGATGCGCCCAGTGCATGTCGGCCGCGAAGTGCTCCAAGAACGCCGCGGCCTTGTTCGAGCCGCCCTCGCTCTTCTCATCGGAGTTGACCAGGTCGGCGACCTCGCTGCGCATCTCGGTGCGGAACTCGTCCCACAGCGGCATGCGCCACAGGCGCTCGCCCGTTGCCTCGCCCGCGTCCTGCAGCTCCGAAGCGAGCAGGTCGTCGCGCGAGTAGAGACCCGCGGCGTGGCGGCCGAGCGCGATCGCCATGGCGCCGGTGAGCGTGGCCAGGTCGATCACGGTCTCGGGCGAGAGCCGCTTGGCGTAGCCCAGAGCGTCGGCGAGCAACAACCGGCCTTCGGCGTCGGTGTTCGTGACTTCGATCGTGGTGCCATCGATCGCCCGGATCACGTCGCCGGGTTTGTACGCGGCATCGCTCACCATGTTCTCGGCGCTCGGGATGAGCCCCACCACGCGCACGGGCAGCTTGCCGAGCGCGGGCAACGAGGCGAAGAGCCCAAGCACCGCGGCGGAGCCGCTCATGTCGTACTTCATCTTGCCCATGCCGTCGCGCGGCTTGAGCGAGTAGCCGCCCGTGTCGAACGTGACGCCCTTGCCGATGATCACGATCGTGTGCGGCTTCTTGCCACGAGGCGCGGCATCCGCCGGACGATCGAGCACGATGAAGCGCGGCGGGTTCACGCTGCCGCGCCCGACCGCGAGCACGCAGCCCATGCCCAGACGCTCCATGGCCGCCACATCGAACACGGTCAGCTTGGCGCCCGCGCGCTTGGCCACGTCCTTGGCGCGCGCGGCGAGTTGGATGGGCGTCAGGTCCTGGCCCGGCGTGCTGGCCAGGTCGCGCGCCAGGCACACGGCCTCACCACGGATCGCGCCCGCGCGCACCGCGGCGGCGACGCCGCGAGGTGCCGCCTGTTCCACAAGCAGCTCCACGCGAGTGAGCGCGGACTTGGCGTCGCTCTTGTACGCCGCATAGCGATGGTGCCCGAGCACTGCGCCTTCGGCGGCCGCCTGCGCGGTGGCATCATCGAGCGTCGCGGCCGTGTGCAGCGCCAGTGCCAGCGAGCCCGCGCCCAACTCGCGCGCACGGCGAGACGCCGTCGCGGCGGCCAAGCGGATGCGCTTCTCGTCGAGTTTCGCCGCCGGGCCGAGTCCTACGAGCAGCACGCGCTTGGCCTTGACGCCTTCGGGGTAGACCAGCGCGACGTCGGAGGCGCGGCCCTTGAAGTCACCGGCAGCCAGCGCGCGCGTGAGTGCGCCCTTGGTGGCGAGGTCCAGCGCGAGGGCGGCGCCGGAGAGGCGCGCAGATCCTTCGGCGACACCCACGGCCAGCAAGCCGCACGCACGCGCGGCGAGCGAAGAACGGCGAAGCGTGACATCCATGACAGGTTCCTCGAGCGTGGAAAGGGTCGATTCGCGGCGCCTGAGCGCGCGCGGGCGTATGAGATGGGCGTGAACCTAGCGCCGCCAGCCCCACGCGGCCAGTGGCCTGCGCTCTGCGAGCGCGCTTGCGCCCACGGCCGCGCATGGGCATCCTGTGGCGGCGGCCTCGCGTCCCCATCGCACGGCCAGCACTGCTCCCCCCAACCGCGGCCCCTCGGTCCGGCATGGATGCCGAGACTGTCCGGAGGACACATGAAGTCCACGATTAAGATCACACTGGCTCTCACCCTCATCATCATCTCGGCGGCCGCGCTCACGGGCTGCGGCAAGAAGACCGAGACGGCCGGCGGCGCCACGAGTGACAGCCTGCTCGCGGGCAGCCCGATCGAGCAGCCGCAGGGCGCCGTCACGCCGAATAGCGGCTTTAACCCGCAATCCGGCGGCGCACAGGCGCCCGCGCCTGCCGCGCAGCCCGGCAATACGCCTGCGCCCAAGAGCGAGCGGCCGGCCAGCAAGCCGGAGCACAAGACCCCCAGGGCCACGCCGCCCGCGCCCGCAGAGCCCTCGGTCACGGTCCCGGCCGGCACCGCGCTCAAGGTCACGGTCGATACGCCGCTCACGTCGGAGACGGCGCATCAGGGCGACAGCTGGACGGGCTCGATCAAAGACGCGGTCACGGTCGGCAGCATGGCGCCGTTCCCGGCAGGCTCGCTCGTGCACGGCGTCGTCGAAGGCGTCGCGCCGGCGGAAAAGGGTTCACGTGCGGTGCTCGTGCTGCGCGTCGAGTCAATCGAGGCCAACGGCAAGACGCTTGCGGTCGATGCCGGCGCCGATAGCATCGTGGCCGGCTCCACGCGCGGCCGCAACCTGGGTGCCATCGCCGGCGGCGCGGCCGCTGGCGCGCTGCTCGGCAAGGCGATCGGCGGCAGCGGCAAGGGCGCGCTGATCGGCGGCATCCTGGGCGGCGTGGCTGCCACGGGCGCGGTGGCGAAGTCCAAGGGCTATCAGGCAGAAGTCGGCAAAGGCGCGGAGATGCTGTTCCACGTGCGCCGCGACACGCACCTCAAGCTCTAGACACGAGTCCAGCAGGTGTGAACCGCGCGGTCCCCACTCGGGGATCGCGCGGTCTCATTTGCGGCGCGAGGGAACTCGCCCCTGTCCCGTGTGGTACCTCTGAGCACACGAGTGGCCGCATCGGTACACTGCGCCGCGCCAGAGCAGGGCCGCCGCCGTTGCGGTGCAACGAGTTCGCACCATTCAGGACGTGGCACAGGCACTGCACTGGATTCGAGTGACCGGCGCACACAGGTTCGCCCCGCCCTTCGTTCGAGACTCCCCCACAAGACATCCGCCGCTTCCCATGATGGAGGACACCATGCATCGACATCTTCAGGCCGCCCTCGGAACATTGGCCCTGATCGGCCTGCTGGCCGGCTGTGGCAAGTCCAACAAGAGCCTGGCCAGTTCGGGCTCGAACGGCTCGGGCATCTCGTCGGCCGCCGCGAGCGTCGCGCGCGCGCAAGCCAATGACCAGGTCGCCGCCAACTTGCAGCTCGTCGACGAAGACGCGTTCAGCAACGCTGCCCCGATGGGCATGACCTTCGATCCCGCCGGCGGCGCCGCGCTCATCCACCCGCTGCGCTGGTACCGCAAGATCGACTCGGTCGATCGTTCGTTCACGACCGACGTGAGCGATCCCGATTCGCTCGGCCGCCCGCGGACCGCCCTCGTCACCGTGAACAAGGTGCTCAAGGGTTCGCTCAACATCCTCGCGAGCGACAGCCTTGGTACCGACACGACGCGCATCGCCAAGCCGCTCGAGGACCACTGGACCCGCAAGCTACTGCTCAAGCGCGTGTGGATCGACAGCTCTGGCACGGTCGCCAAGTGGCACGTCGTCGGCACGTCAGGCGTGAACGTGCTCAGCGCTCCGAGCGCGACGCAGATCCTGAGCGTGCGCATCCAGACGGGCGCCAAGGACACGACGATCACCGATCCGCTGCTGCTGCACCTGCGCCGCCGCATGCTCCACGTGCCGGCCGAGGATAGCGTGACGGTCACGGTCACGACGACCAAGACCGATGACGACGTGGTCTTCTACCACAGCTTCGACCGCCGCAAGTTCCACTCGAACGGCGACGGCACCTACACGATCACGTTCCGCACCGGCGACTTCGAGGGGCTGCAGCACTTCGGCGTCAACGCGCTGTCGCGGGGCACGCTGCATGACGACGCCGCAGCGTACAGCTCGAACGCGTGGGTCTTCCCGTTCGCGACGCGCGATCATGACTGCGACGTCGAGGGCGAGGATCATCACCATTAGCCTGGGATGAAGCAGGGGGCCCCTCGGCCCTGCTGCGGCATGGGCGGCCTGTCCTTCGGGACGGGCCGCCTTCTGCTTTTTTATGGAATCCGTTGCCGGGGCCTGGCATCTGTAGCAATGTTTGTTGCAGAAAGGAAATCGCCTGCCATGACCAATGTCCGTTTCGCGGTCGCTGTTCATGTGCTCACGCTCCTCGCCCACGCGCAGGCGCCGTGCACATCGGCATTCATCGCGAGCAGCGTCAATACCCACCCCGTCGTGGTGCGCCGGATCCTTGGCGCGCTGCAGCGTGCGGGGCTGGTCACCGGGCAGACCGGCCCGGGCGGCGGGTTCCGCATCGCCAAGGCGGCATCCAAAGTGAAGCTGTCGGACGTCTTCCTGGCGGTCGAGGACAGTGCTGCGCCGGCCTCGCATCACCCGAACCCGCAGTGCCCGGTGGGCCGGCAGGTGAAGGGTCTGGTCACGGACGTTGGCAAGCGCGCCGAGAAGGCATTCCTCGCATCGCTCGCCGGGCAGACGGTCGAGGACCTGGCGCGCGTCGTGAGGAAGAAGGCAGGGTCGGCAGCGAGCTGCTGAGTTTCTTTTGAGCGTATTTGTAACAATCACGGTTCTCATCTTCCGGCAAGCGCCGGGCTGCAGCGCGCGAGGGGGCGGGCGTTGCGGGATCGTCCCCCCCTTCGGAGATGCACCCATGTACGTCGTCGCAGGAGTGACCGGGAACACCGGCAAGGTGGTGGCGGAGACGTTGCTGGAGCAGAAGCAGCCGGTGCGCGTGATCGTGCGCGATGCGGCGCAAGGCGCGCCGTGGCAAGCCAGGGGCGCCGAGGTCGCCGTGGCCTCGCTCGATGACGCGGCGGCGATCACCGAGGCGCTCACCGGCGCCGAAGGCGCGTACCTGCTGGTGCCGCCGCAGTACGGCTCGAACGACATGCTCGCCGACCAGGCCAAGGTCATCGCGGCACTCGCGAGCGCCGTCAAGGCCAGCGGCATCAAGTACGTGGTCGGGCTCTCCTCGCTCGGCGCGCAGCACGCCTCCGGCACGGGTCCGGTCGTGACGCTGCATCGCTTCGAAGAAGCGCTCACGGCGACGGGCACCAACGTGACACTGCTGCGCGCCGCTTACTTCATAGAGAACATCGGCCAGGTGCTGGGCGAAGTCACCGCGAACGCGGTGTATCCCACGTTCCTCGCGGTCGGCCCGGCGATCGCCATGGTCGCCACGCACGATATCGGCCGCACGGCCGCGGAACTGCTGCGCGATCCGGCGACGGGCGTGCGCATCGTCGACCTTGCGGGCCCCAAGGACCACACGCAACAGGAGATCGCCGACACGCTCACCAAGCTCACCGGCCGCGAAGTGAAGCTGGCCGCGGCACCGCTCGAGTACGTGGTGCCGGCGCTCACCGGCCAAGGCATGCCGCAGAACGTGGCGGCACTGTTCCAAGAGATGCTCGGCGCGCTCAACGCCGGCCGCATGGGCTTGACCGGCGCGCCGGCGGCGCTGCGCCTGGGCGAGATCCGCGTGGAGCAGGTGCTCGCGGGGATGCTCAAGCACGCGAACGCCTGATGTTGGGATAAAGCGCGAAGGCCGCCCTCCGAAAGGAAGGCGGCCTTCGCCATGTTCGCCGGAAGACGCACCGTCCGCGCGCGACGGGCGCGCGGCCTTTCACGCCAGCCGGGCACGTGGCCTTCCAGCGCCAGCCGGGCGCGTGGCCCTTCAGCGCCAGCCGGGCGCGCGTGCCGGAGGCACGCATCTTCTCTAGTGAAGATGCCCCTCTTCGTCGTCCGGCGCCTTGGGGCGCGAGCGGAACAGCTCGGCCCACTGCTCGATCTCGGCCTTGCTCATGGTCTTGGGTTTCTCGACCTCGGCCGTGCCGGCATCCTTCGCGGCACCCAACGCGCTCGCCAAGAACAGATCGCTCAGCGAGATGTCGGCGCCCATCGCGCGCGCGTGCCGCGCCACTTCGAGGTCGGCGGTGACCACCGTGAGGCGGTCGACCTTCTCCATCTGATCCTCGACGATCCGGCGGATCACCATGTCGGCGTTCTCCGGCGGACGCGACCACCGCACGTCGATGCGCCCGCCGGGGATCGTGCCGTCGCGTCCGCCGCTGCCGGTCTCGCCGTCGAAGACCACGATGAAGCGCGCCGAATCCGCACCCATCATCCACGTGAGCAGGTTGAGCAGCTTGTCGCGCGACTCGCGTAGCGTGCGGTCGCTGCCCGGCCGCAGCTGCGGCGTGCGGTGGATCAGGTTGTAGCCGTCGATGATGATGAGCCGATCGAGTGCCATGCCGCGAAGTTGCGGCATGCGGCGATGCACGTCAATAGCACGAGGCCCGCTGCGGCGGCTGCCGCGACGGGCCTTGTGAGAATGCCTGCGCCAGTGTTCCGCGGCTACTGGCCGCCAGCGCTCGTGTGCACGATGCGGCCGCCGTCGCCGACCGCCCAGCCGCGCTGGGCATCGACGAACCACACGCCGTTGAGCTTCTGTGCGCTGTTCGCCGTCTGCGCGGCCCACGAGCCACCGCCGTCGTCGGTGCGCAGCACCAAGCCCGAACCATTCTGGCCGACCGCGTAGCCGGTGAGGGCCGTCGGGAAGTGCACGCCAAAGAGCTGATTGCTGGCGCCGGCCGTACTCAACGTCCACGTGAGCGAATCGGTCGTCGCGTCCGCCGAGGGCGTCACGCCCTGCGCGCCCACCGCCCACGCGCGCGTGTTCGAGGCGCGCCACACGGCATGCAACGTCTGGTTCGTCACCGCAGGCTGCCACACGTACCAGCTGACGCCGCCGTCGTGGGTGCCGCAGATGACGCCGTTATCGCCGACGGCCCACCCGTTGAGCGTGTCGCTGAAGGCCACACTGTTGAGCGTCGAAGCGGTCGGATTGACCTTGGTCCACGTTGCCCCGCCGTCGCGTGTGCGCACGATCGCGCCGCTCGAGCCGCTCGCCCAGCCGTGCGCCGCATCGACGAAGCGCACCGACTGCAGGTTCTCGCTCGCGCCGACGTTGGTGAGCCGCGTCCAGGTGGCGCCGGCATCCGAAGTCGACAGGATCGTGCCGTTGTTGCCGGCCACCCAGCCGCGCGTCGGCGATGTGAAGAAGACGCCGTTGAGCCTGAACGCGGTGTTGCTCACCTGCGTCGTCCACGTGACGCCGGCATCGCTCGTGGTGACGATCGTTCCGGCATCGCCCACGGCCCACGCGGTGCGGCCGTCGGCGGTCGCATGGACGGCGTTGAGATTGTTGATCGTGTTGCTCGTCTGCGCGTACCAGCCGCTCTGCGTGTAGACGACCACGAGCAGGCTGTCGGTACGGTTGGCGCCGCTCACGCGGATCCATGCGTGACCTTCGGCTTGCGCGCTCACGATGCCCGTCGAGCCAACGCGCGCGACCAGCGGCGCGCTCGACTCCCACAACAATCGCGAGGCGCTCACGGCTGCGCCCGACGTATCGGTGGCAGTGAAGGTGAGCGTCGCGCTGCCGCCCACGGCGAGCGTGTCGGCATCGAGCGTGAACGCGAGCGCCGAGAGCTGCGGCAGTGGGTTCGCGAGCAGCGGGTTCTTCTTACCGCTGCAACCGGTGAGCGCCAGGACCACCGACAGTGCGGAGAGCAGCGCGACGGTGCGCAACAAAGCGAACGGGATGCGAGTGGGTCGCATACGAGGTCCTCGAGATGGAGATCGGATCGCGCAGCCACTCCGCCGGGTGGTCGGGGCACGCACGCGCCTTCCGTGACCCCAAGGTCATCGGCAGCCCGGGCCGCTGTCATCACCCCGCCTTGGCGGTCACTTGCGGCGTCAATCACCGCTTCGGGTACCGCTTCGGTCGACCGCGGCCGGGCGCTTGTTCAGAGGTTGTTGAGTCCCCTCGCCTGCGCCCGTAGTGTGCATGCTCGTGACGCCGTCTTCGGGGGGTCCCTCCCGCTCGCAACGGGCCTTGCCGGCGTCACGGGGTGGCCGCAATCCGCGTTACCGCCCCCGAGTGCCGCGCCTCCCGAATGTAAGGACGCCATGCTCCAGGTTCGCAGTGTCCGAAAGGTTTACGACGACCGCGCGGTCGTGAACGACGTCACGTTCGATGTGCAGAGCGGCGAGATCTTCGCGCTGCTTGGGCCCAACGGCGCCGGCAAGACCACGCTCATCCGCATGATCACCGACATCCTCCGGCCCGACGCCGGCTCGGTGCTCCTGGACGGCAAGCCGATCGGCGCAGGCCGGGGCGTGCGCATCGCCTACCTGCCGGAAGAGCGCGGCCTGTACCGCAAGGTGCCGATCCTGGACGCGCTCGTCTACCAGGGCGAACTCAAGGGCATGACTGCGCGCGATGCGCGTGCCCAGACGGTGGCGCTGCTCGAAGAATTCGGACTCGCCGCATGGGCCAAGAAACAAGGCTCGGCGCTGTCCAAGGGCATGCAGCAGAAGGTGCAGTTGTGCACGGCGCTCATCGGCGATCCGACACTGCTGATCCTGGACGAGCCGTTCTCGGGACTCGATCCGGTGAACGTGGCGCTGCTCGAAGAAGTCCTCAAGCGCCGTCGCGCTGCAGGCACGACGGTGCTGCTGTCGACGCACCAGATGAACAAGGTCGAGCAGCAGTGTGACCGCGCATTGATGATCAACCGCGGCCACATGGTGCTCTACGGCACCGTGCGCGAGATCCGCATGATGTATGCCGAGAACGCGTTCGTGATCGAGGGCGGCGAAGTCCCCAGTGGCATCCCCGGCGTGAAGAGCATCTCGCGCGTGAATGGCGCGACCAAGATCCAGCTCGAGCGCTCGGCCAAGTCCAACGATGTGCTGCGCGCGCTGCTCGACCACGGTGTCGACGTGGCGTCGTTCACGCCCGTGGTGCCCCCACTCGAAGACATCTTCGTGCACGTCGTCGAGACGGGCGCAGGGCTTGATCAAGGCAAGAGCGGTCCGCCGACTGTGGATGAGATGACCCCCGTGACCGGAGGTGGCCGATGAGATTCTCACTCTCGCGCGCGATGATCATCGCGCGCCGCGAATATTCCACGACGGTCCGGCGTCCGCAGTTCCTGTTCTCTCTACTGTTCACGCCCGCTATTCTGATGCTCGTCACGTTCGTGACCGGCAAGCTGCAGGGCGACTCCATCCGTAAGCACCAGCATGAAGCCAAGGTGATGGCGATCGTGGACTCTGCGGGTGTCTATACGAATGCGCCCAGCACCTTCGCGTATGTGATGCCCATCGATGCGCCGGCGTTCCCCACCGGCAAGAAGGCGCCCAAGGTGGACAACAGCGTGAGCGCGCGCACCGTGCCGCTCGTGCTGCGCCGCTACAGCGACCAGAAGGTGGCGCTCGATTCCTTGAATGCGGGCAACGTCACCCAGGTGGTCACGGTCTCGCAGGACTTTCTCGCGACCGGCAATCTGCGCATGTACCAGAAGTCGCAGCAGCTCTTCTCCTCGGCGGGTGACGACCGCGCGGTGCGCCACTGGCTCACGCGCTATCTCATCGCGAACAGCGTCGATTCGGTGCGCGCCGACCGCGTGCTGGAGTTGGGCCGCAGCATGGACCTGTACACACCCACACGCACGGGCGAGTACGCCATCAAGGACGACGCGCGCGAACTGGTGAGCTTCTTCCTGCCGTTCATTTTGGGACTGTTCCTGGCCACGTCGATCATCACCGGCGGCCAGTACATGCTGCAGGGCCTGTCGGAGGAAAAAGAGACACGCATCCTGGAATCGATGCTCACGACCGTCACGCCCGACGACCTCATGCTCGGCAAGCTCGTGGGCCTGGGCGCCGTCGGCCTGACCATGGTCGGCGCGTGGGCGGCACTGGGCCTTTACACGGGATCCGGCATCCTGGCGTTCGCGCACATCGATGTACCGCCGACACTGGCGCTCTTCGCGTTCGTGTACTTCCTGCTGGGCTATCTGTTCTACGGCAGCCTCATGACGGGCATCGGCGCGATCGCCAACAACCTGCGCGAAGCACAGCAGTTCGCGATGACCTTCACCATCATGAACTTCATCCCGTTCTGGCTGCTCACGCCGATCCTGAGCGAACCCAACGGCAAGCTAGCAGTCGTCATGTCGCTGTTCCCGCCCTCGGCGCCGAGCACCATGCTCATGCGCATGTCGGCGTGCAGCACGCTCGGGATCACGATCCCCGTCTGGCAGGTGGCCACGTCACTCGGCCTGCTCGCGTTGTTCGCGGCCGGCGCGCTCATGCTGTCGGCGCGCATCTTCCGCATCGGCCTGCTACTCTACGGAAAGACGCCGAACCTGCCGGAGATCCTCAAGCTCATGCGCAAGGATTGAGTCACGGCCCTTTTCTAAAAGAGTCCGCCGATGTCTGCAGCCCCCAGCACCACCGCCAGCGCGGCGCTTCCGCGCTGGCGGGTCTTCCCGCCCATCGCGCTCGGCGTCATCATGGCCACGCTCGATGCGAGCATCGTGAGCATCGCGACGCCGACACTGCAGCAGCAGTTCGGCGTCGCCCTCACCACCGTCGAGTGGGTCATCCTCGGCTATTCGATTCCCCTCACCGGCTTGCTGCTCACCGCTGGCCGCTTGGCGGATCTTCGCGGGCGCCGCGGCATCTACGCCACGGGCTTGGGTGTCTTCACGATCGCTTCGCTGCTCTGCGGCCTCGCGCCCACCATCGGCATGCTCATCGCCGCGCGCATGCTGCAAGGCGTGGGCGCCGCGCTGGTGTCGGCCAACGGCTCGGCGCTGCTGGTGTCGGCGTTCCCGCTTGAGGAGCGCGGCAAGGCGCTCGGCGCCTTCGGCGCCATGGTCGGCGTGGGACTCGCGATCGGCGCGCCACTGGGCGGCGTGATCGTGCACCACTTTTCCTGGCGCTGGATCTTCCTCATGAACCTGCCGCTGGGCGTGATCGCGTGGTTCCTGTTGCGCGCGCGCGTGCCGGCCGACGTGCCGAATCCGAACGCCCCGGCGCTTGATGCGCGCGCCGCGGCGCTGTGGTGCGGCGCGCTCGTGTCGCTGATGTTCGCGCTCTCGCGCGGGCCGGTGCTCGGCTGGTCGCAGCCGCTCGTGCTGGGCGCGTTCGGCGCGGGCGCAGCGCTGTTGCTGGCCTTCTCGGCCGCCGAGTCGCGCGCCAAGGCGCCCATGCTGCCGCTGCCGCTGGTGCTGGGCCCGCTCGGCGCGGCAGTGTTGCTGACCATGCTCGCGCAAGGCATGACGGTGGCGCTGGGCTTTCACCTGCCGCTATACCTCATGCGCGTGCGCGGCCTCGACGCGCAGGCCGCCGGCGTGTGGAGCATGGCGCTGCCCGTGGCCGCGCTCTTCTTCGCTCCGACCGCGGGGCGCCTGGCCGACAAAGTCGGCGCGCGCGTGCTCACCACGCTGGGCATGGCGATGACTGCCGCGGGCTTCTTCGCGCTCGCCGGTCTGGGCGTACAGGCCGACCGCTGGCGCATGCTACTGGGCCTGGCGGCGGTCGGCGCGGGCCAGGGCCTGTTCACGGTGCCCAATGCCAGCGCGTTGCTTTCGCTCGTGCCGCGCGAACAACTGGGCATCGCCTCGGGCCTGCAGAACACCACGCGCTACCTGGGCCTGTCGGCCGGTGCGGCGTTCATGGGCGCCATGCTGGCGTCGCGCTATGCGGCTCACGCCGGCCGCGCGCTCGAGTCCGCCACGGGCGCCGTGGACCGCGCCGCGTTCGCGACCGCCACGCACGACGCCTATCTGGTGCTGGCGGGCGTGGCGATCGCCTGCACCATCCTGGCGCTTACGCAGCACCGCCCGGGACCTGTGGCGCGGGCATGATGCCGGGGACCGCCGGCGAACCGCCGCCCCGGCACGCACATCAAAATGCCGGTGGATGTGCAGAGTCGGGCGCAATGCGGCTACACATGGTGCATTTCTGACCACACGGGAGACGCCCCGGGCCTCGTAAGAAAGAGGTTGCCACTACCTGGCCCGCGCATTCACAATCACTTACACGCATATGGGGCAGGGAGGGCCGCGAGGAACGGTCCTTGCAGTCCTCCTGACGGGATGCCGGCCTGTGAGCCGGCGCCTCATGTGCTGCAAGAGCCTGAAGGTGGTGCGTAAAGACACGGAGCCGAGAGCTCCCCGCCACCCATCGGGTCGGATTCGTGACAATGGCGACAAGCGCCTGGCGTCACGGACCCCTCTTGCGCCAGCGGTCGGTTGCGCGTGTGACCTTCCGCAAAAGACGGATGTGCCCGGTCCATGGCCGGGCGCTTTCGTTTTGTGGCCATACACCTGGCGACGACATCCCGGCGAACGACCTTTGCCGGCCCCCGCTTGCGCCTTCCCACGCTACTGCCCAGACTGCCCGCCATGCGCCTCCTTCGCATCGGACTCGCCCAGATCGATTCCACGGTCGGCGACCTCGACGGCAACTTCGACCGCATCGTCTCGCGCATCCACGAAGCCCGCGCGCTCGGCGTGGACGTGCTCGTGTTCCCCGAGATGGTGCTGCCCGGGTATCCGCCCGAGGACCTGCTGCTCAAGCCGGCGTTCATCCAGCGCACGATCGAGCGCACCCGCGACCTGCTGCCGCATACGCTGGGCATGACCGTGGTCGTGGGCAGCATCGAGCGCGACCTGGACCTGTACAACTCGGCTGCGATCCTCCACGACGGCCAGTGGGCCGGCACCGCGCGCAAGCGCTACCTGCCCAACTATGGCGTGTTCGATGAGAATCGTTATTTCAATTCCGAGCGCGAGGCGAAAGTCTTCCGCCGTGGCGACGTGGTCTTCGGCGTGAACGTGTGCGAGGACATCTGGGTCGCCGGCGGCCCCACCGAGGAACAAGTGGTGCGCGGCGGGGCCGAGGTCATCCTCAACCTATCGGCATCGCCCTATCACGCCATGAAGGCCGACGAGCGCCGGCGCATGATCGGCACGCGCGCCGCCGACAACATGGCCATCGTCGTGTACGTCAATATGGTGGGCGGCCAAGACGAAGTGGTCTTCGATGGCGCGAGCCTGATCATGGACCAGAACGGCCACGCGATCGCCGAAGGCCCCATGTTCCGCGAGGAACTGATCGTCGCCGACGTGGACCTGGACGAAGTCTTCAACGCGCGCTTGCACGACACGCGCCTGCGCAAAGAACGCGCGATGGACGAGAACGGGCCGCTCGAGCGCGTCGACCTGGCGATGCCGATGGCAAGCGGCGCGGCCGCAAAGCCCGCGCTGGCCGAGCGCCCCGAGCCGCCCGAAAGCGATCCGATCGCCGAGATCTACCGCGCATTGGTACTGGGCTGCCGCGACTATGTGCGCAAGAACGGCTTCGAGACCGTGGTGCTGGGCCTGTCGGGCGGCATCGACAGCGCGCTCACCGCGGCGATCGCCGTCGACGCGCTGGGCACCGAACACGTGGTGGGCGTCTCGATGCCATCGCAATTCACATCGAGCGAATCCGAGACCGGCGCTGCCGATCTTGCGAAGGCTCTAGGCGTACGGCTGCTCACGGTGCCGATCCGCGACGTGATGAAAGCCTACGAGAGCGCACTCACGCCGGCGTTCGCAGGCAGGGCCGCGGACATCACCGAAGAGAACCTGCAGGCGCGCATTCGTGGGAATTACCTGATGGCGCTGAGCAATAAATTCAATTGGATCGTGGTCACGACGGGCAACAAGAGCGAGACGAGCGTGGGCTACAGCACGCTCTACGGCGACACCGCCGGCGGCTTCGCGGTGCTCAAAGACGTCTACAAGACGCAGGTCTACGAACTCTCGCGCTGGCGCAACCAGTGCGGGCAGGTGATTCCCGAGCACACGATCACGCGCGCCCCGAGCGCCGAACTGCGGCCCGACCAGAAGGACCAGGACTCGCTGCCGCCCTACGATGTGCTCGACGACATCCTGCGCTTGTACGTGGAAGAGGATCGCTCGATCGGCGAGATCGTGAAGCACGGCTTTGACGAGCCCACCGTCCGCCGCGTGGTGCGGCTGGTCGACCTGGCCGAATACAAGCGCCGCCAGAGCCCGCCCGGCATCAAGATCACGCCGCGGGCTTTTGGAAAAGACCGGCGGCTGCCGATCACGAACCGCTGGCGCGGGTAGGCGCGCAAAGTCCCCACTGGACCTCGGCCCGCGCGTGATACGCTGTTCCTCACCCACGCGCCTTCGACCGCAGCTTCGTCCCGGGAGACCTCTATGTTCGGCCGACTCCTCGCGCTGCTTCTTGCGCACGCGCTTCTGCTCGCCGCCCCCGCCTACGCCGCTTGGCCCACATCGCCGTCTGGCGCACTCCCGCTCTGCACGGCGACGGGCAACCAGACCGCGGTCGCCAGCACGACCGACAATGCCGGCGGTGCGTTCGTCGCCTGGCTCGACACACGCAATGGCGGCACCGACATCTACGCAGCGCACGTGATGGCCAACGGCACACTCGCTCCGGGATGGGCGGTGAACGGCACCCCGGTGTGCGTTGGAGCCGCCAACACGCGCACCTCCCTGAGCGTCGTCGCGGGCAACGCCGGCGATCTCTATGTCGTGTGGGCCGACAACCGCGCCGCTAATTACGACATCTTCGCGCAGCGCATCCTGTCGAACGGCTTGGTCGCGGGCGGTTGGCCGGCCACGGGCCTCGCCGTGACGACGAACGCGAATGACCAGACATCGCCGGTCGCATGCACCGATGGCGCGGGCGGCCTGTATCTGGCCTGGGTGTACACGTATGACTCCACACCGGACTACGACATCTACGCCACACGCGTGCTGCCCGCGGGCGCATTCGCTCCGGGATCCCAAGCGAACGGGATCGTCATCAATGCGCAGGGCCTTATTCAGAACCAGCCGGATATCGCAGCGGATGGCGCGGGCAATGCGGTCATCGTCTTTCGGAATGTGGATGGCTTGAATTCCGGCACCATCTGGGCGCAGTTGCTGGGACCAACAGGTGCGCGTTCCTGGGGCGACCCGCTCAAGGGCGAGCAGATCCCGGACTTCTCCAACGACCATTTCAATCCGCACGTGATCGCGGATGGATCGGGTGGCGCGATCGTCGCTTCGGCAATGACGGCCGGCCAGACCCTGGTGGAGACGATGTACCTGACCAGCTCGGGTGCGTTTCGTGGCTACATCAGTTCGCCCAACGGATTCAACCCCAAGGCGATGGTCACGGACAATCAGGGCGGCGCTTGGGTGTCGTCACAGATCAGCGGTGGAGGGTTTCCCTATTACCTGCATCATTTCGACTCCAGCGGCCTCATACACCCGAACGCCAACGGGACCACGATCACGAGTTCGGCCCAGATCCCGGGATACCTGCCGCTCATGGCGCCAGAGCCCGATGGGAGCGTGGTCGTAGTGACCACCCCGTCGCTGCTGAATGGGAACCCGTTCACCCAGGCATACGACGGCAATGGCAACGCCCTTTGGAACTCCGGCAACGCTGTTCTCACGGCGAGCGCGTTCACCGGAAGCAAGAATGCACCGGTGCCAGTCTCGGATGGCGCCGGGGGCGCCGTCCTGGCGTGGTCGGACGCCCGTTCCGGAACGTTCCACATCTACGCGACGCACGTGGACCGCTTCGGAGCCCTCGGTGACGCCTCGCCGCACATCACCAAGACCGCCGACGTCCCGAACGATCAGGGCGGTCACATCTCCGTGCAGTGGACGGCCAGCGACCTGGACGCGTCCCCGAACTATCCGATCGCGCGCTACTCGGTGTGGCGCCGTATTCCTGGCTCGCCCGCTTCGGCGCCGGCCGGCGCGAGCGTGATCGGCCCAGGCGAGGCTCGCTCAGCGACGTCGAAGCGGTTGGTGCGTGCCGAGCGCACCGGCGCGAACGTGGTCTATTGGGAGTTCGTCTCCGACACGCCGGCCCGGGCGTACGCAGGCTACAGCGCTGTCGTTCCCACCACGCAGGATTCGATGGCGGCATCGAACGCGCGCACAAGCGTGCGCGTCGAAGCGGAAAGCGCGAGCGGCAGCGCCTTCTGGGACTCCACGCCGGACTCCTCCTACTCCGTCGACAACATCCCGCCCGTGGTGCCAGCGCCCTTCACGGGGCAGTACGTTGCCGCGCTCGCGCACCTGCACTGGAACCGCAATACCGACGCCGACCTGGCCGGCTACCGGCTCTATCGCGGCAGCAATGCCGGATTCATTCCGAGCAACATCACGCTGATCGCGAGCCTCACCGACACAGGCTATACTGATATGATCGGCTCGGCCTACACGTACAAGTTGACGGCCATCGATGTGCACGGAAACGAGTCGCCCGTCGCGACGTGGACGGCCACCGGGACGCTGGGCGTGGATGCTCCGCCCGCACATGCGTTGGCGTTCGCGTCGCCATCGCCGAACCCCGCGGTGCGCTCGACTGCGCTGCGCTTCACGTTGCCCCGTGCCGGACGAGCGCGCGTGATCATCCTGGACACCGCGGGCCGCGTCGTCCGCGAGTGGACGGCTGGCGCGCTTGCCGAGGGCGAGCATGCGATCGCCTGGGACCTGACGGACGCGAGCGGGCACGGCGTGGCGGTTGGACTCTATTTCGCGCGGTTGGAAGCTGCGGGCCGCACCTTGCAGCAACACATCGTCGTCACGCACTGAGGCAAGTCAGCCACTGCGGCCCGGGCGCCCCGCGTCCGGGCCGCGGCTCGTACGACGCGCAGCCCTCACCGGCCTCCCCGGAAGCGTGGCTGCTCACGGCCGCGCGTCGCCGGCTGCTCGATCGCGCGCGCCACGACGGCGTGGGCGCGGCGACGGCGGCACAAGTGCGCGCCGAGCTGGAAGCCATGCTGAGCCCCGAGCGCGCTTCGCATGAATTCCCCGACCACCGCTTGGGGCTGATCTTCACCTGCGCGCACCAAGCGCAAGATCCGCGACGCTGGCATTCCCTTTCGTGAGCCCGCCCGAGAAGACGTGCCCGAGCGCTTGGAGAGCGTGCTCGAGGCCGTGTACGCCGCCTATGCGACCGACTGGCTCGACTCCGCGAGCGCGCTGGCCGACGAGGCCGTGTGGCTCGCGCGTGCTCGTGGATGTCGCGCCGCGCGAGTCCGAAGCGCCGGGTCGCGCGGCGCGATACCACCGGCGCGTTCGTTCCCCTGGGCGCGCAGGACCCCGCGCGCTGGGACGCCGCGGCGATCGCCGAAGCCGAGCAGGTGCTCTACGCCGCCTCGCAGGCCGGGCGCATCGGCCGCTTCCAACTGGAGGCTGCCGTGCAGAGCGTGCACGCGGCGCGGCGGCTGACGGGCGTCACCGACTGGCCGGCCATCGCCGCGCTCTACGATGCGCTGCTCACGCTCACGGACTCGCCCGTGGTGGCGGTCAACCGCGCGGTGGCGGTGGCCGAAGCCCACGGCGCACAAGAGGGCCTTTCGGCCCTCGAGGCCCTCGCGCAAGATGCGAGATTGGAGCGATACCAGCCGTGGTGGGCCGCTCGCGCCGAACTGCTGTCACGATGCGGGCGCGGCGCCGAAGCGCGCCTCGCGTACGATCGCGCCATCGCGCTGGCGTCCGACGGGGCGGCGCAGGCATTCCTCGCACAACGTCGCGAAGCGAGCGATTCGAAAGGCTTGCCGTCATGACGGTGGTGGTGAGCGGGGTCCGCCTGAATGACCTTGTGGGCCGCGAGTTCACCGTGGGCGATGTGCGTCTGCGCGGCGCCGACTTGTGCGAGCCATGCATGGGACTGGGCAGCGATCTCGCCGGCGAGGCATTGCCCGCCCACGAAGCCGTGCGCTGGTTCGCTCTCCGCGCCGGCATCCGCGCCGACGTGCTCACTCTGGGCGTGATCGCGCGCGGGGCGGCCATCCGCACGGACTGATCCGCTCGCACGCTGCCCCCAAAAGCCCGCCGAGCCCCGCGTGTGCGAGGCCCGGCGTCGTGTTTCGTATGCAACGGCGCGAGACCGATGCGCGTTACTTGCCCGCCGAGATCACCGCGACCAGCGCGCCCTTGTCGACGCGGAAGTTGTACGCGCCGCTGCCGATCGCGTACAGGTCGAACCGGCCATCGCCCTTGATCTCGCCGATGAGCGCCTTGCGGCCGCTGAACAGCGTCGCGGACTTGTTCCAGTTGATACTCACGGCGCCGTTCGCCGGCAGCGTGAGCGGGCCCCACACGCGGACGCCCGCGGCGCGGACCGCCGTGTCGGTGGTCAGGATGCCGCTGGGATTCGCGACCATCCACACCTCGACGTCGGTGGCCGTGCCCGTGAGATTGGTCATCTTGCCGAGCAGCGCAAGATCGACCACGTCCTTGAGGTCACCCTTGTGGTCCTTGTATTCGCTGATCAGGTTCAGGTCCACCGGCACGCCCGCAAGCGTGGTCGGCGACGCGACGATGAGCGGGTCGAAGCCGTGCGATGCAAAGTCGAACGTGACGATGAACTGGCCCGAGACCAGAAAGCAGCCCGCCGAGATGAGGCCGGCGAGCATCACACCAGGCAGCCAGAGACGAAGGTTCTTGAGCATGTGTGCGCCCTCCCTTAAGGCATGCTGAACAGCGAGTAGGACACACCGAGCGTGGCGTTGCCGAACTTGCGCGAGGCGCCGTTATCGACGACAGCCTGCAGCTCGCCACGGATGTGCAGCTCGATCTTCGGGATCACGTGGAAGCCCACGCCGAAGCCGAAATCGTACGAAGTGAACGTGGACTCGATGCCCGTGCGCTTGAGCTTGGTGCTGCCGATGCCTGCGTACGGGTAGAACTGCACCGGGCCGCCCATCGACAGCATGGCGTTGAGCCCGTATGACGTCTCGTCGAAGCCGTCGCGGGTGTACGAGAGGCCGGCGATATCGACCGTCTTCTCGCCCAGCTTGCTCGATGCGTAGAACGGCTCGAGCATGAAGAGCGGCACGAGCTTCACCGGCACGCGCACGCCGTACATCGTGCCCTTGTCCACGTCGTCCTGCAGCACGGGGATGCTCTCGCCGCCGTACAGGCCCAAGCCGACACTGCCGGCCCGTGCCACACTCACCGGACTGGCGAGGTGCAGGGCGAGCAGCGCCACAGCGAGGATCAGAAGCCGTTTCATGAGGGGATCCCTCCTCGGAAGAGTTAAAGCGCCGGCACAGGCCCGCGCTCGGTAACGTCCAGCGGGGAGCGTTGGAGCGTCACCATCGTTATCGACCGCTGTCCGCAAGGACTTGCGCCCTACTGGACCGTGCGGACGAGGTGAACCGTGGCCGTGCAGTAGCGCGCGAGGAGGTCGGCGATGCGCCCGAGCAGGGCGGAAAGATGCTCGCCCGGACGATCGTTGGGGCAATAGACCACGGTCAGTAGCGAGGTGGTGGATTCCCCCACCTGCGTGCGTGCGGAATCGCTCGTGGGCGCGCCAAAGGCCCCTTCATCATCGGCGAGCAACGGCCGCCCGCTGAGATTGACGACGCTCTTGCGGATGCCTTCGTAGCCTTCGCCCATGCGGCCCAAGCGCGCGAATACCGCCTGCTTCACGGTGGCGCGATCGTACAGTCCAAGCGGCAGCTGGTGCTCGAGAGACGCCAGGTTGCAGACGTCGACGGCAGGCAGGATCGTGGGCAAGCCCTTGCCCTGCAGGACGCGGCGGAGCAGCGCTTCGCTCGATGGGCGCGTTTTGGTGGGGTCGATGCCCAAGCGGTGGAACATCGAGCGGTTCTCGGAGACGCCGGGGATATCGGCCGCCGGGCGGCCGGCATAGCGCGTCTGGAATGCCTGCAGCACGGCGTCGCGCTCAGCGAGATAGTCCGCGAGGAGCGGTGTGGCGGTGACGCCATCGGCTTCGAGCCAGCCCAGCGTGACGACACCGCGAAGCGAGTCGTCGACCTCGAACGACAGGCCGCTGGTGCGCGTGAGTGGCATCGGCCGGGACCTCCGATCGCGCGTGGCGTACGCGACCTTGTGAAGCAGCACTGCGGTGAGGACCCTCTTGCAACAGAAGAGGGACGAACGAAAAGCGGGCGGCGGGAATTCCCTTTCCGACCTCAATACCAGGATCGCTGCGAAGCGCTCCTGTCTTGCGGCCAACATCTTGTCATCGCCGCCCGCCGGTACGGGGTCCTGAAAGTGAATCATGATCGTTTGCGGGCCACTCGCTGGCGATCGGACCGGCGCGACCACTGCGATTTTTACTCAAGAAGATTCGCAGCGGGCGGTGAAACGTCTTCGCAACATAGGGGTGCGAAACGCGCAGTGCAAGTGATTCTGCGCTGCGGTGCGAAAATAAAACATGCCGCTGACGAGCGCGCGCGCGAGTTTCACACGGTCGCGCTTTCGTCACGCCTGAGTGTCCGAGCGCGGCGCATGAGCGCGACGCGGCAGCGTGCCACGGCGCGCGAATGCAGAAAAAATCTCGCCGCGCGTCGCAGGTGCGAGGCGCGGCGAGCATGCGTCAGAACGTCTCGGCGTACATCACTGCGACGCGGTGGATTCCTTGCTCGCCGGTGGCAGCTTGCGCGCCACACTCTGGACGCGATACGTGCGGCGATTCTCGCCTTCGCCCAGGTCCACTTCGTCGCCGACGGTGCGGCCGACGAGCGCCTTGCCGATCGGCGCCTGGAAGCTGACCACGTTGTCGCCCAGGTGCTGTTCGCCGTCGCCCAGGATCCAGTAGCTCGATGCGCCGGTGGCGCTCGTGAGCTGCACCTCGGTGCCCAAACCGACGATGCCCTCGCGGAAATCGGCATCTTCCACGAAGCGGGCGCGGCCCAGTCGCATCTGCAGCGACGAGACCATCTTATTCATGTTCGCCTGCTTCTGCTTGGCAGAGTGGTATTCCGCGTTCTCCTTAAGATCGCCCAGCTCGCGCGCCCGCTGGATCGTCTGCGGGATCGTGGTGCGCAGTTCGCGCTCCATGGCTTCCATCTCGGCCTTGAGCTTTTCGTACGTCGCGTGCGTCATGACCGGGATGTCGAAATCTTCCGCTTGTTCACCCACCTGGCTGAACAGCTTGTCGGTCTGGCGCTGGCGATGGTCGAGCACCCACTGCTTCTCGTCGGCCAGGCCCACACGCGCCACGGCGTCGAGAGCCGGGAACAGGTAGCGGTCGCTCGATCGCCACTGCCGCAGCAACACGCGGATCTTGAGCCGCAGTTCGCCGCCGATCTCGACCTTGGCGAGCAGGCGTTCGAACTCGCCGCCATCTTCGAGCCAGCGCAGGATCTTCTCGCCGGTCGACGGCTTGGGCTTGTCCTCGATCAGCTGCAGCGCTGCCACGAACATGCGCCACGCATCGGCGGGCGGCGGCTCGGCGCGGAACTCGTCCTCGATCAGGCGCATGAGCGCCGCCGAGTACTGCACGGCATGATCCACCAACGCGCGGCGCAGCTGCATGCGGCCGGCGTCGTTGAGGCCCGCGCGATCCTTCTCGGCCACTTCGCGCACTGCGGCAAAACGCGAATCGAGCGCCGAGAGGATGGCCTCGGCCTCCACGCCGGCTTCGCGCGAGTCCGCGAGCAACTGCATCTGCTCGTCTTCGGTGGCAAGGTCCGAGATCGACAGGCCCTGCTGCCAGAGCTGGCGCAGCGTGTGGATCCACTCGGCGCGGCGCTCGGGATACCAGCGCGCGAAGTACAGCCCACCGCGCGCACGATCCTGACGCTCGCCTTCATCCTCGAGCATAGTCCGCTGGATGAAGCGGCCAAAACGGCCCTTGAGCGGCTCTTCGAGCTGCGGGTGCTGCGCGAGGAACTTCTTGATCACGCCCAGGTTGTAGCGCGCCGGTTTGCGCACTTCGAATGGCGGCAGCGGCGCGTGGTCGGCGGCGGCCTTGGTCGTCTGGCCCTCGGGCGCCAGCTTGTAGTGCTGTTCGAACGCGCGCGAGTGGTCGATGCGCATGTCCTTCTCGCACGCCTGCCGCGCCTTGCGCCAGAACACCGTCCAGTCCTTGGCGGGCACCAGGTCGGCGCCGATCAAGAACACCTTGAGCCGCGCCGCATCGGCCTGGCCACCCAGCACCTTGAGCGCGCCGATCACCATCGTCGCCTGCTCGTCGCTCATGAGCCGCTTCACTTCGGCGGGGTCGGTGAAGCGCAGCAACCGCAGATCGTCTTCGGCCACGGGCGAGAGCGTGCGGCGCGCGGCCGCGTACGGCATCTTGTGACCCTTACCCTTGGCGAAGTCGATCACCACGGTCTCGGTATCGTTCGACACGATGCGGCCCGGGCCGAAGCCGTCATGCAGCACGCCGCGGCCGGGCGCGAGCGCCGCGATCGCGTCGAACTGCTCGATGGCCTTTGCCAGCGGCGTATCGGTGTCCTCGAGGCCGCTCTGCACCGCTGCCGAGTCCACGTCGGGCACCGTGCGGCCGGGACCCTGCTTGAGCGCCGCGGTGATGGCCTCGCGGAACGGCTCCGCGGCTTCTTCGCCCTTGGCGCCGCCGGCGATCTCGATCGTCCTGCGCAGCGCGTCGAGCACTTCGCCGGCACGGGCGCCTTTGGTAAGACCCTGGGCGATGATCTCGGCGAGGTTCTTGGCTTCTTTGAGCGCGCCGGCGGTCGCGATGACCGGCAGTGTCGCGCCGACCTGCACCAAGCCGTCGTAATCGTCGGCGTCGACGAACTCGAGAGACGCCGTATCCAAGTCCTTGTAGCGGGCTTCTTCGGCGAAGCGCGGGGCCAGTTCCGCCAGCAATGCGCGGCGGTCGTCGTCCTGCTTGGCATCGCCCAGGCGCTTGGCCAGCAGCAGCGCCAGCTCCAGGTCGTCGGGCACGATCGCCCACGCGCGCGAGAGCGCGTCGATGCGGTCAGGGTCCTTGCCCAGGCCCTCGTGTGCCTGCACCAGCAGCCGCGCGGCGGCCTGCGTGCTCATGAGGCCGAGCGAGCGCTCGGCGATGGCCGCGAGTGGCTCCCACTTCTTCTTGGCGGCGACCTTCTCGCCCACTGCGAGCAGCGTCTGCTGCGCGCGCTCGACCTCGCCGTTGAGCGCACAGACCGCCGCGAGCAGGTAGTACACACCCCACGGGGCGTCGGCTTGCTTGAGGCGGCCACCGAGTTCATCGCGCACCGAGTTGAGCTTCTTCTCGGTCTGCGCATCGTGCGCCAGAGTCTCAAGGCTCGCGCGAGACTCGGGCGACAGATCGGCGCCGAGTTCACCACGAAGGACTGCAGGCAAGGCGTCGCGGACTGGCATGGCCTCTCGAGGACGGAGAAGTCGTGAGCGCTCTATAAGGGGCGGTGAATATGGCCTACAGCGGCCCGCCGCGCAAGCCGGGTGCGCTTGCGGGCCGCTGCCGACGCGGCTGCGACGCGCGTGAGGCGCGAGCGAGCCCCGGCCGGCGCGGGTGCGAGCGCATGCGCGAGGTGCGCGGCGCTTGCGCTCGCGATGTCACCCGCGTTGCCGCAGGGCGGCGATTCCTGCCGCGCTCGGTGCCGGGCGGCGCGGCGAACCCTGCGTGTGCCGCGCGTAAATGCCTGCGAGCGCGCGAGTGCGCGGCGGGCGCGGTTCTTGCGTTCTTGCGAATGGGTCAGTGCCCGAAGTCCCGGACGACGCCTGTGACCGCAGGCCGCCCACGGACACGGTCCGGGTCATGGAGGACTCACCGCATGAAGCGCAGCAACGTGTTCGTGGTCGGCACGCCGTTCTCGGGTGCGACGCTGCTCAGCCAGATGCTCGGCGCCCATCCGGTCGTGTTCAATGCCGGCGATGTCGCGCACGTGCTGGGCGCACGCGGCATGCACTCCGCGTGTGGCACATGCGACAGCGCGGGCCACGCCTGCGCCGTGTGGGAGCATCCCGCTGTGGCGGCCGCCTGCGCGAAAGGGCCCGCGGGCGTGTACGACGCGCTTGCGCGCGCAACCGCGTGCGACGTCATCTTGGATGCCTCCAAGACCCCGCGCTGGCTCGCCGCGCGCATCAATGATGAGGCCGCGAACGGCCGGCCCACGCATGTCATCATGTGCACGAGCGATCCGCTGCTGGCGGTGCGCGCACAGGGCGCCATGACGGGCGAATCCGCCACCACGTGCGCCGAGCTCTGGCACGACCAGAACGCCGCGCTGCTGCAGGGCGCGTTCGCCTCCGGGACCCCGGTGCTGAATGTGCGCTTCGACGATCTGGCCGCGCAGACCGACGAGACGCTGCGCCGTGTGTGCGACTTCCTGGGCCTGGAGTTCGCGCCTTCGTTGGCCGCGTGGTTCGAGGCACCCGCGCACACGGTGGGCCTGCACGCGGAGAGCGCGTGGGATGGGCAGTTGCTCTCGGCGCGCAGCGCTGCGGGTACCGCCGCGCACACCGAGGCGGCCTTTGCGTGGATCGGCGTGGACGGCCAGGGCGAGCGCCCGGCGCTGCACTTCGCTGACGTGATCGACGTGCAGCAGCTGCTCGCGGCCTCGCCGGTGGCAGGGCTGCTCAACTATGCGATCGAGCTGCCAGCCTACGACGCGAACGAATCGCCCGAAGCTCGCGAGCGCACGCTGGCGTGGGTGCGCACCAAGCTCGACCAGGCGCGCGAGGCCATGCTGCAGGAGAATGCGCCGCAGGCATTCGAGGTGCTGCTGTTCCTGTTCAACCATTTCGGCACTTCGTTCGACGCACTCGATTTCGAGCTCACGTATGAATCACTCGCGACCGTCCTCACGGATATGCTCACGCAGGCCGGGCAATATGAAGAAGCCCTCGCGGTGACCACCGAGGTGATCGCTCACCACCCCGACAGCGCCGACGCCACGCGTATGCACGCGACCGCCCTGCTGCGCCTGGGCAAGATCGCGCCTGCGCGCGAGCTGCTGCAGAACGTGCTCGCCAGCTGCCCGCCCGACATGGTGGGCGACGCGCAGTTGCCCGACGTGATCGAGCAGGTGCTCGTGCAGACACATCCCGACGACCCGGCGATGGCGAGTTTCCTGCACGCGCTCTCGCGCCACCCGCGCATCGCCGCGTGTGTGGATGCCGCGCTCGAGGCCACGCCCGCGGCGCAGCGCACGCCCGGTGCGTGGGCAGCACTCGGCCTGGTGCGCGCCACGCGCGGCGAGCTGACCAGCGCCGCGAACCTTCTGGAAGAGGGCCTCACGTATCACTCGCGCAGCGTGATCGTGGCGAACGCACTGTTCGCGGTGCACGCCCGGCAGCATCCCGACGACCCGCGCTATCAGCTCAAGGGCCGCTTCTGCGCCAAGCCGTTCGAGAATATCGAGCTACTGCCGGACGGCCCCGCGCACATGTGCTGCGCGGTGTGGATGCCCGACGCCATCGGCAACGTCTACGACGCCGCCAAGTGGGAAGACGTGTGGAACTCGCCCACCGCGCAGGACATGCGTGCGAGCATCCTGGACGGCAGCTACCGCTGGTGTAACAAGATCTCGTGCCCGGTGATCCAGAACGCCGACCTGCAGCCGTTCGTGCAGATCACGGACCCGCGCTGGCAGGAAGTGGTCGAGAAGCACATGACCGTCCTGCCCTACGCGCCGGCGACGGTGAATCTGTCGTACGACAAGAGCTGCAACCTCGCGTGCCCGTCGTGCCGCACGCACACGATCATGAGCAACGACGCCGATCGCATCAAGATCGACGCGATGACTGACCGTGTCGTGATGCCGTTGCTCAAGGACTGCGAGCTGGTGACCGTCACCGGCTCGGGCGACCCGTTCGCCTCGCGAACGTTCCGCCGCCTGCTGCAGCAACTGGGCGAGATGGACTACCCCAGACTCAAATATCACCTGCTCACGAACGGTCAGTTGCTCACGCCCGAGGTGTGGGAGCAGTTCCCCAAACTGAAAGAGCGCACCAAGAGCCTGGCTGTGTCGCTGGACGCCGCGACCGAAGAGGTCTATCGCATCGTGCGCCGCCCCGGTCATATCGAGAAAGTGATCCCCAACCTTCACTATATGAAAACGCTCGTGGACCGCGGCGAGCTGGAGTGCTTCGCCCTGCGCTTCGTGGTGCAGGTGGACAACTACCGCGAGATGCCCGCGTTCGTGTGTCTGGCCAAAGAAGTCGGCGCCAACGACGTGATGTTCCAGCGCCTGATCAACTGGGACACCTTCACGCAAGAGGAGTTCGCCAAGCGCGCGGTCTTCCACGAGGACCATCCGCTCTACGAGGACTTCCTGCGCGTGATGCAGGACCCGATCCTGCAGGACCCGATGGTGGATCTGGGCATGCTCAAGGCGTTCGTGCAGGACAACACGAACGCCCCGAACACGAAGGCCGCGGCGGCGTAGGGCGCCGCGGCAGCGGAAGACGCGGAGCAGCCTCGGCGGGTGCTACTTGGAGGCGCTCCGCTCTTGGCATCGTCGGGCGGCGCTCAGGGAGATGTCGCGAAGGGCCGGGTTCGAATCTGCGGAGGCCTGGACCGCTCTCAGGTAGTCCGCGGCCAAGCACGGCAGGCCGCGTGCCAGGAACGATCGCGCGGTCGCCATGTGAGCGGACGGCCCGATGCCTTGATATCGAAGTTCAAGCCCCTCCTGTAGCGCGATCGGCTGCGAAGCGAACTGCGGACGCCACTCTGAGATCCATTCCACGCGCCGAAGGGCGGGTCGATAGACCCGGATCGCGGCTCCCGAATCGAGCACGGCCGTGGTCAGATTCGGTGCATGGCCCCCCGCGTGCCGAGTCGTGCCGCCCGAGCGGACGCCCATCAGGTGGCCGGTCTCGTGAGGAGAGAACACGACGAGTTCGCTCAGTGTGTCCGGAAGTCTCGAGAGGAGCGGTCGCAAGGCCGCGTCAGCGACCACCATCTTGCGCACCAACGGATCACTTGGGAGGGCATACCCCGGCAACGCCTCGGTCATGCGTCTTGAGACCGTGCCTGAAGACGCCACGAGTACGAAGAGGACGGAGGCGGTCGCCGCCAAAGTCCAAGTGTTCGCTCCGCGGAGGGTCGAGCGGGTCGGCATGGCACCACTGCGACCTTCGCGTGGAGCCACGAGCGAAGCAGCCGCAAGAGCCAAGGCCGCGCAAGGCGAGTACAGGTAGGCGACATAACGATGGTGGACAAGCGGCAGAGCCGGGAGCAGGAGCAGCGCGGCCGCGACGGATCCGATCGCGGTGACGGATCGCACATTCTCCCTGCGAAGCGCCAGCAGAAGCGCTCCGATCGATGCTCCCAGAATGAGGAGCCCGGAGCCGAAGAGCCCAGGTGGCAGCGCAAGATCGGGGCTCGGATCCTGCAGATCGAAGAGCCGGGCCAAGTACCACACCAGCCCCGCGGGGATCGCACCGATCTCGAGTCGATAAGCCTCCCCGTGCAGGCTGGGCACGCCCCCCCACTGCCAAGCAAGCGCCCCCGCGAGCCCGAGCGAAGCCAGAACCAGCGCGCCCGTTGCGCGGCGCTGATCGGCCGTCCACGTCGACCGGTGAGGGATCAGGAGCACCAGCACGGGGAGGACGACAGCGATCTCCTTGCACAGGACCGCGCACACGAATAGTGGGACGCTGAGCAGGCTGAGCGTGCGCCGCCTGCTCAGGAGCACCAGCAGCGCGGCAAGCGAGAAGGTGGCCGCCAGAACTTCGCCGATGCCCGTCGCCTGCAGCAGGACCGAAGACCAAAGTGCGCTGCCTCCGAACAGCGTCGCAGCCAGCACGCCGGCCACGAAGCTGCATCGAAGCCTTCGAGCGAGCAGGATGATGAGCACGACATTCACGAGGTGGGCCAGGAGCACGGTGACGTGATAAGGAAGCGCCATCGTCCCGAACGCGGTGAACATCAACCCGAAGAACACCCGCCCAGAGAGCAGGCGCCACAATGTCATCGGTATGGGGTGTACGCCCGTCACTTGCTCGAGAATGATGAAATCATCGGGCGCGAACATGCGCGTCATCGTGGGGACCTGCACGAGGGCGCTCCCCGCCAAGGCCAAGCCGGCGAGCACCCCTCTCGTGCGGGTGCTTGGACCTTTCGCGTTCACGGGAAGCCTCATGCCGGTGCCTCGCCACTCCTACTCGTACAGATCGCCATCCTTCTGTGGCGCGTACGGGCGGCGTTCGAACTGCTCGCCTTGCACGTTCGTGCTGCCGTACGCGAAGCCGCCGAAGTTGGCGCAGAAGTCGTACGGGAACGCGTGCGGGACGCGGGTAAGGTCTTCGAGCTTGACGCGGTCCGCGTCGGTGAGCTTGAGCGTCGCGGCGCCCAGGTTGTCTTCCAGCTGCCGCACGGTGCGCGCGCCGACGATGATGCTGGCCACGCCGGGCTTGCCCTGCAGCCACGCGAGCGCGACCTGCGCGGGTGTGGCGTTGTGCACTCTGCCGATCGCGATCAGCGCGTCGATCAGGTCATAGTTCTTGTCGGTCAGCCGGTCCATGGTCCACGGGCCGCGGCCGGCCTGCAGCGTGCCGTGATTCGCGCGCGTGTACTTGCCGCTCAGCGCACCCGACGCCAGCGCGCCCCACGGCGTGATGCCCACACCGGCATCGAGCGCCGCGGGCACGAGCTCGCCTTCGACCGTGCGCTGCAGCAGCGAGTACTCGATCTGCAGCGCGATCAGTGGCGTCCACGCGCGCAGCGTCGCGAGCGTCTGCGCCTTGGCCACCATCCACGCGGGCGTGTCCGAGAAACCGATGTAGCGGATCTTGCCGGCGCGCACGAGATCGTCGAGCGTCTGCAGCGTTTCTTCAATGGGCGTGAAGCGGTCCCACACGTGCATCCAGTACAAGTCGATGTAGTCGGTCTTGAGGCGCTTGAGCGAATGATGCAACTGGTCGTGGATCGCCTTGCGGCCCGCGCCGCCGCCGTTGGGGTCGTTGGGATACAGTGTCGCGACGAATTTGGTCGCGAGCGTCAGGCGGTCGCGCTTGCCGGGATGCCGCGCGAACCAATCGCCCAGGATCACTTCGGAATGGCCCTTCGTATAGCCGTTCGCGGTATCGACGAAATTGCCGCCAAGAGCCAGATAGCGCTCGAGCACGGCCTCGGACTCCTCGACGCTGGAACCCCAGCCCCAGTCATCCCCGAAAGTCATCGTGCCCAGGCAGTAAGGGCTCACACGCAGGCCGGAGCGGCCGAGGGATACATAGTGAGAGAGCGACAAAGCACGAACTCCTGCCGGGTTCCCGGCATCTTGATGAGTGACAGGCCGCGGCCAAGCGGACGATGCGTGGACATTAGCGCACCCGCGGAACCAGTGCCTTCTCCCCCGGCGCCTGTCTGGCCTTCCGAGAACCCGCGAAAGTTCTCCATTGGCAATGCGGGCGAGTCGCGCTTACACTGTCTCCCCGTGAAGATCTACACCCGCGCCGGGGACGACGGCACCACGGGCCTGCTGGGCCCGGGCCGGCACCCGAAGCACGACGCCCGCGTCGAGGCCTATGGCACGCTCGACGAGCTGAACGCCACTCTGGGCGTGGTGCGCACGCAGGATGCGCAAGGCTGGTTCGAGCCGGAGTTGGCGGCGATCCAAGCGGCGCTCTTCCAAGTGGGCGCAGAACTGGCCACAAGCGATGCGACGATGCTGCAGAAGTTGTCGCGAGTGGCCGAAGACGATGTCACAGCGCTGGAGCGGATCATCGACCGGCTGGATTCCGAGCTGCCGGCGCTCACGCGATTCGTGTTGCCGGGCGGCTCGCCGCTCTCAGCACACCTGCACCTCGCGCGTACGGTCTGCCGTCGCGCGGAACGCCGCGTCACCGCGCTCGCTGAACGCGAGTCCTTGGAGCCGCGACTGGTGCGTTATCTGAACCGGCTTGCCGACCTGCTGTTCGTGATGGCACGCGCCGCGAATCTGCGCGCAGGCATCCGCGAGGTCACCTGGCCGGCGACGAGCGAAGCCTGACGGAACTCTTCCAAAGGGAAGAAGCCCAGCGCTCACCGCACGTCGTCTGGAAGCATCGACGGGAACCGTCGACCGAACGAAGTGTGTGTTCGCGCAAGTGACTTTGCGCATCGCGCTTTACTTTCGTCCCTTGTCGCAGCCATAATCGCGACGCGACCTGCCCTTCACGGAGGATGGTTCATGTACCGGAAGCCGTGTCTCACCGCATCCGGCCTCTCCTCTCGCGCAGTACTTCTCGCCATCCTCGTGTCCGCCCCCGCGATGTCCGCGCGCGCTGACGTGACGATCCAGGAGAAGACGGTCACCACGGGCCTCGGTGGTTTCGGCAGCGGAACCAGCGAGCGCACCATGGTGGTTGCGGGAGACAAGAGCCGTAGCGACGAAGCCTTCACGTACACCGGTCGCTTCAAGACGCTCGTGGGCTCCAAGCCGCGCGCGTCGGCCGAGATCGTGCGCCTCGACAAAGAGCTGGTCTGGTCGCTCGAACCCGACAAGAAGCAGTACGGCGAGATGACCTTCGCCGAGATGCGCGAAGCCATGGCCAAGGGCATGGCCAACGCGCAGGCCGAGATGAAGAAGCCCGAGAACCAGAAGGCGCAGCAGCAGGCCGAGATGGACTTCAAGGTCGACGTGCAGCGCACGGGCAAGAAGGACGTGATCAACGGCTTCAAGGCCGAGAACGTCATCCTCACGCTCACCGCCACGCCGAAGGACAAGAAGACCGGCGAGAAGGGCGCAGCGGGCTACAAGATGACGCTCGACCAGTGGATCTCGAACGACACGCAGGGCCAGAGCGAGATGCTCGCCTACTACCGCAAGTTCGCCGAGAAGCTGGGCGTCGATCCACAGATCAAGGCGATGGCGGGCGGGCTCATGGCACAGTACGGCGATGGCGTGAAGCAGCTGGCCGCGAAGATGAAAGACCTCAAGGGCTACCCGGTCCGCAGCACCATGACCATGGGACTCGACATGGGCCTCACGCCGGAGCAGCAGGCGCAGATGGCCAAGGCCCAGAAGGACGCCAAGAAGGAAGCCGCCGAGCAGCGCGAGAAGCAGGACAACCGGGAAGACGCCGAAGCGGCAGGAAGCGCGACGCGCAGTGCCCTGGGAGGCAATCTCAAAGGCGCGCTGGGCGGGTTCCTCGGGCACAAAGCTTCGAAGGCAGTCGAGAAGAAGGCCGAGAAGGGCATGACCTCGGATTCCGATGACAGCGGCGAGGTGGGCTTCTCGTTCAAGGCAACGACCGACGTGATCAAGATGAGCACGGGCCCCGCAGCGGCCTCGTTCGACGTCCCGTCGGATTTCAAGAAAGTCGAGCACAAGAAGCATTGAACACGCTCGCGAACACGCCGGGTCCTTCCGTGGCGGCAGTCCGCCCACCCGCGCCAGTCCCAACCCCGGCCGCACCTGCGAGTGCGACCCGGAAGGAACATCGATGAGACCACGCCGTCGCCGTCCGCGCGGCCCGCGCTCTGCCCAGGCAGGCGCCGCCCCCGACACGCAGCAGGGAGCTGATATGTCCCCGAACGACTACACCCCGTCCGATGACGGTGGTGCACCGCCCGAGGCGAGCAGCGATCCCACGCCGCGCGCTGACTACGAACCGCGCCCCGAAGGCGCGCCGCAGCAGGGCAACTTGAACTTCAACAACACGCCCAACGCCAACACCAATGGCGCGGGGAGCGACTACGAGCGCCGCGGCCGCCGCCGCCGCCGCCGCCCACGCGCAGGTCGCCCCGATGCGCCGGGCGGTCCGCAGCAAGGGCAGCAGGCACAAAGCCCGCAGCCGCAGCAGGGCGCGCCCCAGGGTACCCCTCAAGGTGGTTATCGTAACGACCGCGGCTCGAACCCGATGAACGACCGTGGCGGGCGCCGCGGACGCCGCCGTCGCGGCGGTGATGACCGTCCGGAACGCAGCGACCGTGGTGGCAATCGCGGTGGACGCCCGGTGCGTCGTGGCGGACTCGACATCCTCAAGGACATGCAGCAGTCGGGAGCGGCGCTCGATCCCACAGAGCGCCTGATCCTCGAACTGCCGGCCGGCAAGGGCGATCCGCCCTATGGCGACCGCATCACCGGCCGCGCGATCGATCTCATCGCCCCAGTGGGCCGCGGCCAGCGCTGCCTGATCGTGTCGCCGCCCAAGGCGGGCAAGACGCGAATTCTACAAGCCATCGCGGCGAGCATCGCGGCGAACCATCCCGACGTGGCGATCTACGCGCTGCTCGTGGATGAACGCCCCGAAGAAGTCACCGACTTCAAGCGCAACACGCCGGCCGAGGTCATCGCCGCTTCCAGCGACATGAGCATCGCCGAGCACATCGACACCGCCGAGCAGGCCATGGAGGCGGTCGCCTCGCAGGTGCTCGAGGGCAAGGATGTCGTGCTGCTGCTGGATTCCATCACGCGTCTCGCGCGTGCGTACAACTCCGCTGCTGGCGGCGGTGGGCGCACGATGTCGGGCGGTCTGGACTCCAACGCCATGCAGGCGCCGCGGCAGATCTTCGGCGCTGCCCGCAAGATCGAGAACGGCGGCTCGCTCACGATCTTCGGCACCGCGCTCATCGACACGGGCTCGCGCATGGATCAGGTCATTTTCGAGGAGTTCAAGGGCACCGGTAACTCCGAGATCTACCTGAGCCGCGAACTCGCCGAGCGCCGCATCTACCCCGCGATCGACATCGCCAGGAGCGGAACGCGTAAGGAAGAGAAGCTGATCGATCCGAACCTGATCGGCACCTTCCAGGCGCTGCGCCGCATCCTGGTGCAGATGCCGCCTCAGGAGGCGATGCTCAAGCTCACCGACCGCTTGGGCAAGACCAAGACGAACGAGGAGTTCTTCAACCTCGTACGCGTGGGCGAGAGCTAGAGCAAGGCACTCGTGGCCGGAGGCCACGTTCTGCGACATCCACAAATCACGCCCCTGCGGCCTTTCGGCTGCAGGGGCGTCGTGCTTTGGTGCCCGCGCTCAGCGCTCGCGCACCCACACTTCGTATAGGCCCGGCAGCGCACTACCCGGCATGCCGAGCTGGACGAGCGTGTCGCCGTGCAGCACGGAGCGGAACACCAGCAGCGTGCCGACCAGCGAACTCGTAGAGCCCTGAGAATACTCAAGCCGCTCGAAGTACACGTTGCCCTGATGCTCGCTCGTCCCGCCGCCGCATGCGACCACTTCGTGCGAAGTCGTGTCCCACGTGGTCCAGTGAAACCGCGACGCCGAGATGAACTTGACCTCGCGCAGGCCCTCGCCGACCGACGGCCCGCTAAGCTCCCATGCGCCGTTCAGTGGGTCGACTCTCGCCGCAGCGTGGCGCACGACGCGATGATGCGGCGCCGCCGTCGCGACCGAGGCGATCGCGAGCAATGCGGCCGATAACAACATGCGTGCACGCATGAAGAAATACCTCCGTCACCGAGGGGTGCTGTCCTGCGGGCCACCGGCAACCTTGACGCAATCCGGCCCACCGAACAAGCTGCGCCATGCTCAACTGGATCTGGGCCGCGTTTTTTCTTATCGCTTTCGCCACCGCGCTCTTCGGCACGTTCTCGGGCACCAACCCCGACGCGCTCAAGAACGTGGTGGGCTCTCTTTTTGATTCTTCCAAGACCGGCTTCGAGATCGCGATCGGCCTGGCCGGCGTGATGAGCCTGTGGCTGGGACTCATGCGCATCGCCGAGAAGGGCGGCGTGACCGACCTGATCTCGCGCGCGGTGGGCCCGCTCTTTCGCCGGCTCTTCCCGGCTGTGCCCGCGGGGCACCCGGCGATCGGCGCCATCGTGATGAACCGCTCGGCGAACATGCTGGGGCTCGACAACGCCGCCACGCCGCTGGGACTCAAGGCCATGAAGGAGCTGCAGAGCCTGAATCCCGACAAAGAGCGCGCGTCCGACGAGATGGTGCTCTTCATGGTCATGAACGCGTCATCCGTGACCTTGGTGCCGATCAGTATCATGACGTTCCGCGCGCAGCTCGGCGCGGCGAACCCGGCCGATGTATTCGTGCCCATCTTGATCGCGACGTATATCAGCGACATCACGGGGCTGCTGCTCGTCGCGGCGGTGCAGCGCATCAATATCTTCAATCGCGTGGTGATGGGCTGGATGGCTGCGCTGACTCTCGCCATGACGGGGCTGGTCTGGCACTTCTCGCGGCTGTCGTCCGCCGACGTGGCCACGCAGTCGGGGCTGCTCGCGAATGTGATCCTGATCGCGCTCGTCAGCTTCTTCCTGGGCGCGGGCATCGTGCGCAAGGTGCCGGTGTACGAGACGTTCGTGGAAGGCGCCAAAGAGGGCTTCCAGGTCGCGATCGGCATCGTGCCTTATCTGGTCGCGATGCTCGTGGCGGTCGGGGCGCTGCGCGCGAGCGGCGCGCTTGAAGCTTTTCTGGGCGCGATCAAGGCCGGCGCGTCGCACCTGGCCATGGACACGCGCTGGGTCGACGCGCTGCCGACCGCGCTCATGAAGCCACTCTCGGGTGGCGGCGCGCGCGGCATGATGGTCGACACCATGAAGGCCATGGGCGCCGACTCGTTCGCGGGCCGGCTGTCGTGCGTGATCCAGGGCAGCACGGAGACCACTTTTTATGTGCTCGCCGTCTACTTTGGCTCCGTGGGCGTGAAGAAGACGCGCCATGCGCTCGCGTGTGCGCTGGCCGCGGAGCTGGCAGGCGTGCTCGCGGCCATCGGGGTGAGCTACCTGTTCTTCGGGTGACACCGGCCTCCGGCCGGGACCGTTGCCCGGCTCACGCCGGCCCGGTCGGCATCGCCGGGAACGCGCCCTTCTCGAGCTCACAGGCCATGCGTGAGCGCTCCTTGGGGCTCTCGCCTTCGAGGTCGCCGATCAACTCGAGCAGCTCGCGCGACGTCTCGAATTCCTCGCGCGCGAGTTTATACTCCACATAGCGCAGGCTCGCGTGGACGCCGGCGCAGCCGCACTCGCGCACGTATTCGTACAAGCGCTGGATACTCACTTTGCGTACGCACAACGCCTCGGCGATCTCGAGCACCAGCGTCATCGGCCGCTCGCGCTCGAAACGCGTCCACCAAGCGAGCGCCTCTTCGCTGGCCTCATGCGCGGCCAGCTCGCGCGCACGCAGGGCGCCCAATCGCACGCGCATCGCATCGTTCTCCTTGCGCGGCGGCTTCCCGGTAGCAGGCGGTGCCGCAGCTTTCACGTCGAGCGGCAAGCCCTGCTGGTGCGGATCGTTCGGCACCGCCGGCTTGGCCGGCGCCACCGTGCGTCCGCGCATGTGCGCCGGCGAGCGCGTCGCGTTCGCCGCGTTCGCAGCCTTGCCGCCACCGAACGCGCGCTCGCGCAGCACGTCGGCGACGAGCGGCTCGGTGGCACGCTCGCCGCGCACGAGCGTCGGCGGCGCCTCACCCAACGCCGCCGCGGGCGTGACCACCACGCCCACCACGCCGTCCGCCGCCAGCTCGTGACGCCGCCACGAACAATCGCGCAGGGCGTCCCCCAGCGCGTTGTCGAGCCCGCGCGCGCCGGTGCCGCGCGCCACAGCCTGCTTCGCGATCGCTTCCAGCGCGTCGTCCTCGATCGTGAGCGAGATCGCGTGCATCGCATAGCTGCGCATGGCGCGGTCGACGGGCGAATCCTCGATGTCGCGCAGCAGTCCCACCAGATCAACCTGCGAGAGCGCATGCACCGCGCTCACGTTGGGGAAGCGCCCCACGAACTCGGGCAGCAGGCCAAAGCGGACCAGGTCCTCGGGGTTCGCGCGCGCATAGGCCTCATCGGTCGTGAGCGCCGGCGGCGTCACGCGCGAGCCTTGGTGCAGCCCCAGCTGCGGCGGGCCCGCCAGGCGTTCGCGCACGATGCCCGGCAGATCCACGAACGCGCCCATGCAGATGAACAGCAACCGGCTCGTGTCGATCGTGCCCACGGGTTCGCCGTTTCGCTCGCGCAGATAGGCCCGGCGGCCATCCAACAGCGTGAGCAGGCCATTCTGCACGCCTTCGCCCGACACATCTCGGTCCGGGCGGCGGGACGCGCGCACCTTGTCGATCTCATCGAGAACCACCACGCCGCGCTCTGCGGCGCGCACATCGCCGCGCGCCTGGCGCAGCAGGTGCTTGAGCGGCTCGTCCACGTCGTCGCCCACGTAGCCGCTCTCGGTCATCGACGTGGCGCTCCAGAATGCCACGGGAATACCCAGGAACGCGCAGAGTTGTTTGACCAGGAATGTCTTGCCCGAGCCCGAGGGCCCCAGCAAGAGCGTGTGCTGGCGGGCATGCGGCGGCCCGCCCAGCTCGGGCGACTCGCTGGAGGCAAGCCCCGTGAAGTGTTCATAGAACGCGAGCGAGAGATCGCGCTTGGCGCGCTCCTGGCCGCGTACGCGGCGGTCGAGGTGCGCGATCATCTCGGCAGGAGTCGGCAGGTTCTCGAGTGGCATGACATGGCCCTCCTCACGATCCCGGAACGGAATCGCGTGGCAGAAGGATGGCGTTGTGAAGGTGAGCGAGCCGAAAGGTTACAGGGTGGTCGCGTTCACACCGCTGCAACCTCATGCGCGCACACGCGGCCTCGGCCCTTGACGCGCCAGCGCTTGGGAATTCCCGCGGGAGAACGACTCGCAGCCGCGACTGGCGCGGCCATCGACCCCGCGGCACGGTTATCCACCGTGAATCCGCGTCGCCGCGTCATGCCGCTGCTCCGTCGTCGCAGTTGCAGTTTCTGAAAGAAGTTACGGAGTCGATTCACTCCCTGATCCGGAGACCGCATGCATCCGATCAAGGACGACCCTGCGGAGAAACTCCGCCAGCAGGGCGCCAACGACTTGAACGCCTTGCTTGCCGACGTCGCCGGCATCTCGCGCGAGGTCGATGCGGACCTCGGGTTCGTAGAAGCGCACCTGCAGGGCCGATCCTCCAATGCGCGCGCTTGAAGAAGGCCCCGGCGGCCGCACGCGCCGGGACTCATCCTTTGGGCTTTCTTCATGGCCGCGCGCCCGGCCCGCTGGGTACAATCATGGCGCCGCAGACCTGCCTCGCGGCCGCGGGCAGGGCCGTCACCGCCGCACGGCGGAGGTCGCGTGGGCTCCGAGGACATCACCCGTCTCCTGCACGAGATCCGCGCCGGCGATCCCGGTGCGCGCGACGCGTTACTGCCGGTGGTCTATGCCGAGCTGCGCGCCATCGCGCACCGGCGCTTGTCGCCAGGCGCGCGCGATGCGGTGCTCGACACCACCGCTTTGGTGCACGAGGCCTACGTGCGGCTCTTCGACCGCGCCCCGCTCGACTGGGCCGATCGCCGACATTTCTTCGCGGTGGCCGCTATCGCCATGCGCCAGATCATCGTCGACCACGCGCGCAAGCGGAACGCGGCGCGCCGCGGCGGCGGACAGGCGCACGTGAACCTGGACGACACCCAGGTGGCCGTCGAACAACAAGCTGGCGAGATCGTGTCCCTTCACGAGGCGATCCTGCGTTTATCCCAATTGGACGCACGGCTCGCGCGCATCGTGGAGCTGCGCTTCTTCGGCGGGTTCTCCGAAGAGGAGGTCGCCGAGATCATGGAGATGAGCGCCCGCACCGTGCGCCGTGACTGGCGCAAAGCGCGCGCGCTCCTGTACCAGGACCTGGCGTCGCCGGAGCAGGCATGAACCTCCTGACGCATCCCACTCCCGATCCCGAACACTGGCGGCGGATCGAAGCCGTGCTCGATCTGGCGCTCGAGGCGGAGCCGCACGAGGTCGCGGAGTTGCTCGATCGCGAGTGTCCGGGCGCGCCACAACTGCGCCGCGAGATCGAGGCGCTGCTCGAGGCCGACCGGCAGGCGGGCGGTCTCATGGCCGTCGCGGCGGCCGTCATGCTGAACCCCTTCGCAGACGACTTTGCGCCGCCACCCGCGCGCATCGGCCGCTACGCCGTGACCGGCACGCTGGGCCGCGGCGGCATGAGTGTCGTGTACGAAGGACTCGACGAAACGCTCGGCCGGCGCGTCGCCCTCAAGTCGCTGCCGCCTTCATTCGCCCAGGATCCGATCCGGCTCGAGCGCTTCGTGTGCGAGGCCCGCCTGTTGGGCGCGATCGCCGATCCGCACCTGACGGCGTTCCACGGCATCACGCGCGACGGCACACGGCGCTACCTGGTGCTTGAGCGCGTGCAGGGCCAGACCCTCGCCGAGCGCCTACTGACCGGCGCTCTGGGCGCTCCCGAAGCGTCGGGCATCGCCGCGCAGATCGCGCAGGCGCTGGCGACCATGCACCGCTTCGGCATCGTGCATCGCGACCTCAAGCCGGCCAATGTGATGATCACGCCCTTGGGCCTGGTGAAGTTGCTCGACCTTGGCCTGGCCGAAGTGAGCGCCGTCTCTTCCGCCGACACGACCGCGTGGGCACGCGCCGGCACGCCGGGGTACATGAGCCCCGAGCAGATCGCGGGCGCCGGCCAGGATGCGCGCAGCGACGTGTTCGCGTGGGGAGTCGTCGTCTGGGAGTGCCTGACCGGCACCGCGCCGTTCGCGGGCGCCACCGCCGCCGAACGGATCGCCGCCACGCTCGAGCGCGGGCTCGACGCCGCGCTCCTGCCTGCGGATACGCCCGCGGCGCTGCGCGCCACGGTCCTGGCCGCGCTCTCGCGCGATCCCGCGCAGCGCCCGGCCGATGGCGACGCACTCGCCGGCGCGGCCACGGCGAACGCATCGTCGCCGCCGACGCTGCCGGCGCCACTACCCGCACACGATCCCACCGCCATACGTTTCGTGGGGCGCGAGCGTGAGCGCCGGGAGCTCTCGCAGCTGCTCGAGCATACGGCGCTCGTCACGCTCACGGGCCCCGGCGGCGTGGGCAAGACGCGATTGGCGCACGCCGTGGCGACCGAGCGTTTCTCCACCGTCTGGTTCGCGGAGCTTGCCGACGCGCATGACGACCCGGCGATCGAGGCCGCGATCGCGCGCGCCGCGGGCTTGCGCAACATGACCCGCCACGCGCTCCTCGAGGCGCTCGCGGCCGCGCCCCATGCATGCCTGGTGCTCGATCACTGCGAGCACATCGCGCCCGAGCTCGCCCACCTGCTCACGCTGGTGCGCGCCTTTGCGCCCTCCCTGCGCATCGTGCTCACGAGCCGCGAGCCGCTCGGCGAGGCCGGCGAGCAGGTTCTGCGGGTGCCGCCGCTCGATTGTCCGGACCCCGAAGCGGTCACCGCTCACGATGGGCATGCGGCAGCAGCCGTGGATCTGTTCCTGCTCGCTGCCCAGAAGGCGCTCCCGCAAGCGGTGTTCTCCAGCGACGACATGCGCACCATCGCCGTCATCTGCCGCCACGCCGACGGCATGCCGCTGGCGATCGAACTGGCGGCGGCGCGCCTGCGCGACGAGTCGCTCCAGAGCATCGCCTCGTCATGGGCGCATGGCCAAGGTGAAGTCCGCACCGACGATGCCGTGCGCGAGAACATCCGCTGGAGCCTTGAGCGGCTCGGTGCGCGTGAGCAGCGGTTCTTCCGCGCGCTGCATGTGTTCCATGGCGGCTGGGACTTCGGCAGTTCGGCGCGAACCGTCTGCCCGGACGAGGATCCGTTCGAAGCCCTCGACTGCCTGACCGCGCTCATCGAACGCTCGCTCGTCACGATCGAGCGTGTGGACCGCAATGAACCGCGCTATCGCTTTTTGGAGCCCGTGCGGCAGTTCGCCGCCGAATGCTGCGACGCCGCGGGCGAGACCGCCGCGCTGCGCGCACGGCACCGCGACACGTACCTGGCTGCCGTCGAGACCTTGGCGCCCACGCTGGTGCACGGCGCTGCTCAGGCGCGCGGCTTGGCGTGGCTCGAAGCCGAGCAGGCCAACGTGCTCGCGGCGCTTGAATACGACGAGGGCGACATGGACTCGGCGCAGAAGGCCTTGCGGCTCGCCGGTGCCATGTGGTGGTTCTGGTATGTGCGCGGACACTTCACGCGCGGGCGCGCCGCGCTCGCGGCGGCCTTGGCGCGCGCGCATGCCGGTGCGCCGACACCGGCGCGCGCACTGGGGCTGTTCGCGGCAGGCGGCCTGGCCGTGTTCCAGCGCGACTATCGCGATGGCAGGCGCCTGAGCACCGAGGCGCTGGCGATCTTCGAGACGCTGGGCGATGAACGTGGCGTCGCGCGTGCGGCGTCGCATCTGGCGCTGTGCGATGGCGGCGAGGGCCGCTTCGATGACGCCGCACGGCTCTACGAGCGCGCCGTGGCGATCTTCCGCCGCCTGGGTGACGTGCGCCGGCTCTCGGCAACACTCAACAACCTGGGCGTGCTCGACCGCCAACGCAACGACTTCGCAGCCGCCTATGAGCATCATGCCGAGGCGATCGAACTCTTCCGCAAGGCCGACGACCGCGACGGCATGGTGGTCACGTTGCTCAACCTGGCGCTCGCGGCCACGCGCACCCATCGCGATACCGCGGCGCTCACACACCTGCGCGAGGCGCTCGCGCTCGTCATGGAGCTGCGCGCGCGCCGTGCCGGCGCCGCCGCTCTCGAGGTGGCCGCCGAGGTCCTGTGCGCTCGCTCGGGCCATGCGGCCGCGGCCGAATGCCTGGGCGCGGCCGAAGCGTTGCGCGTCTCGATGCGATTGCCCGCCGACGACTGGTGGCGCCGCATGACCGATACGCTTGCGCACACGCTGCGTACCCAGCTGGGCCCCGATGTCTTCGCATGCCACGACGCCGCCGGCGCGGAGCGGGGCTTCTCGCAGGCGATCACACACGCACTGCACTCACTGTCCAGCGATGTCGCACGGACTGCGACGTGACCGGCACCCCTGGGAGATCGACCATGTCCTTGCGACGCCCGCATCACCTGCTCGCACTTGCCGCGCTGCTGCTGCTCTCACTCATGACTGCGCTCGCCCCCGCGCCGTCGCGGGCACTCGGCCTCTGTCACGATTGCGTCGATGATGCCGTGAACGACACGGCGTCCTCGCCGGGCATCGTGGCCTGTTCGCGCAATGCGGCCCTTCCTTTCTTGCGAGCCAAGGCCGCGTTCATCGGCAAGGATCACCGGTTGCACTTCGCCGAAGCCGGCACTCCCGCCTGGACCTTTTCGATCATCGACCCCGTCGCGCGTGCCGGCGGATGCTCCATGGACATCGATGACCTGGGCCGCCCGGTCGTGTGCTATCACGACAGCATCGGTTCGGTATTCTTCGGGCGCCGCAACGCCACAGGCTGGCAATTGGAGAGCGTCATGGGGCTGGCCGGCGTCACGGGCACGACCACGATGGCCATCATACCCGGCGGCGTCGCTGTGGCGTTCGCGAGTTCCGCACAGGGATTGCTCCTGTACGCCGAGAAGATCGCAGACGGTCCGTGGGCGACCCAGATCGTCGCGCCGGTGGGCACCGTGGCCGCGTATCCCTCGTTGATCGCCAACAGTGGCGGACGCGCGATCAGCTATGCGGACGGCAACGGACTGCATCTGGCGACTCGCGCGATCGGGCAACCTTGGCAGACGCAGGTCGTCGACGCCGCGCCGGGCGTGGGTGGCTATAGCTCACTGATCGGCGACCCGCTCGCGGGCCAGTACGGCATCGCGTACTACGATCTCGTGCAAGCCGACCTGCGCTACGCTCACAGCGTGGCCGGCGGCTGGGCACTCGACCTGGCCGACGGCGCCAACGGCCGCGTGGGCCGCGCCTGTGCGGCGGTCGCAAGCGGCGGCGCGCCTGCGCAACTGGCCGGCATCGCCTACTACGACCAACTCCGCGGCGATCTGGACCTTGCAAGTAAGTCCGGGCCCGCATGGCAACATGCAGCGCTCGACACCACGGGCGACGCCGGTGCCGTGCTCGCGTGCGGCATGAGCTCCTCGCAGGGCGCCGCGAGTGCCGACACGATCGGCATCTTCTACGTGCGCCGGCCCGGCGGCGACCTGGAGTACCTGTGGCGCGCCACGGCCACCGCCGGCGTCGAGACGCTGCCGCACGACGGACTGCTGCATGCCGCCTGGCGACTCGGCGGCGACGCGGGCACCGGCGGCACGCTGCGCTTCACCATGCCCGTTGCGGGGCGAGCGCACATCACGATCCTCGACGCACAGGGCCGCCGCATCGCCGAACCGCTCGACCGCGCGCTGCCGGCCGGCGCCGCCGAGGTGCGCTGGGATGGCCGCGACTCGGGCGGCCGCACCGTCAACGCGGGCATCTATTTCGCGCGGCTGGCCACATCGTGCGGCGAGACCTGCTTAAGGGGCGTCGTACTGCGCTGACGCGCCCGCCGCCGCAGGTGGCGCCACGGCCCGGATCGTTCGCGATCCGGGCCGTGTCCGCTTCTGGCGGCGCCTCACGTTCTGCAGGAGTGGAGGGACACGCTGCTCTCTCCGCTTCGCCCCAAGGCGCCAGATGCGCCTCACGCTCGCAGAACGAAACAGGAGGCCACCATGTTCCACGTCCCCAAGGTCCCAGGCTGGCTGTTCACGCTCGCCCTGGCCGCATCGCTACCGCTCGCAGCGGCGCGACCGGCGGGCGCTGATGTGACACTGCAGACCAGCGACATTCACTGGGCCGCGCTCGCCAGCACCGGCGCCATCCACTTCCAGCTGCACTTCACCAATCCCGGCGCGAATCCTTCGGGCGGCGGCGTGGGCAAGTTCACGCCGCAGGCCTACGGCGCATTCCTGCCCGACGCCGGGCCCGCACGCAACTTCGATATCCCGGCCATGGCGCCGGGCGGCGCCTTTGACATCGCATTCGACTACGCACTGGCGAGCCTGCCGATCAGCGCACCCACGTTCGGAACGCCGCCCGCAGGCACACCGTGTGCGCCGGTCACCGGCTGGAATGGCAACGTGCACATTCTCTGGAACACCAGCGGTTCCCAAGGTCAGGCGTTCCGCCACATGGGCCAGATCAAGATCTGCCCGGGCGCGCCGTGCGCGTTCATTCACATGGACACCGGCTGCGCGGCCGCAGCGCCCTGGACGATCTTCGGCCTGTGTCCGGGCTTTCACGCCACGCTCTATGAAGAAGACCGCGTGACGCCGGCGCCCAACCCGGTGCCGCCGGCGTGGCATGGCTGGCTGTGTGTGACGGCCGACGCCGTGGTGCCCGTACCGACGCAGTGCTGCTTCGCCGTGCGCTTCGATTGCGCAGGCCAGAGCGGCATCGTCGAGCTGTGCGCGACGACGTGCGATTGCAGCGTTCCCAAGAATCCCGTGCCCGGTACCATCGACTGGCAGACGCTGCCCGACGGCGGCACGGTGCGCTTCCATGTGCGCTGGAACAATCCCGACTCGCAGGACTCCGGCCCCATCAGCGGGCAGATGTTCTCGCAGGACTTCGGCGTGTTCCGCCCCGACTTCGGCTCGCTCGGGCAGTTCACCGTGCCCGCGATCGCGGCCGGCAGCTTTTTCGACGTCTTCACCGACATCGCGCTGCGGCAGCTGCCACCTTCGGCGCCCAAGGCCGGCGGTCCCGATGCGAACTCGCCGTGCGTGCCGATCGTGCACTGGGACGGCAACCTGGACCTGCGCTGGATCGGCGCGGCCGGCGGCGGCGTGGTCGACAAGCACATCGGGAAGATGATCGTCTGCCCCGGCTCGGGCGCATCGCTCATGCACATCGGCATGCTGCAGTGCGACAGCACCTCGGCGCTGCCGTGGGCGGTCTCGAGTCCGTGCGCGGGCTACCACGTGACGCTCGTGAACAACGACATGGTCACGCCGGCGCCCAACCCCGTGCCTGCGGGCTGGTCGGGCTACATCAAGGTGACCGCGGATCCGGGCGTACCGGTGCCCGACAGCTGCTGCTTCCAGGTGACGTTCCTCTGCCACGGTACGCCGGGCGTGATCGACCTGTGCGCGTACACGTGCAACTGCAACCCCACGGGCGGCCCGACGCCAGGCCAGATCGATTGGTCGAGGCTGCCGGGCACGAACAAGGTCCGCTTCCATGTGCGCTGGGAGAATCCTCTGCGCGAATCGCCCAGCATGCCGGTGAGCGGTGACCTGCGCCCGCAGGCGTTCGGGGTGTTCCTGCCGGACCAGGGCCACATCGGTCACTTCGACATCCCGTCGATCGCGCCGGGCGGTTCGTTCGACAGTTTCCTCGACGTGGCGCGGGATTCGCTTCCTGCCGAACCGGCGCGGGTGTTCCCCGGCGGCAACCCTCCGGTCGGCGGTCCGTGCCCGCAGGATTCCAGCTGGATCGGCAACGTGGATGTGACCTGGGGCGGCCCCGGTGGCAGCGGCACCGTGAACCGTCACTACGGCAACATCCTTGTGAACAGCGCCGGTGGCGGCTCGTTCCTGCACGTGATCTCGGGCTGTACGCTGGCCACGGGAACAACGTGGACCATGTCGGGCGGATGCCCCGGCTGGAGCATCACGCTCGAGAACGAAGACCACACGCCGGCGCCTGCCGTACTGCCTGCCGGCTGGACGGGCTGGCTGCGCTTCAGCGCGCCGGGGCTGCCTTCGGGCTCCACGTGCTGTGTGCTGCTCACGTTCCAGTGCGGCTCGCAGACTGCGGCGATCTACGTGTGCGCCACCGTCTGCCAGTGGGCGACGGCCGGCGTGGGAGACCACACCGAACAAAGCACCGCGTTCGGCATCCGTCGCATCGCCCCGAACCCCACCACGGGCCGCGCGCTCGTGAGCTTCGCGATGGCGCGTGAGGGCAACGCGCGCATCGAGGTGTTCAATGCTTCGGGCCAGCGCGTGCGGACACTGGCCAATGGCCTCTTCACGCCAGGCGAGCACAGCGTGGCGTGGGATGGCCTCGACGCACAGGGTCAGCACTCACGGCCGGGCGCGTATTTCGTGCGCGTGGTCGCGGGTGACCAGAGTGCGGCGCACATGGTGATGTTGCGGCCGTAGACACTGCACGTTCGCAGCAGACAGAAGGCGCGGCGGGGAGCGATCCCTGCCGCGCCTTTGTGTGTCGCTTGCTGCTGCGTCTGCCGTTTACACCGCCGCGGGCTTCACCTTGCGGTAGACCATCACCAGCGCGCCGTGCACGACCAGCATGCCCGAGAGCATCACCAAGATGCTCGGCGCCGCGGGCATGTCCCACTTCACCGATGCCAACAACCCGGCCACGCTGGCGACAAACCCGAACACCCAGCCGATCGCTAGCGCCGGCACCGTGCGCGAGGTGGCCATGAGACCTGCGACCGCAGGGATCACCAGGAAGCCGAACACCAGCAGCACGCCAGCGATCTGCACGGCCGAGGTGACCACCAGACCGAACGTGGCGTAGAAGAGAAAGTCCCACAGGAACACGCGCGGGCGTTTGACCTCGGAATCGTGCGGCGTGTTGGTGATCTCGAAGAACGGCTTGCGCAAGAAGTAGTGCACCACGGCGACGCCGGCATAGAGGATGGCGACGCGCGTGATCACCTTGGGGTCGACCGTGAAGAGTGAGCCCACGAGCGTCTCTTTAAGATGTTCCGCGCCCGAAGGGCTCTTCTCGAGCAGAAGGAAGACCGCCGCCTGGGCGGTGGCGAACACGATGCCGATGAAGGCCTCGAGCGGCACTTGCTTGGACCGCCCGCGCAGCCACGAGAACAGCGCCGCGCCCACGAACGTCATCCCGAGCGCGAGCAGATAGGCCCTGGGGTCATCGGGTTCGCGGCCCAGTACCAGCGCGATGGCCACGCCCAACGCCGCCATCTGTGCCAAAGCCAAGTCCACAAACAGCACACCGCGGCGCACGATGTGAAAACCCAGATACGCATGGATCCCAGCCAGCACCAGTGCGGCGATGGCCGCGGTCTGGAAGAACGGCAGCGCGAGTGCCTCCATCACTTCCCTCCCACGAGCGCCGCGAGCACCGCCTGCACATGCGTCAGGTAGCTGCCCGCTTCGGGGCCGTCGCACGATGACGAGATCGTGACCACGCGCATCGCCGCCGAGCGGTTCAGGAACTTGCCGGCGTCCGCCGAGAAATAGGGCTCTTGAATGAGCACCCCGACCTTGCGCGCCTTGGCCGTATCGACCAACTCGGCCAAGTGCCGCGCCGTGGGCGGGATGCCGGGCACGGGCTCGACCGTCGCGACCACGTCGAGCCCGAACGCGTCGGCCAGATAGCTCCACGACTTGTGATAGGTGTAGATCGCGTGCGACGCGAGCGGCTTCACCGTGGCGACGCCCTTCTCGAACGCCGCGTCGGCTTCTTTTGCGAATGCTTCAGCCCGCGCGTGGTACTTGGCGGCATTGGCGGCATCGGCCTTGGCCAGGCCGTCGGCGATGTCGCGCGCGGTGGCGCCGGCATTGCGCGGGTCGAGCCAATAGTGCGGATTGCCGTCGGGATGCACGTCGCCCATCGATGCGTCGACCTTGCCCGTGGGCTTTTCCAACACCTTCACTCCGCGCGAGCAATCCACTACTTCGATGTGCGAATTGCGCGAGCCGTCGATGATCGCATCGGCCCACTGGTCGAGCCCGAGGCCGACCTTGAGATACACCTGAGCGCGCGCGACTTTGACCATGTACGACGGCAGCGCCTCCACGCGATGCGGATCGTTGGTGGGCCGCGCGATGGCGAAGATCTCGATGTCGTCGCCGCCTACGCTGCTGGCGATCGACGCGATGTCGGTGGTGGACGCCGCGACGCGGACCTTGGCCACGGCGACTCCCGCCGTCAGAAGCAACGCCGCCACTGAGAACAATGCGATACGGTTCTTCACGTGCTACCTCCTAGAACTGATGGGCCTTGTGCGGCCCCATGGAATAGACGATGCCAAGGCGGACGGTATTGATGGTCGGCTGCGACGACGACGCCGATTCGAATGCGATGCTGCCGGTGCTCGGCGTCGTGTGCTCGAATCCCAGCCGGAACCACGTGGTCTCTTCCATGAGCGCGAGGCCGGCGAAGACGCCGACCGACTTGTCACTCGTCCAGCCGCTGGTGGTGGAGCTGCTGGACTCGAACGACGCTCCCACGTTGTAGCGCTGCGCCCAGCTGTAGTTCACGAACGCATAGCCGCCGCTGGGCTTCCAATGCCCGAAGATCGGCGTGTCTTCGGTGACCTCGCGGTCCTCGTGCAGGTACTCCGCCTGGATCAGCAAGCTGGCGTTGTCGCTCACGTACACCTTGAGCTTGGCATCGCCGCCGAACACCGTGGTCTTGGCGCCCGAGTAGATGTCGTTCACACCCTGCGTGCCCGATGCGCCCAACTCCAGCCCGGACCGGTCGCCGATCGGGATGAACGCGGAGAGCCGGCCCACATAGGCGTTGTGCGCCTTCGTCCGGGCGGTGCTTCTGCCCACACTGTCGCCGGGGCTCTCGAAGCTATCGCCCTGCAGGATGTCGGCCGACGCCGTGAGTGCGATGTCGCCCGGCACCGGGATGCGGCCACTCACGTTCACGCCCGTCTCATCGTACGAATCATCGCCCGGCAGGAACTTGGCGAGCACGTGGAAGCGCTCGATGAACGGGTACGTGTGCGGATGCGCCGCGTTGAGCTTGCCAAAGCCCACGCGGTACTTACCGCCCGTCACCTCGAGCCCGGCGGGCAGGCCGCGCAGGATGGTGAAGTAGGCCTCTTCCACGTCGGCCTTGCCGCTCGCCAGCGACAGCGTGGCATAGCCGCGCGCGTAGGGATTCAACGCCGAGTCGAACACGATCTCGGTCTCGCCCACGTCGAAACCCAACTGGCGGTAGGCGCGCGCATCAGATGGATCGTCGGTCCAACGCACGATGGGTTGGCCAATGAGAGATATGTCGGGGTTCACCACGCCCGCGCAAGCGGGCGCGGTTTGAAGTGAAAGCAGTGCGCCGAATACGGCGACGCTCGCAAGCAGCATGCGATGACGCATGGATGTCCTCCGGGAGGCCGGGGAATGGTCCAACAGTGCGCGCGGGCGCGAGGGCGCCAAGCGTGCTGTGTGCAACGGGTCCGGGGGCGGTGTGCGCGGCGGCGCGCGAGGAAGCGTGCGCCGCGCCTATGTCACGCCTGCGGCGGGGCCCGCGCTCCGGCCTTGCGAGCCTCCGCGGCCTCCGGCGTCTTTGCTCGCGCGTAGACGACCGTGCTCATCAGCACCGGCGCGGGGATGCGCGCGGCCTGCAGATCGCCCTGCACCTGCGCTGCATGCATGCCGGCGCAGACGCCGCACGGACCTGCCGATGCGCCCGTGCGTGTGTCGCAATCGCGATCCACATAGTGGTGCCACGCGTGGCCCACCGAGCCCAGCAGCAGCGCGGCGAGCATCGCGAGGGCCGCGAACGTGCGCGGCAACGAGCGGATGCGGATGGAGTCGAACATGACGGACGCGGAGTCTGTCACTTCGCGCTAACGGCGTCCACGCCCGAGTTCGTCGCCGAGCTGCGTCAAGAACGTGTTCAGGAACGCCGTGCGGCGCTCGGCTTCCGCACGCCCGGCCTCGGTGCACATCGTACCCGCGAGCAAGAGCAACTTGGTGTAGAAGTGGTCCACCGAGTAGCGCTTGTCGTCGAGCGCGCGGTGCTCGGCGAACGGATCTTCGCCATCGAACCACTCCCCGCCCATGCGCACGCCGGTCGACACGCAGCGAAGCAGCCCGATAGCGCCCAGGGCCTCGAGCCGGTCGGCATCCTGGAGCGCGCGGCCCAATGGTGTGGCCGGCACGGCGCCGCGCGAGAAACTGTGGTCGCGGATCGCGGCGGCGATGCGCGTCACCGCCTCGGGTGCGAAATCGCACGCCGGCAGCCTCCGACCGGCCAGCTCCGAAGAGCGCTCGCTCGCATGCGCGCGTTCGGGCGAGTCCTTGGGCGGGTTCACCGCGTCGTGAAGCAACGCCGCAGCGATGGCCTCGCGCTCATCTACTTCGTCGCCGCCCAGACGAATCGTCCACAGCGCCACGCGTAGCGCGTGCGCCACGTCGTGCGTGGGATCGGGCGCGGCGCCGTCGCGCGCGCGCGCCTCAAGCAGAAGGCTGGCGAGGGCTTCCTCGCCAGCCATGAAATCGAGCAGCGCCGCGATGCTGCGGAATCGCGCGCGGTCGTGGCTCACACGCGCTCGACGAACTCGCCCGTGCGCGTATCGATCTTGACCTTGTTGCCGACTTCGATGTAGGGCGGCACCTTGATCTCGATGCCGGTTTCCATCGTCGCCGGCTTGCTCGTGTTCTGCACCGCCGCGCCCTTGATGTTGGGCGTGGTGTCGGTGACCACGAGTTCCACGAACATAGGCGTCTCGATGCCGACGACCTTGCCGCCCCAATAGTTCGCGGTGATGAGCATGCCGTCGATCAGGAAGCCAGCGCTGTCGCCCAGCACGTCGCGGGCGAGCGCGATCATCTCGTACGAGTCCGTGTTCATGAAGTGGAACTCATCGCCCGCCTTGTAGCTGAACTGCAGCTTGTGCTCATCGAGCGTCGCCTTCTCGACCTTGTCTTCCGAGCTGAAGCGCACTTCCTGATTCGAACCGTTGTCGATGTTCACGAGCTTGGCCTGCACGAAGCCGCGCAGGTTGCCCGGCGTACGGTGCACCATGGTCGCGACGCGATGCGGCTTGCCGTTGTAAAGAATCAGGTTGCCGACACGAAGTTGGGTCGCGGCGATCACGATGGGACTCCTTGAGAGTGTTCCGGTGGCGTCAGACGAGGCGGGACGCGTGCCTCACGAGGCCATCCCGACGGCAGCTGCGGCCGATCATGATGCCGCACCCTGCAGCGCTTGGGCAAGTCCGCCGGGACCCGCGCAGGGCGCGGGGGCTGAGAGGCCGGCTCAGGCCTCGCCCGGCTCATCGAGCAGGGCTTCAAGCTCGGCGATGACTTCAAGGTCCTTTGGCCGCCCGGCAGCTCGTTTCGCCGCGATCAGGCGTACGAGAGAGAGCACCCGGACCTCCCGCCCGAAGAGCAGCAGCGTCTCGGCGTCGGCCGAAAGACTCTCGTATGTGCCTCCGCCGGAGATCTCGCCGAACAGATCCAGGGGGCCGAGCGTGGTGGTGAGCGTGAAGTTCAGTCCGCGGCGGATCGTCACGGCGTCCCAGCGGAACGGAAGACCCGGTGGCGCGCCACGCAGGTAGGGCTCCAGCGGTTTCAGTGCGACCTCAAGGCGCGCGATATTCGCAGTGTCGCGCGAATACACCACATCGAGATCGAAGGTGACGCGGGCTGAGCCGTGAAGCGTTGCAGCGAACCCTTCGACAAGGATGTATTCGACTCCCGCGTCGGAGAGCGCTCCAAGCAGGCGTTCGAAGTCCAAGCTCAGCCGTCCTGTCGGCGGGCCTGTCGCAGGGCCTCGATCGTGCGCAGGGCATCCTGCAATCGCTGCACGCGCTGTTCAGGGGTCAGCCGGAGATTGTCACGAAGCAGCCCGACATCCACATGCTGTCGATATGCATCCACGACAGGATCACGATCGCGCGGGCCAGGAACGGGCTTCGGGCTCATGTCATCATCGTATCACTTCGAGTGCGCCCCCGCGCCGGGCGCGCGGCCGCCCTACTCCCGCCGCATCAGCACCAGCGTCACGTCGTCGGCGCGGTGCTCGCCCTGGGCGAAGGCGTCGATGTCGCCGATAAGACCGTCGGCCATGGCGTCGAGTGATTCGAGCGGCGCGAACTTGCGCACGGCCGCCGCCAGACGTTCGAATTCATAGAACTCCGGCCCGCACTGCGCCTCGGGGATGCCGTCGCTGACCAGCACCATGGTCTCGCCGTGCTCGATGGTGATTTCGCCCTGCGACCACGGGAAGTCCGGCATCATGCCCACCGGGATACCATTGGCCTCGAGCGTGCGCAGCTGCTCGCCCGCGATCAGATGCGGCTCCGGGTGACCCGCGTTCACATAGCGCAAGCGGCCCGTGGCGGAATCGAGATAGGCCACGAACATCGTCACGAAGCTGCGGCCGTCGCTACTGCGCTGCATGATCTGGTTGAGCCGGCGGATCAGCGGCAGCGGCTCGTCGCACACGTCGTAGAGCACGCGCGCCGACGAAAGGATGCTGCTCATGTAAAGCGCCGCGCCCATGCCCTTACCCGAGACATCGCCGACGAGGATCACGTACGTGCCGTCGTCGCGTTTGTGGAAGTCGTACAGATCACCGCCGACTTCATAGCAGGTCTCGATGCGCGCGTGGCAGCGCCAACCGGTCATGTCGTCAGGAGCCGGCGGCAGCAGCTGCGTCTGGATGCGCGTGGCGGTCGAGAGTTCCTGCGCCAGGCGCTGGCGCGCGGCGTCGGCCTCGAGCAAGCGCGCGTTGGTGATCTTCACCGCGGCCATGTTGCCGAGGATGGTAAGCAGTTCCAGCTGCTCCTGTCCGAACTGCACCATCGGGTTGGTGGTGTCCACGTACAACAGTCCCAGCACCTGCGTGTTGTCGAACAGCGGCACCGCCATCGCCGAGTGGATCGCAGCGGCGATGATGCTCTGCTGGCCCATGAAACGCGGATCGTTGGTGGCGTCGCTCGTGATCACAGCAGTGTTCTCATCCAGCACGAGCCCGAGGATCTTGGTCGACAGCGCGAGCGGCGCCGACACGCTGCCGCCCTTGGTGCGGGCGGCCATCTGCACCAACTCGGAGCCCGGCTTGTCGCGCAGCAGCACGACCATGCGGCTTGCGGTGAGGCCCTTTTCGACCAAGCGCAGCACTTCCTCGCACGTCTCGCGCATCGGCCGCGGCAACACCAGCAGCTGCCCGGCTTCGGCGAGCAAGCTCACCAGGCGGTTCTGGTCGGCACTGCCACTGCGCGGGCGCTGCAATACATCGCTCACACGCAGCCGCAGGCTCGAGCCCAGCGCCGCAGAGTTGCTCAGCTCAGCGCTCTCGGGGGCTTCGTCGCCCACACGCACCATCACGTGCCCGACCTCGATCCAATCGCCCGGCTTGAGCGGCAGCGCCTGCGTGGCGTCCTGGCCGTTCACGCGCGTGCCGTTGCGGCTGCCCAGGTCGCGGATGCTCCACTGCTTATCGGAGTACATGAGCATCGCATGCTCTTTGGACACCGTGGCATCGGCGAGCGGGATGGCGTTCTTGCTGGAACGGCCGATGCCCGAAGGCGAGAGTTCGACGAGCCAGTCCTTGGTCTCGCCGTTGAGCGTGGCGGTGAGGCGGAGATTCATGCGTGCTCCAGGGGGTCCGTGCCTGCGTGTGACGAACGGTGGGAGATTCTACCAGCAATGGCGCTGCTCGCGCGGGCTGTTTAGACTGCGGCAAACCACTTTTGAGCCATTGCACCCCGAGGGAGAGTGCCGCATGTCCGCGATCACCACCGAAGACCAGCTCGCGAGCTTCACGCTGGCCGCAGGCTTCCACAGCGCCGCCACCGCCTGCGGCCTCAAGAAGAACGGGGCACTCGACCTGGCACTCGTCTGGAGCGACATGCCGTGTGCGGCCGCGGGCGTATTCACCACCAACCGCGTGCAGGCGGCGCCCGTGCTGGTGGACCACCGCACGCTCAAGGTCGCCAGTGGCCGCATCCGCGGCGTGTTCGCCAACGCCGGCTGCGCCAACGCCGTGACGGGCGAGCGCGGCTTGGCCGATGCCTACCGCATGCAGGCGCTGGGCGCGCGGGCGATCGGCGCGGCCGACGACGAGGTGCTCGTGCTCTCGACCGGCGTGATCGGCGTGTTCCTGGACATGGACAGGCTCGCCGCTGGCGTGACCGCGCTGCGCGGCCCTGGCGCGCAGACCGCGCCACACGCGGTGACGCGCGCGATCACCACCACCGACACGCGACCCAAGGTGGCTTCGGCCGAGTTCACGCTGGCCGGCAGACGCGTTCGCCTCGCGGGCTTCGCCAAAGGCGCCGGCATGATCCATCCGAACATGGCGACCATGCTCGCCGTGATCACTACCGATGCGGCGATCGACGCGGCTGCCTTGGACCGCGCGCTCACTGCAGCCGTGGGCCACAGCTTCAACCGCATCAGCGTTGATGGCGACATGAGCACGAACGACACGGTGTTGGTCCTCGCCAACGGCGCGAGCGGCGCGACGATCGCGAGCGCTGCCGAAGAGGCGGCATTCGTCGCCGCGCTCGCCGACGTGTGTGCGTCACTCGCCCGGCAGATCGCCCGCGACGGCGAAGGCGCCACGCGCCTGGTGGAGTTGCGCATCACCGGCGGCGCCAGCGAACATCAGGCGCATCGCGTGGGCGACTCGATCGCCTGCTCGCCATTGGTGAAGACCGCCATCCACGGCAACGATCCCAACTGGGGCCGCGTGCTCGCCGCGGCCGGCTACAGCGGCGAGGCGATCGAGCCCGACAAGGTGCGGCTGTGGTTCGGCGATGGAGATGCCATCCAGTTGCTCGACCGCGGCCTGCCGGTGGCATTCGATAAGACGAAAGCCTCGGGCCTGCTCCAGCACGACCCCGCGATCATCCATCTGGACCTGGGGCTTGGCGACGCGTCGACGACCGTGTGGACCTGCGACTTTTCCGCCGAGTACGTGAGCATCAACGCGGACTACACGACGTAAGCTCGCGCTGCGCCGTTCAGTGTGCGGCGTCGAGCTTCGCACCCTGCGCGATCCATGCGCCGAGCGTGGCACGCTCCTCGTCGGTGATACCGGTGAGATTGCCCAACGGCATCGTCTTAGTGATCACCGCGCGCTCCAAAATGCGCGGCGCCATCGCGTGGATGCGAGCAGGATCATCGAACATGACGCCGCTCGGGGCCTGCGAGAACGACGGGTTCGTCGGGTGGTGCGAGTGGCACGTCGTACACCGACGCTCGATGATTGCCTGCGCTTCGGCGAATGACACCGCCGGACGTCCGTTGTAGGCGCCCCGAGCACCCGCCGGGGCCTTGCGCGCTGTGAGCGTGACCACGGCGATCAGCGCCAGCACGCCGACCACGTGCACCAGGCGGTTGCCGCCGAAGCGGTGGTTCATCGCGTACTTGAGCGCCATGCCGAACGTGACGATCAGCAGCAGCACGATGGCGCTCTGCGCATGACCATAGGTAAGCGCGAAATGGTTGCTGATCATGGTGAACACGACCGGCAGCGTCAGGTAGTGATTGTGGATCGAGCGCGCCTTGGCGCGCGCGCCCAGCGAGACATCGACCGGCGTGCCGGCGCGTGTGGCCGCGAGCATCTTGTTCTGCCCCGGCACGATGTGGTGCGCCACGTTCGCCGCCATGATCGTGCCCAGCATCGCGCCGAAATGAATGTACGCCGCGCGCCCCGCGAACAGGTGCGTGAGCCCGAATGCGGCGCCGATCAAAGCCGCCAGCGAGAGCCCCAGCGCCACGCGCGGCTGGTTCTCGAGCAACGTCCAGATCGCCTCGTAAAGCGCCACGCCGCCGATGAGCACTGCGGCGCTCGCGAGGATCGCCTGCGTCGTGGTGAGGTTCGCGACCGAGCGGTCGACCATATAGAGACTGCCGCCCGCCCAGTAGACGATGCCCACCAGCAGCGCGCCCGTGATCCAAGTGGTGTAGCTCTGCCACATGAATGTGTAGAGCGGACTCGGCGGCAGGTCCTGGGGCCGGAGGCTCCTGCGTTTGACCACTTCGTAGAAGCCGCCGCTGTGCACCAGCCAGATCTCGCCCATCACGTCGCCCTCTCGCGGCTTGGATGCGGCTGTGAGCGCCGAGTCCATCCACACGAACAGGAACGAGTTCCCCACCCACATGATGCCGGCGATGATGTGGATCCAGCGCACCAGCAGGTTCAGCCAATCAAGGATCGCAGCATTCATATGCGGTGGCTCAATGCGGTAGCGAGACGCTCGATGTCGGCGCTCTCGTTGTAGACCTGCGCGGAGATACGCGCCCACAGGCGTCCGCGGAATGAGTGCATCTGCACTTCGATGCGGTCCTCCACCAGAAGCGCTAGTCGCAGCCGGTGCGCGTCCATGGCAGTACTGCCGGCGTGCTGCGGCAGCGGCACCGTGACCATGCTGCCCACTTGTGAGCGCTCGAAGGGCAGCTCGGTGTTCCACCCGCGCGAGAGCCGCAGCGCCGCGTCCCACGCCAGATCGCGTTGATAGTCTCGCATGCGGGCCACGCCCAGCTGCTGCATGAACTCGATGCCCACGGGCGCAGCAAGGTACGGCGTGAAATCGCGCGTACCCACCCAGTCGAACTCGGCGGCCAGGCTCTGGCCATAGCCCCACGAGATGACCGCCGGATGCAGGCCCTCGTGCCGGCCCGGCGCGGCATACAAGATGCCGCAGCTGCGCGGCGCCATCGCCCATTTATGGAGATTGCCCGTATACCAATCCGCGCCCAGCGCCGAAAGCTCCAACGCGTGCGCGCCGGGTGCGTGCGCGCCGTCGACCAATACGGGCACTCCTGCCGCGTGCGCCATCTCGATCAACTCGGGCACCGGCAGCACCAAGCTGCTGCCCGAACACACGTGGTCGATGATCAGCAGCCGCGTGCGCGGGGTGATCGCATCGCGATAGGCCTTCAAGATGAGCGCGCGGTCGAACCCGGGGTACGGCATCTCGAGCACGCGCACGTGCGCGCCCGCACGCGACGCGAAGTGCTTGGCGATGAGCTTGACCGCGCCATAGCCCAGCTCATCCAGAACGACTTCGTCGCCCTCGCGCAGGTCGAGCGAGCCCACCACGGCGTTCACGCCCGCGGTCGCGTTGTCGACGAACACCAGGTCGTCGGGCCGCGCGCCCACGAACTCCGCCACCGCGGTCGCCGCTTCGCGCATGCGCGACTGTGGGCGGATGCTCGGCTGGTCCAAGTAGCGGAAATCCGTGATCTCGCGCAGCAGGTGCTGCGACGGCTGCTTCTCGAAGAGAGCGCGCAGCGCATCCTGCGCCTGCGTCACGCGCTTGGGCGTCGCGCCCACGGTGCCGTGGTTCAGGTACGTGGTGCCGGGCTCGAAGGACCACTCCGGCAGCATCGCGTGTCCGAAGGTGGGCAGGCTCATCGGGGCTCGGACTCCTCGGGGATCCAGCGGCGAGAATCACGGTCAACGGTCGCAACTAAGGTAGTCGCAAGACACTAACGGAGTCGCCGGGGCCTGCCTAACGCAACTTGGCGTAGGCGCTTTGAGGTTGCAGACCAGCCCGGAGTGAAAAGTTCAAGCTTTGTCAGGCGAGAACGGGCTACCATCGTGATTCGGGTCCGGGAACCCCACCACCGTGACAGGAGTGCCCATGCACGCGCCTACCGGCCGCGCGCATCGCCATCGGTACCTGCTCGCCTGCATGGCGTCGTTGTTGGCGCTGTGGGCGCTCGCGTGCACGGATCTCTGGCAGCCCTTCACGTGGGATCAGGCGGTGTTCGCGCTTGGCGCCGACGCCATGGAGCGCGGCGGACATCTGTACCGCGACTTCTGGGACCTCAAGCAGCCGGGCATATTCTGGTTCTTCTTGCTCGCTCGGCGTTGGTTCGGAGTCCGGGAGGCCGGCGCGCATGCGCTCGAGATCGCGTGGATGCTCGTACTCGCGGCGGCCATGCAATGGCAGACACGCAATTGGTTCCGCTCGCCCTATACGGCCGCTTGGTGCCCGCTGCTGGTGGTCGGTGCGTATTTCACATTCTGCAACGACTGGCACCTGTTGCAGGTCGAAGGCCTGGTGGGATTGCCGCTGTTCCTCGCCGTGCGCGCGTTCGTGCGCGA
>JANYBS010000211.1 GCA_025360715.1 Candidatus Eiseniibacteriota bacterium | reverse complement strand
TTCGCCCGCGTGAACGAGACGATCGTCACCGCGCAGGCGCCGGTCGTGCCGAGCGCGCCTTCGGTGAGCTTCCTGGGGCGGCCGTCGCCGAACCCGGCCAAGAACTCCTCGCACATGGAGCTCGCCATCGCGCCTTCGCAGTCGGGTGTGCGCGCATCGGTCAAGGTGCTCGACATCGCGGGCCGTACGCTCCGCACGCTGGTCGACGGGGCCCTCCCCGCCGGCACGCGCGCGGTCGACTGGGACCTCGCGGATGACACGGGTCACCGAGTACCTGCGGGTCTCTACTTCGTGCGTGCGCAGGCCGGCACGTTCCAGGCAACGCACCGTCTGATCGTGGTCCGCTGACGCGGCGTAAGGAGAGACCGACCATGCGCACACTCCGCCTCGCGGCCGCTGCAGCGGCGCTGGCACTCGCGGTCGTCACCGCGAGTGCTGGCCCCGCCAGCGCCATCGCGGTCGCGGTCGGCTCCGGCAGCGGCCTCGCCGGTCAGACCGTCGACATCGACATGAACGTCGCAACGACACTCACGGGGCTCAACGTGATGTCGTTGCAGTACCAGATCAGCTACGACCCTCGCTACATCACCCCTACGGCGATGATCATAGCGGGCACGTTGACCGGGACGGCCGCGTGGCCGACTCCGACCTTCGGCATCACTCCCGTCTCCGTCGGGCAGTCATTCCTGAAGGTCAGTGCGGCGGGCAGCACCGCGCTCGCCGGCAGCGGATCGATGCTCAAGATGCGGTTCGTGATCGACCCGGCGGCATTGACGGCGGTGAACGTCGGGTTGAATCAGTCGAACTTCGTCTTCAACGAAGGCTCGCCTTCGGTGACCACGACAAACGGTACGATCAGCATCGGCAACACGCCGGTGATCACCGTCTCCCCGGACAACGTCGAACTCATCCGCGGCCAGACGCAGCAGTACACGGTCAGCGGAACCGTAACCCCTCCCGTGCAGTGGTTCACCACCAACAACGCGGTGGCGACCATCAACAGCTCGGGCCTGCTCACCGGGGTCGCGCCAGGCGCCGTCCAGGTCTTCGCGGTCGACAACGCCGGGCGTCGTGACACCACCAATGGCACGGCCGTCATCCGTGGCATGGGGATCACGCTGACGCCGACCTCGGGACTCGTGAACTCCACGCTCCAGGTCCCGATCACCGTCACGTCGCTGACGGGGCTGGGCATCCGGGCCGGCCAGTTCACCGTGACATACAACGGCACGTACGGCACGGCGATCGGGGTCACCACGCCCGCAGGCACCCTGCTCAACGGCTGGGGCACCGTAGGGTTCGGCTCATTCCTGAATAACGGCACGGGCAGCGCCACGGTCGATTTCGTGGGCAGCACCGACCTGAGCGGATCGGGCGTCCTGTGCTATCTGCAGTTCCAGTCGGCGAACGGCCTCCCCGCCGGCATCGGTGGCACCTTCACCCAGGCGCTGTTCAACGAGACGTTGGTCGCGAAACCCACCAATGGCAATATCACTTTCACCGCGCTGCCCTCGATCACGGTGAACCCCGACCAGGTCACGCTGCTAGCCGGCCAGACCCAGCAGATGAGCATCTCGGGCTCCCCGACCAACCCGATCACCTGGTCGGTCCTCGATCCATTCGTCGCGTCGATCAGCCCAACAGGCCTGCTCACCGCGCTGCACGGCGGCGTCACGCAGGTGAAGGCCGTGGACAATGTCGGCGCCACGGACCTCAACACCGCTGTGACGGTGTACGATTTCCAAGCTACCGTTGGAACGGTCACGGGAGCTCCGGGCGCGACGGTGCGACTGCCGATCACGTCGGACCGGTTCGTGGGCGGCCTTGGCATCTACTCGATGCAGTACACGCTCAGCTGGGTCACGTTGCATCCGGCGGTTCAGTCGCTGCCCTCGAGCTTGATCGGCACGTGGGGGCCTGGCAGTACGATCGACGGCCCCGGGTTGACCAGCATCCAAGTAGCGGCCGCGGGCGCGACGCCCCTGCCGAACAATGGCAAGGACCTGGCCGCGCTCGAGTTCCAGATCCCTCTCACCGCGATCTCGGGTCAGGACTTCGGTCTCTCGCTGACGTCATTGATATTCAACGAGGGCTATCCTCGCGCACAGATCGTGAACGGACTGCTGCGTGTGCGCAGCACGACGGGCGTCGAGGATGGCGGACAGGCCGCCTTCGCGCTCTCTCCCGCGCAGCCGAACCCCGCGCACGGCTCCACCCGAGTGCACTTCTCCCTGCCGGTCGCAGGCCATGTGCAACTCGAGGTGATCGGCGTGGACGGCCGCCGCGTCCGCACGCTCGTGGACGCGAGCATGACGCCGGGAGATCACGAGATGGTCTGGGACGGCCGCGACGAGAGCGGTCAGGCGGTCGCGCCGGGACTCTACTTCGACCGGCTCAGCAGTGCCGGGCGAACGCTCTCGCATCGGATCGTGCTGACGCGTTAGTTCCACTGCCATGACGATGTGCCGAAGGGCCGGGTGCTGCGAGCGCCCGGCCCTTCAGTCCGCCAGCGTCCGGCTCACGCGAGCGGCTTCTTCGTCGCATCAGGCACCTGAGAGACCCCCGCCACCGGCGGGCCCAGATCGACTACCGGCGTCACCGCTCGTTCCGCCTCGGTCGCGCCGGGCGCGGTGATGCGCTCGTACTCGCCGCCGTGCTCATGCTGGAGCTGCGCTTCCGAGATGCGCCCGGTGAGCCACGTCCAGTTCATCGGGTAGACTTCCGGGTTGGCGATGTTCATGTACAGGTGCCAGACGACGATCGCCAGGAACGCCAGCCATGCCTCGTAGTAGTGGACGATCGTGGCCAGGTCGAGCGTCCACTTGGGCCACGCGTGCAGCATGGAGTTCTCGAACCAAAGTGCGAGACCCGTCACGGTCATCACGATGGTGCCCCAGATGAGCGCCCAATACTCGGCCTTCTCGATATAGCCGAAACGCTCGAACTTCACCGGCGTGCGGCGAAGCCCGAACAGGTAGAGCGAGTTCTGCATCATCTCGGCAGCATCCTTTGGCCCCGGCGCCAGGTCGGCGAGCAACCGGCGACCACGCGCGGTGAAGAGGTACAGGATGTGGAAGAGCGATACGGCGACCATGATGGCCGCAGCCACGCGGTGCACGATCGCCCGCCAGGCATAGCCGCCCTCCCACTGCGCGATCCAGCGGAATACCGGTGCCTCGGGGAACTTGAGCGCGAAGCCCGTGAAGACGAGCGTGAAGAAGCTCGTGGCGAGCAGGAAGTGCTGGATGCGCTCGAGCGCCGTCATGCGCAGGAACCAACGGCCCGCCGCGTGCGCGTGCGGCGGCACCTTGCCCATCTGGGCGGCGAGCGAGTGGCCTACATGGCGCACGAAGTGCGCGCCGTTGTGCGCGGCCATGAAGCCGATCGTGGCGGCGATGAGCAGCAGGTAGATGATGCGAGCCCAGAACAGCGTCGGCTGGCTGCGTGTGGTCATGGCCACGTGCACAGGGCCGATCGTGAACTTCTCGCCCGCGCCGGGGTGACAATGGCCGCAGGTGCGGCCGATATTGTCCGCCGATATCATCGAGCGGGGATCGGTGGACGGCAGGATGTCGTGATAGCCATGGCAGCTCGCGCAGTTCGCCACCACCACCGAGCCACCGCGCGCCGCCAGGCCATGGAAGCTGTCGCGATAGGACGACAGGCGGCCGGCAGGCAGCCCGTACGTCTCGCGGATGCCGGCGGCCTCGTGACAGCGCGAGCAGGTCTCCACGACATGCCCGGCCGCGACCGGCGAGCTCAGGTCCTTGGGTCCGCGGATCATGTGCTCACCGTGGCAGTCCGTGCACACCGGCGCTGCGAGCACGCCGCGACGCAGCGCCTGACCGTGCACGCTGCCGCGATACGCCGCCGCTTCTTTCGCGTGGCAGCGCTCGCACAGCGTGGGGATGTTCGCGCGGAAGATCGGCGACGCAGGATCGGTCGCCCGCTTCATCCGGTGCGGGTCATGGCAATCATTGCAACGCGCCGCCTGCGGATCGCTCGAGCGGCCGTGCGCGCTGTTGCGGAAGAGCTCGACGGCCTCGGGGATCGTGATCTTCCGCTTGGTCATGAGCTTGCGATCCGCGTGGCAGCGAGCGCAGGTGTCGGCGATGCGCTGATGGCTGATCGTGGCCAGTGAATCGGCCTGCTTGCGCGTGGCGTGGGCCGTACCGTGGCAGTCCTTGCACGTGGCCGCATCCGCATCGCCCGCGACGCGCGCCAGGCCGTGCACACTGGTCTCGTAGTCGGCGACCTCCTTCGCGTGACAGCGGCCACACTGCGCGCGTCCGCGTGAGACATCCACCTGCACCTGGTGCGGGCCGGCATGGCATTCATGACAGCCCGCCTCGTTGCCGCCCACGCCCACCGTACGGTGTGCGCCCGCCGCCAGGGTGTCGGCCTGCGCCTGATGACAGTCCGCGCACTTCACCTTGGCCAGATGCACGGGGTGCTTGGCGCCATTGGCGTCGCGGTGGCACCCCACGCAGTGGAGCTTGCCGTGGCCCGAGGTCCCCAGGGCCTGCAGGTCGACCGAAAGATCGCCGCTGCGGCCGACCGAGCGCGCCAGCGAGTGGTCCTTGTGGCACATCATGCAGACGTCGTCGCCCGCGCTCGTGGCATTGGGCGAGGCAGCAGCGCGCAACGGCGCACTGATCAGCAGCACGCCGAAGACGGCGTAGGCCGCGCGGCGCTCGAAGAACGCGCAGGCGGCAAGAAGTGCAGTGTGGAACCGCATCCTTAGGTCCTTCCCTGGGACGCTCGGTCGCCGGGATGGAGCCGGTACGAAGTCGTGAGACCGTTCAGCGGAGCGTCCACTGATTGGAAAGCAAGTGGCGTACCGCTCGAAGGAATCGCCGGCAATGCCGCAAATCGCTACGAGGGCCGCATGCGTATCCCGCGGCGCGCCTCACGGACGCGTCGCTGCTGACTTCCTGTCACCACCACTGCCAGAATGTGAATCCCCGTCCGCTGCTACTCGTGGCACTCCGTGCAGCGCGACTTCGGCGGCCGCGGGTCCCCGCTCTGGATGGCGTGGCACGAGATGCACTCCTCGCCGATCTTGCGGTGCTGGCGATGGGAGAACTCGCCCTTGTACGAGGGGAACGTGCGGGCATTCACATCGCCGTGGCACTTGATGCACTGCCCAAAGCTCGCCGAGGTGAGATCCTTGTGGTGGCACGACGTGCAACCGTCGGGACCGAAGCGGACGACCTCGACCTTCGGCCGCTCGTTGTGCGGGCGATGGCACTTCTCGCATTCGAGTTTTGCGTTCACCAAGTGCGGCGCGTGCGCGAACCGGCGCTCGCCGAAGTCCCCAGCCTGCGACTCGATGCCCAGGTGGCACGATAAGCATGGGCTTGTCGCGACCGCGTTCCACGGCCGCCCGAGCGCGCCAAGGCCCTTCTTGCGCCGCGCCTCATTCATCTGGTCGAACGCCTTGTCGAGCACGACATACGCATAGTTGATGTTGTGAATGCCTTTGCCCTTGGCGACCAGATTCAGGTTGAAGCGCGCATCCTCCCACTCCTGCGGCGGTGCGATACCCATGACACCGATGCTGCCTTCCATCTCCCGCTGCAGCGCCGCGGTGCGTTCTTCGACCCCGGCCTTCCACGCGGTGAAGATGCGCTGGTACGACGGGCCATGACACGACATGCACGCCACCGCTCCCGCCTGCGGCGAATGTGGGCCCAACGGCCCGAACGAGGCGGTCTGAACATTGAAGTCCTCGTTGTGGCAGCCCTGGCACGTGACGCCGGTGATGTACATGGGCCCCGGCATGTTCTTCACGCCGCCGCGCGCGCCCACGCCTGCATAGAGCATCTGCTGCGGCGAGTGGCCTAGGCCGTGGCACTTCTGGCAGCTGTTGTTGCTCTCGGGCGCATGCGCGGTGGTGACCGGCGTGCTGCGCCCATGCTCGATCGTGCTATGGCACAGCTGGCAATCCACTTTGTGCTTGGTCACATGCATGTCGTGCAGGAACTTCTTGTCGCCGAACTTCGCGAGCCGGTCCGCCTGGTTGTGGCAGCTCAGGCAGCGCTCCTTGGCCACCACGCCGTCGCCTCGCACGGCATCGCCATGACAGGCGTTACAGGGCATGGCCAGCCGCGAGACGATGCTGTGGTCGAACGCCACGCCTGCCGTGGTCATGACGCGATCCGGCACCTGATGGCAGCGCTGGCAGGCGCCCAGGCCGGCGTTCGGCGCCTGGCCCTTGAAGTGGCAGAGCGCGCAGCTCGATACCGTCACGGTCAGGTGCACGCCCTGCACGATCTGCGAATGACACGATGTACAGCGCAGCCGCATGCCGCGGCGAAGCTCGGTCATGTGCGGGCGATGATCGAACGTGACCGTGCCGAACTGCACCTTGCCCTCGAGCAGGCGGCGCTGGTGGCAGCGCAGGCACGCCGCGTCATCGACCTCGCCCCACGGGCGCGTACCCCACGTGCCGGTGAAGTACTTGGCGACCATCGAGAGCGCCTCGAACTTCTTGCGCACCTCGGCGGTCAGCCCGGGCGAGATATGGCACTCCACGCACGCGACGCTCTTGTGCGCGGATTGGCTCCACGACTTGTAGTACGGCTTCATGATGTGGCACGTGCCACAGAACTGCGGCGTCGAGGAGATCTGCACGAACGTGAGCAGCCCGATGATCGCGAAGCCCAGCAGCAAGCCCGCGGTCGTGCGCAGGAACGTCAGCTTCTTCAGGAGCGGAAAGCGCTCCAGCAGGCCGGCTCCCGCGCGTGCGAGCGGGGACTCCGGACCCATGCCGGGGAGGCGGATCATGATCAGGCCTTCGGCCCGCGGTCGCGCCAGCGGCGGATGATCCCGATGGTCATCACCACATAGAACCAGAAGACCAGCAGCGCGACCTTCTCAACGAGCAGGTTCAGCAGTTTATGCTTGATCTCGGTTTCGACCTCGGTGCCGACCGAGCGCGCGCGGGCGGTGAACGCCGCCATGACGTCGGGCTTCACCGCGTGCGCGGCGGTCATCGCCTCGCGCAGATAGGTGCGTGCTTCTTCCACTCGTGAGTGGTAGTCGTCGGTCTGCAGCGGCACACCGTCGGCCTTGCTGATCTGCTCTTCCGCTCTGCTCACCGCGAGGTCCGCAGTCTTGTAGTCGGCGAGCAACTGCGCGCCGAGCGCAGCTTCCTTGCTGCCCTTGGCGTGGCAGGACACGCAACCACTCGCCAGGCGCTCGGTCGCGCCGGCCTGGATCGCGTGGTCCTGATGGCACGACGCGCACTCCGACATGCCCTTCTTCGCCATGCCATCGGCGTGCGGCCCGGCCAGGAAGTAGCGACGCTCCGCGGTATGACAACGCCCGCAGACCTTGTTCACGTCGCCGACCTGCGTCGGTGTCGCGCCATGCACACCGTGACAGCTCACGCACGTGGGCGCGCGCAGATCGCCCTTGTCGAAGAGTTCCTTGGCGTGAACGCTCTTGAGGTAGTCGTGATACGAGTCCTTCTGGTGGCGCGGGGCCATGAGAAGGCTGTCGCCGTGGCAGTTGCCACACGTACGCGGGATGTTCGTCACGTAGGTGCGGCACGCCGGATCGCTCGCCGCGAGCACATCGTGGGCGCCATGGCAGTCCGAGCAGACGGCCACCTTGGTGTCGCCCGCCTTGAGCTTTAGGCCGTGGCCGCTGGTCTGGTAGAGCGCCATCTGGTCCACCGGCAGGTCGTACGGCCGCATCATCTTCTGGTCCGAATGGCACGACGCACAGCTGGCCGGGATGTCGGCGCGGCTGATACGGCCCTTGAAACCATTGGCATGCGCAGACGTCTGGTCCACGCTCTGCTCGTTACCGCCATGGCACGTCGTGCAGCGCATGTCCTCGCCGGCGTGACGGCTTTTCTCGAACGCCACGCGCTCGCTGGGGTGGCATACCCCGCAGCGGCCCGAGGACTTGGTCACGAACGCGTTGCCATGCGGCTTGGTCGCGTCATCTTCCTGCGCCTGCGACACGGCCCAAGTGGCGCACGACACTGCGCACACAAGCAATGTGAGCCTTGCAAGCCGGGCCATCCTCACGCTTCCCCCTTCCCACATGCGCGCGCTCATCGGCGATCCACGAAGATACCGATCACGCTCAGCACCAGCCAGAGACCCAGAACGCCCAGCCCGATCCGCTTGAGGCGCGGTTCGTCGATGCGTTCGCCCATCACCCGCAAGAATGCCGGCAGGAACGGGACGCACGCCGCCACGACGAGCAGCCCGAAGCCGAACACCCAGTCCGGGATCCATGGCACCTGGAAGAGCGCGTAAGGCGCCAGCATGTACCATGGCGGCCGCGTGCCTTTGGGTGTGGTGTAGGGATCCGCCGCCCCGTGGAACGGGAACGGCAACAGCGTCGCGAGCGTGACCAAGGCGGCGAAGAGCACGAGGGTGATGATGAGCAAGTCCGCGATATGGCGGCGGAAGGTGGTCATGGCCTGGGCCTGCGCCACGCCCCTATCGGTCACCCGCGAGAGCCCGACGCGGCGCATGGTCGCGAAGGTCACGTAGACGAATGCCAGGTACAGCGCCGGCAGCACGATGATGTGCAGTACATAGAAGCGCCCCATGACGTCTTCGCTCATGGTGCGGCCACCCACGAGGAAGCTCAGGAACGGCCCCACGAACGGGATCGCCCACACCACCTCGAGTCCACGCACGGCCGACCAGTACGACTTCACGTCCCAAGGCAGCAGCAGGCCGGTGAAGTCGAGCTGCAGCACGATCCACGCGAGCGCCACGGCGCTCAGCCATAGCACCTCGCGCGGCGCGCGGTAGAGGCCATCCCAGAACAGGCGCAGCAGCCGCATGAGCACGACCAGCACGAGCAGCGAGGAGCCCCACGCGTGCACCTGATGCACGAGCCAGCCCAGTGGCACATCGCGCACGATCGACCGCGTGCTGTCGTAGGCGCCAGCGATGGTGGGCTGGTGATAGAACGCCAGCAGCACGCCGGTGAACGCTTCGAGGCCGAAGAGCAGCGCCGTGAGCAGGCCCAGGATGTGCGGCCAGCGCGCGTACGCCACCATGGGCGTCTCGACGATCTTCTTCCACTGCTCCCGCAGCGGGCGCTGCGTGTCGATGGGCGTGTAGATGATGCCGAAGTGAGTGATGAACGAGAAGAGCTCGGTCAGGTTGAGCCGTTCTTCGAGCCACGCGATCGCATCCTTGCGCGCGGGCGCCGCTTCCGGGGTGTCGCCCGGGACCTTGGGGGTATCGTTCATACGCGGACGAAGACCTCTCCGGCCCGCGTCAGGACCTCGTAGCTTGGCAGCGGCTTCGGCGGAGGCCCGCTGAGCACGTTGCCGTTCAGGTCGAATCGACCGTCATGGCACGGACACACGATCGCGCGGCGGTCCCGGTCGTAAGTGAGGATGCAGCGAACGTGCGTGCACACCGCCGAGAGCGCGATCACCTTCGTGGCATCGAGGCGGATGACGAAGAACGGCTTCACGCCGTGCCGCACGACCACCGCTTCGCCCAAGCGCAGATCGGCAAGCATGCCGACACGCACCGTGCGCTCGGAGGACGCTTCGTTGTGCTCGGGCGCCTTCAAGTAAGACGCCAGCGCCGTCGCGCCGCCTACGGCCCATATACCCAGGAACGCGCGCGAAAGCGTCTTGAGGAAATCGCGCCGGTCCGTGACGGGACCGCCGGGCACACCGGGCGCATCGTTCTCGTTCTTCTCGGGCATGTCCCCTCCTGCGCCGCTCATTTCTTGTCCGTCCCGCCACCCGCACCATGCGCCGGTGCCGGCGCCGGCGCCGGCGTTGGCCTTGGCGCGCCGGTGCCGTGTCCGCCACCGCCGGGGGGCGCCATGGATGGATCGTGGCACTGCACACACAGGTCACGCTTGGCATCGTGCAAGAGCAGGCCTTCGAACGGCGCCGCGTGCGGCGAGTGACAACTGGTGCAGGTGAGCGGCCGGCCGGTGGAATCGTTCTTCTTGCTCGTGGTCGGGTGGAAGTGCTTCGACATGTCGGCGTGGCAGGTGATGCACATGTTCTCGATGCTCGTCTGCTTGAGCAGCTTGGGGCCATCCGAACCATGCGGGTCGTGGCAACTCACGCAGCCCTTCTTCATGGCGCCGTGCACGACCTCGCCCTGCATCTGCTTGCGGTCGTGGCACGAGTAGCACATCTCATCGCCTGCGATCTTGAGCGAAGGCACGCCCGCGCCGCCGTGCGGACCATGGCAGTTCAGGCATTGCGCACCCGTGAGCACCGGTGCGTGCGTGTTCTTGCGGCCCGACCAGCCACCCTTCGGATGGCAGGTGATGCACAGTTCGGCGCCCGTCTTCTTGAGTGCGGGATCTCCGCGCGAGACGTGGCACGACGTGCACTCGCCCTTCATGAACGGCACATGCTTCGCCGCCTTGAGGAGGTTGTGCTCGCCCTTGGGCTGCACGTGCGGATCGTGGCAACTCACGCAATCCACCTTCGCCATGTCCATGCCCGCATGCTTCGCCGTGAGCGCAGGCTTCTTCGCGTCGTGGCAGACCGTGCAGAGCGCTGCACCCGGGCGCCTCGTCATGCCGACCGTGCTCGAGCCGTGGCTCGCATGGCATGTGAGGCACTGGCCGCGCGCGGCCGGCGGGTGCGCGTCGCCGCTGGCGATGCGCTTCATCATGTCCTGGTGGCAACTGCCGCACAGGTCGGCGGGCTTGGCGCGCAGCATGCCGATGCCCGGTCCGCGGTGCGGCTCGTGGCAGGTGCTGCACTTGCCCTTCTCCACCGGGTTGTGACCGTGTGAGAGCTTGGCCTGGTCCAGGACTTCCTTGTGGCAGGTCATGCACAGCCGGTCCGGTGCGTCGGTCAGCAGACCCTTCTGGTCGGACGCGTGCGGGGTGTGACAGCTGCGGCACTGCCCCTTCTTGACCGGGTCGTGCACGTGCTCGTCGGCGGTACGCGCCTTGGCCACATCGTGGCAGCGCATGCAGAGTTCATTGGCCGGCGCGATCAGGTTGGTCGCTGAGGGCTGCGGCGAGTTGTGGCACTTGCCGCACTGGTTGTCGTTGAAGCCCGGGTGCGCGTGCTCCGGCTGCAGGGCAGCCTGCTTGGATGAGTGGGCCGAGTGGCAACTGGTGCAGTCCGCGCCGGTGAGGTCGCTGCCCCGGTGCTTGTCCTTCATGGCCTGACGCTTGGGATCATGGCAGCTGGCGCACAACTGTGCGGGCGGCTGCGAGAGTGCCGGCGCGGCCACACCGCCGTGGGCGTCATGGCAGGCCAGGCAGTTCCCATCGGCGACTGGCGCGTGCACATGGTCGCCGCCCTTGCCCACGCTCGGGTGGCAGGTGATGCAAAGGTCCTTGGGGGCCGCCTTCAGCAGATGCTCCAGTTTGGACCCGTGCGGCTCGTGGCACCCCGCGCACAGGCCGTTCTTCGCGGCCGTATGCGCGCCCGCCCCCGCCATCTTGCGGGCGATCGGCGCATGACAGGTCACGCAGAGTTCCGTGGGCTTCTGCTTGAGCAACCCGGCGGTCTCACCGCCATGCGACGCATGGCAACTCGAGCAGCGCCCGGCCTTGGCCTCGCCATGCGTGTGCTCGCGCGCGAGCTCCTTGCGCACCTCGCCGTGGCAGCGCATGCAGAGCGCGGATTCGTCGGCGACCAGCAGGTGCGGCCGCGGCGAGCCGTGCGGCGCATGACACGCGCTGCAGCTCCCCGCGGTGAAGGGCGCGTGCGTCTGCTTGCCGGCGAGCTTCTTCTGGGACTCCCCATGACACGAGGTGCACAGGGACTTCTCATCGCTCTTGAGGAGCGCATGATTCTCACTCGAGTGCGCGTCATGGCAACGCAGGCAGTCCTTCTGTTGCGCCGGCGGATGCGCGCCCTTGCCATCACCCATCTCCTTGAGCACGCCATCGTGGCACTTGAGGCACATAGTGCCATCGGGCGTCTTGGCCAGATGCTCGGAGTCCGAGCCATGCGAGTCATGGCAGTCGCCGCAGCGGCCTTCGAGGAACGCGCGGTGCACGACCGGCTTCTTGAGCTCGTCGGCCAGGCCCTTGTGACAGCTCAGGCACAGGTCGGTGGTCTTGCGCTTGAGCAATGCGCCCGCGTTGCTGCCGCGGTGGGCGTCGTGGCACGACAGGCACTCACCCTTGGTGAGTGGCTCGTGCGGATGCTTGCGCTTCATCGCCTCGGCGATCGGCGCATGGCAGCGCAAGCAGAGTTGCGAACCCTGAGCGACGAGCGCCTGGGTCACCTTGTTGCCGTCGATCACATGGCACTCGTTGCACTGTCCCTTCGCGACCGGCGCGTGCGAGTTGCCGCGCACGAGTGCAGCGTCGTCGCTGGCGTGCGGCGAGTGGCAGTCCAGGCAAGCCAGGCCGTTTCGTTCGACCTTCATGTGCTTGGGATCGATCACATTCGCCGGGTGGCAGTTCGTGCACAGCTTGTCGTCGGTGGCCTTGAGCAGGCCGGCGTTCGGGCCTTGGTGTGCCTCGTGGCAGGCGACACAATCGCCCTTCTGGAAGGGCGCATGCTGGTGGACGAGCTTCGCCTGCGCGGCCACGTTATCGTGGCAATTGAAGCAGCTCTTCTGCGGCGTCTCGTCGCGCAGCAGGTGGGGGCGGTCCGTCGCATGCGGGTCGTGGCACGCCAGGCAGTCGCCGCGCGCGTACGCCGGGTGCTGGTGCGCCGCGGCCGGGCGCTTGAGGACGTCCTGGTGACAGCCCATGCACAGTTCCTCGGCCGGCTTCTGCAGCACGAGCCGCTGCAGGAATCCATGGCTCTTGTGACAGACCGCGCAATCGCCCTTGGCGACCGGCGCGTGCACCACCTTGCGCGCGAACTCGGTCTTGGACTTCTCGTGGCAGTCGTAGCAACTGCGGACCGGCCCCGAACTGTGGCGGATGGCATTCGGCAACCCCGCCGCCATGACGAGCAGTGGCGTCGCGATCACGAGCGCGGCCACGCCGCGCAGGATGGCTCCGAGCGATCTCAATGCTTCTCCTCATCGCGCTTCATGATCCGTTGGGCCAGGGTGTCCTGACTGACCATGACCGGAGCATTCGCGAATTCGATCTTCGTGGCGATGAACGCGAGCAGCGACTTGCGGGTGTAGTGCGGCGCCATGTTCATGAATGCCCACGCGGTGTCCTGCGGGGCGCCGTTCTTGCGCACGACCACCTCGAACGCGGGGTTCTTGGGCTGCGGCGAGCGAGTGACGATCTTGTGCGATTTGAGATCCATGTCGAACTCGGGCACGTACTGGATGAGTTGCGCGGTGTACTCCGTATCGCCGACACGCACCTCCTCCTTGAGCGAGATGCGGATCTTGTCGTGGAAGGAGGCGAACACGCGATTGAAGATGTGCAGCGTCACCGTCTGGAACCGCGGCGGCGCCTGCGCCGGTGCGGCCACGAGTAACGCGGGCACGGTCACAGCGATCACGAACATCATCATCAGGATCCGGCGCATGGTGTTCCCCCTGTTCATCGACGTGTCCCGACGCCGAGCGAGTCTGCAGCCGAAGGCACGCGGATCCGGGCGATCAACTCGCGCGCAGTCCGGTCCATCAGCTTCTCGATGCTCGTCTCGCGTCCCCAACCGAAAACCGTCTCACGATCCTCACCGCTGCGGGCCAGCATGTCCGTCCAGCGCACGCGCCCGGTCGTACCGTCGATGAGTCGCAGTGCCAGTGCGAACGACGGCACATCGCCATCGGGCGTATGCACGGTCCCGCACTCCAGCACGTCACCGGCGAGCAGCCAGCGCACACCGAGTCCGTTCGCGCAGCGTGTGATCTGTTCCTTGGAAAGCGACGACGACGAGCGGATGCGCAGCTCGGTCATGGCGTTCTCGACCTGGCCAGGATCGACGACCTCGAAGCGGCCGTCGCTGCCGAACGCGGTCCATACCAGGCGTTGCAGGCGGTCGGTGATGTCGGAGACCGAACTCAGGTTCTCGATCGGCAACATGGCGACCGTCAGCTTTGGCTCTGCGGCCAGCATTCGCGGCGCGGGCGCCCGGCCCGCGCACGCCGCCACGGTGGCCATGAGCAGCACGAGCATCGCGCCGCTGGCGCGGGCGACCTGGGCGAGTACGCGGCAAATGCGGGCGCTCATAGTGCCTTCTCCCGCAGCAGGCGCACGGCATGCTCACAGGCCGCTTCGGTGACACGCGCGAACGTGCGCTCGCCGCCCCCGCCGATGATCGGCATGCGCCCCTTGCCGGTCTCGGTGACGGAGATGCGCCAGATGATGTTGCCGGTCGCCACGTCGATCATCTCCGCGTCAAAGCTCACGACAGGGTACTCCTCGGCGCCTGCGCGCCGCATCGCGTACTCGGTGACGCCGCCGCGGATCACCGCCGTCGCGTCGATTCGGCCAGCCGCGTCGCGCAACCGGCCCAGATCGAAGAAGCCATTCGCGTCGGGAAGCCCGCCGTTGCGTTCGAGCTCGGCGGTCATGAGCGAGGGATCGAGGATCTGGAAGCGGTCGGCGATCACCATCTCGGTCACGAAAGCGCGCGTGACGCGCGCCGACGCGTAACCGTCACCGCTCAGGTTGGTGAATGTGATCACGGCGATCTTCTGGTACAGCGTCATGTCGGCCTGGCGATTCACGAACAGCCGCGGCGTCGATGCGCAGCCGGCGACGAGCGCCAGCAGGCCCACGAGCGCGAGCGCAAGACCCAGACCATACGAGTGGCGGTTCGTTCTCATCGGCCGAAGCTCCATACGAAGACCAGATCGACTTGGCGCGTCTCGGTCGAACGGCCGGGATCGCGACGGGTCAGATTGCCACTCATCGCCAACCGGCGTGAGGGTGTCCATTGCAGCCGCGCGCCCTCGCTCTCGCTCTCTCGCGACGTGAGCGAGCCATCCAGCGAACCCGGACTGCTGGTGCGCGACCACGACGCATCCATCTGCCAGTGCGCGGACCCGGCCCACCTTGCACTCGCCGACCTTGTGGTCGTGCGCGGCTGGTCGTGGGGAAGCGCGCCGTTCGTGGAAAGGGAACCCAGGAGCTCGAAGGGCTTCACCGGGCGCCAGTGAATGTCCATGCTGCCGCCGCGCGCGATGCCGTTCGGGGCCCACAACGACGAGCCCACACGGGTGCTGCGAAGCGAGATCACCGACTCGATGGTGCGCAGCGGCGTCGACTGCAGCCGCAACATCCACACGTTCGAATAGCGCTGAGCCGCAGCCGCGACGCCACCGTTGCGCGAGAATTGCAGGCTGCCGTCCAGGTGCGCCCGGCGCCCGAAGCCCATCGCTGTGGAACCGTTGAGCGTCTGCACGGACGATGTGCCCGACTCCGGATCCCAGCTGGTGGTGTGCGAAGCGCTACCGGTAGCGCTCAGGTCGCGCCGGACCTTGCCTTGGATCGTGGCGATCGAGGTCACGTACTTCTGTAGTGCCGGCTGGTTGGTCACCGTGCGCGCGGTCCGGATCCCCGCGCCGGCGGTGAGAATGGCGATGCGCGACGGTGTCGCGCGCAAGAGCAGCGAGCCGTCCTGGTCCGTCAGCCGCGCCACACCCGTCGCACCGGTGTTTCGCCACTGATATCGCAGTGAGGCACCGTAGCGCGGGCCCGGACGCCAGTCTCCGTCGATGCCGGCGTTCTGGCTCGAGGTGCGCGAGTCGCGACGGTCGCCGAAGTGGCTGAGGAACGTACTGCCGTCGTACTGCAGGTTGAATCCCAGATCGCGGCGGACCGGGAACCGGCGGCCGAAGCCGCCCGTCAGCTGCGACTGGGTGGCACCACGGCCTAGGCGGTCAGTCTGCTGCTGATCCCCACCCGTTGCGTAGACATTCCACAGGGCGCGGCTGTACGCGAGCCGCACGTTGCGTTGCGTGCTCTGCTCGGCCGACGACAAGCCCGCGACGGGCGCATCCTGCTCGCGCCGCCTTCTCGTCCAGGACATGTCGAGCGAAGGCAGGACGGCGTTCGCGAAGTGACCGTTGAGCTGGGTCTCGCGATAGCGGGTCGTCGTGGTGCTCGCCGGCAGCGTGTCGCGTGCACCGCCAGCGGCAACGCCCAGCGCCGCGGTCGTGGTCCGTGACAGCGATGGCTGATAGGACGCCGAGAGCTGGAAGGACGGATGGATGAGCCGCATGCTGCCCTGCGGCGTCCGCGAGAGATCGCTCGACTGCCCCTGCAACACCTCGGAGACGCGCACGTTCGAGTCCAGTAACAGGTCGCGGCGCAGGTAGTCCTGCTGGTGAAGGTCGAGCGCCCGGAGCCACTGCGATCGCACCACGCGCACGCTGCGGCGCGTGGAGTCGCTCGCCACGAGCTGGTCCTCTTCGCTGCGCTGGAATTGCAACTGCAGCGTGCCGTAGATCCCCTGCGCCGACGCCGCCGGGACGCCGGCAAGCACACCGGCGAGTGTGAGCGCCATCGCCCGGCCCAGGACGCGCATGTCAGCGCGCATAGTTGGCCGTCCAGTCCTTGGGCGCATGGCAGCTCGCGCTGCATGAGCCGCCCGTGGGCGTGAAGACGATGTCGGTGATGCCCGGCGAGCGGCCGGTCACCATCAGGTGCGGCAAGTTCGTGGAGCCATGCGTCACATGGCAGGCGTAGCATGGCACATGGTCCTGCCCCACGTGTTCGGCATGTCCCGCAGTCACGCCCGGCTTGTTGAATCGCGAGCCCTGGTGCGTGGCATCGGCCGCGGCGGGATCGCCATAGACCGAGTAAGCGTGGCAGCTGAAGCACAACTCGTTCGAGCTCATGTCGCGTGGGGCGCTCGAAGCCGCGTACGAAGCCTTGAGGATCGCCGGGTAGGTCGAGCCGTGCGGCCCCTGCACCGCGCCGAAATCACTGCCGTGGCAGCTTCCGCAGCGTGTGATGCGGTCCTTCGTCCATCCGTTCGCGAACGACGCAGGATCGATGGTGACATCGCGGCCGGCCGCTTCGACCGGGTGATACGACGGGTTCGAGGGATTGAGGGCCATCGCCATATCGGTCTGGCCGTTGGGCTGCGTCGTCCACGAGGAGTGGCACTTGAAACACAACTGGTACTCGCTGTTGGGCGCGGTGAGCGTGTCGCTGCCCGCGATGAACTGGTAGCTCGGCGGCGCACCCGCAGCGCCATTGAGCACGGCGACGCGGCTCACTCCCAGTGTGGTCTTGGAAGCGTCCCCGTCCTGCACACCCATGAGCGCATCGGCGCGGCTCGTGTGGGGATCGTGACAGTCCTCGCACTCCGAGTGGCGCTGGTTCACGGGCGTGGTGCCGAAGTCCGTGGGCAGCGATTCGGCGGGGCCCGTATGGCGGCCCGTATAGTTCGTCACCGGATGGCGGTAGGGCTTGGAGAGTTCGCCCTGGATGTTCGTGATGGCCGGCGAGCCATCGTGGCACTGCAGGCACAGACCCTCTTCGCGCTTCAGCGTCAGCTGCGGGATGGGGCCGTCGGCATCACTCTGGCCGTGCGGTTCGTGGCAGTTCAGGCACTTCGTCGGCGCGTCGGGCTCGACCCGCGCGGGCGGCTCCGGACCCGGCCATAGCATGGAGTTGCTGGAACCGTGTCCCGTCCCGCGATACAAGGGATCGGTGGCGAAGCTTCCGCCCTTCCACGGCGTGTCATGACAGCGCAGGCACAGCGCGTTGTCATCGGGGCCCTGGAGCGCGTTGGGATACGGGCTCGAGAGGTCGTCGCCGTGCGTGGTGTGGCACTGATCGCAATCGCCGGCGTGCGGGCCCTGCGCCAGGGCGTGCGTGATGGCGTCGGCGTTGCGACGCGGACGCAGACTGAGCGGTCCGGCCATGACCATCCCGGCGAGCAGCAGCAGCGCTGCACTCGCAACGCTCACCCGTCGCACGAAGATGCGGGTGGCGGCGGCTGGCTCGTGGCCTGGATGGAGAGGCGACTCGCTCACGATTCGACATCCTTGATTTCGGCGATGAGGCGGTGCGGACCTCGTGTCCGCACCGCCCACATCCGTCGCGTGGTCAGACGACCACGTCAGCCATGCTGTACGACGTGATCAGGCGCCCTGGGTGTGGCACTGGCGGCAGAGGTCCTTGTAGACGCCACCGTCGCCCTGTTCCGTGCGCGTGCCGGAACCGTTCATGAAGATCAGGCCGAACGCGTTCTGGTTACCGTGTGCCTTGTGGCAGCTGAAGCAGCTCGGGGTCAGCGTGTTGTCCGTCCCCGTACCCAGCCACAGACCCTGGGAGTCCATGACCTTGACCTTGTTCGTCAGGCCCGCATAGCGGCTCAGGCTGCTGATGAACGTCGCGGCAGCGCCGGACTCGCCGATATTCACGTCGGCCGTCGGGTGACGCTTCCACGGGGCCGCATTCGTCGCCGTCACACCGCCAGCCTGGCCACCCATGTTGAGGTCGCCACCCTGGCCGTGGAAGTCGACATGGCAGGTCTTGCACCAACGGCCGTAGGAGCTCGCACGGGTGTTGGGTTCGTTGAAGTCGATCTGGTCTTCGGTGTAGGTACCAGCGGAACGCTCGTACACATCCTTCGTCAGATCGTTCGTGCCGACGGCATAGCTCAGCGTATCGCCCGCGAAGTTGCCACGGTTGAGCAGGTTGCGATACTGCGTCGCGATGCCATGCTGCGCGTGGCAGTCCGTGCAGATCAGGCCTTCGGCGCCAGCGTGATACGCGCTGGTGTTTCCACCCGGAGGCGTGGCGGTCGAGAACAGCGTATGACCATCGATCTCGTCGTAACCCACGTCGTTGGTCAGGCCATGACCGGCCGCTGCATTCAGGCCGCCGGCCTGACGCAGACCACTCGTACCGCCGTTCTGGCCGAACACGTCCGGCGCGAACGACTGGTTATTGTGGCAGGTCAGACAGAGATTGACTTCGTCGTCCTTGAGCAGGTTGTTGTACGGGCCGGCCGGACCGAGCTGGAGCGTAGGGGCGCCAGGTGCATAGCCATGCTGCGCGCTGTAGTGCGCGGTATGACAGTCGGAGCAGATCAGCGACGTACCGACGTGGAAGTCGCCTGCGACGGCCACGGAGGCCGCTCCAGCCACGAGCATCGCGGCGAGGATGAGAACCAGGCGTTTCATAGGGTCACTCCATTTCGAGAGGTGTTGAGAGATCAGGGACTGCTTGCTGCTTCGAGTGGTGAAAAGTGTCTCGGTACTTCCTGCTACCCGGCTTTTGGGGGAAGCCTCCTTCAAGTTGCGTGCGCCGGATCTGCCGCTCGGCCCTCAGCGAACCCACATCACCCGGAACCGCTTCCCGCCCATCTCGACAAGAGCCAGACCGCCCTTGCCGTCGCTGGCCAACGCACCTGGGTAGAACCACGAACCGGGACCCTCACCACCCGTCGTCCCCATCAACTTCCCGGTCACATCGAATACCTGCATGTTGTTGCGAACCGTGTCCGTCACCCACACCCGCGCATCCGGCGTGACCACGATGCCGGCCGGCTGCGAGAACCGCCCCGGACCGATGTCGTGCTCACCCCAGCCGCGCAGGTACTTGCCCTTGGCGTCGAAGACCTGGACGCCGAGGTCCGTGGCGATGCAGGTGATGAACACCTCGCCCTGCGGCGTGATCGCCATGCCCGTGATCACCGACAACTGCCCCGGCGCCGCACCGGTGACGCCCCACGTCTCGAGCCACTTCCCATCGGCGTCGAGCACGTGCACTCGGCCCTGCTTGCCGCGGCTCGCGACGAGGATCCGGCCGGCCGATGCGATACCGATCGCGCCCGGGCCGTTGCCTTCATCCAAGCGATCGTCCGGCGCGGGGAGCGTGATGCGTCCGATGCTGCGGCCCCGGTAGTCGCAGATGTCGACGAACGGCGCGAGCGCATCGGAGACGAGCAGACGGCCACGGCAGTCGATCGCGACCTGCTTGGGCAGACCCTCGCGGGTGGCACCACCGGCGGCCGGGACGCGATGGACGAAGAAGCCGCGCGGATGGCCCGCGCGGTCGAAGTACTCGATGCGGGATAGGCCCGTGTTCGCGATCACGATCTCGTCATTGAACGTATCGATCGCGATGCCGAGCGGCTGCTCGAAGCCACGACCACTGTTGGCCTCGTAGCGCACGAACATGGAGTCGATCTGGACGTCGGCGATCTCCGGCGCTGTCGCCGTCGCCTGCGCCTGACCCGGTGGCGCCAGCACGCACAGACCCACGATTCCAGCCACGCAGCCGGCGACGAGGCCGGTACCGAGGTTGGCGGGGCGGTGGTGAGTCTGGCGGTCCATGGTGTCCTCTGCCTGGAGTGCTTCGGGTTCCTGCTTTCGTCCCGTCCCGACTGGGGACCGGACTCACCCTTTACAGATTGCACCCGCCATGCCACAGCGAGACTTTGCACCTTTCATTTCACAGTGTCGATAACATGCTGCACGCCAACGTATTCGGAGGTCGATATCCGTAGGACTACGGAGAGCCTCGGTGCCTGCTTCATGCCAGACTGCCAGTGTGGCAGCCGTGAACGCTCCATCCATGCCAACCTGACACACGCAGTACAACTGAGGTGTACTCGACCACCCTCAGCGATCGTTCGAAGTGGCGGCGACTGCTCGGCGTACAAAGGAGGAAATGCCCTTCCACATTCCGTTTGCGCCCGCGCCTTCCTCAGGCACGGAAATGGCATCGTGGCCAGGCATGGACTCCATCTCCGTCGTTCTCGCGCCCTTCACCTGGGGCTTCGCCACACTCGCCATGTTGCTCGCGCTTGGCGTCTTACGCGCGCCCGCTTCCCAGGCTCTGCGGCGCGCAAATGCCGCCGCACTCCTGCTGGCCTCGCTCGCGCTCCTGCTCGCGTGTGTGGATCCGCGGTTATTGCCGGTCGCCGGCACCGCCGTGCTCGCCGACGGCACCACGCACGACCCGCGCATCTACTCTGCGATCGCGCTGGGTCTGGCAAGCCTGTTCTGTCTTCTGGACGCCATCCGCGCGCTCAAGTTGCCCCCGATCCGCCTGGTGGGCGCGATCACGCCCGGCTTCCTGTGCGCCGCGCTGCTCGCGTCGATCGCCTACTACCTGGGCCTGCGCCAACCGCTTGGCATCTATGCGTTGTGCATCGCCGGCTTTGGTGTGGGCACCGCGCTACTCGTGGGCATGCAACTCATGAGCGACGCCGCGCGCACATTCGCGGTGGCGCAGGCGCTGGGCACCGTGCTGCTGGCCGCCGGCGCGACGCTTTCGGTCTACGGCGCGCGAGCGCATTCGCTGCGGCTGGCCGAAGGCACCGCGATCGACACCTTGGGCCAGCACATCGCATTCGAGCGCGCCGACGCGCCCAGCCGCGACGAGCGGCGGCTGCACGTGACGCTCGACGATGGCAAGCACCGCATGTCGTGCGTCGCGGTGTTGTACGGGAAGAAGACTGCGGCCTTCAGCCGCGACTCCAGTGCGACGAGCGAACTGCACGCGATCCCTGGCGGCAAGTTCGGTTCAGGTCCGATCGTCGTTCCCATGGCGATGCATGAGACGCATGCGGAGCCCCACGCGATCGCGTGGGTCCATAAGGGCGAAAGCGTCGCAGCCGGCGACTTCTCGCTGCGGTTCACCGGCTTCCGCATGGTGCCTGGAGATACGATCCGCATGATCGCCGACTTCGCCGCGACGCGTGGCGGCACGACCGTGACCGTTTCGCCTGGCGTGTACGCGACACCCAAAGGCACGCGGCCCTTCGCCGCGACGCTCGCAGGCTTCGGCCCCATGACCGTGGCCGGCATCGATGCGGATGGCGGCCGGGTCGCGCTGATGCTGCCCAATCACGATCCTGCCCGGGTCTCACGCGTGGCCGTGCTCGATGTACGCCTTCGTCCCGGCCTGCCTCTGGCCTGGTTCGGCGCGGCAGTCGCGGTGGCGATGTTCCTCCTGGGGTTGCGCGCCCCGGCCCCGCGGCCGACGCGCAGCTGACCGTCCGAATACCATGATTCACGGCTACTCGGGGGCAGCGACGTGATACGCTTTCCCGCATGCGCGCCGCCCTAATGACTCGATTCCTCGCCGCGTTCGCATTGGCGACTGCACTGTCCACGCTCGCTGCGCCCGCGACGCGCGCGGCCACCGTCAGCGTGCAACTGCCCACGGTCACGGTCGCGCCGGGTGCCACGATCGATTTGCCGATCGCGACGAACCCCTCGCCCGCGGGCCTCGGCATCAGCGCGGTGGACTACCGCGTGGCCTATGCCGCGAATGTCGTCCAGAGCGTGCAGGTGCTGAACGACGGTTGGCTGGCGACACTCGGCACGCCGTTCGTGAATGCGACCGCGACGCAACTCACGGTCTCGATGGCCGGCGTCACGCCCACGACCAGCGCACTCACGACCATGAATACGCTGCGCATCGTGATCAAGGCGAGCGCACCCATCGGCACCGACATGCCGCTCGGTTTCGCGCTCTGCCGGTACAATGAAGGTGCGCCCGCGGTGACCACCTTCGATGGCCTGATCCGCGTGCGCGGCGGCCTTGCGGTCGACGGCGCTGGCGCAGCAGGCCTCGCCTTCGCGCCGCCCTCGCCCAATCCCGCCGCCCACGCGAGCCGACTCACGTTCACGCTACCGCGCGCGATGCCGGTGCGGCTCGAGGTGTTCGCGATCGATGGCCGCCTCGTGCGAACGCTGGCGGCCGGTGAGCGGGCGGGCGGCGAGCATGCCGCCGCGTGGGACCTGCGCGATGCCAGCGGCAGGGCTGTGCCACCGGGCCTCTACCTGGCGCGGCTCGTGACTCCGCTCGGCGCGCTGGAGCGCAGTATCGTCGCGCTTCACTGACCTCGCGGCCCCGCCTGCCCGCGTCGTCCGATGCCGCCTTGTCGCATCCCTGAGCGTTGGTCTATCTTCTCTCGGCCTCTGGACCCGGGGTCCCCCGGACCAGTGGCTGCCTCGAACCCCCTCCATCGGGCCGTCTCCCCTTGCTCGCGCCCCTTGCGGCAGCCCGACCGGTGGGATCCTTCCGGCGCCGTCCGCCGGTCGCAACATCAAGAATCCTAAGGAGTGCCCATGAAGCTGTTCCGCACCGCGGGAACCGCCCTGCGGAGATTCACCGTGCCCGGCCTGCTGGCCCTCCTTGTGGGGATGCTTCTGCCGGCGATGGCCTTCGCGAGTGAACTCGACCTCAAGCTGCCCACGCTCGACGGCCCGCAGCGCCAGATGCTCTTCATCGGCCTTGGCGTCTGCCTCGCGGGCATGGCGTTCGGACTGGCGATGTTCGTGCAGGTCAAGAACATGCCGGCTCACAAGTCGATGACCGACGTCTCGCACATCATCTACGAGACGTGCAAAGCCTACCTGCTCAAGCAGGGCCAGTTGCTGATGATCCTCGAAGTCTTCATCGGCGCGTGCATCGTGTACTACTTCGGCTTCCTTCAGCACATGGACGCGATGCGCGTGATCACGATCCTCGCGTTCTCGGTTCTGGGCATCCTCGGCTCGTACAGCGTGGCCTGGTTCGGCATCCGCATGAACACCTACGCGAACTCGCGCGCCGCCTTCGCGTCGCTCGCGGGCAAGCCGCTTCCGGTCTGCGAGATCCCGCTGCAGGCCGGCATGAGCATCGGTGTGCTCCTGATCTGCGTCGAGCTCATCATGATGCTCGGCATCCTCCTCTTCGTGCCGGCGGAGCAGGCGGGCGCGTGCTTCCTGGGCTTCGCGATCGGTGAGTCGCTGGGCGCCTCGGCGCTGCGTATCGCCGGCGGCATCTTCACGAAGATCGCCGACATCGGCTCCGACCTCATGAAGGTCGTCTTCAAGATCAAGGAAGACGATCCCCGCAACCCGGGCGTCATCGCGGACTGCACGGGCGACAACGCCGGTGACTCGGTCGGCCCCACGGCCGACGGCTTCGAGACCTACGGCGTCACGGGCGTCGCGCTCATCTCGTTCATCGCGCTGGCGGTGCAGCCGGAGCACAAGGCGACGTTCCTCGTCTGGATCTTCGTGATGCGCGTGCTCATGATCCTCACGTCGATCATCTCGTACGTGGGCAATGCTGCGGTCGCCAAGGCCCAGTTCCAGGGCAAGGACAAGATGGACTTCGAGGCGCCGCTCACGAGCCTCGTGTGGGTCTGCTCGATCCTCTCCATCATCGTCACCTTTGTCGCGTCGAAGTGGCTGCTCGCGCCGCTGGGCGGCAACCTGTGGCTGACGCTCTCGATCATCATCTCGTGTGGCACGATCGCCGCCGCAGTGATCCCGGAGTTCACCAAGGTGTTCACGAGCGCGCACTCGCGCCACGTCCGTGAGGTCGTCGCCGCGTCGCGTGAAGGCGGCGCTTCGCTCAATATCCTCTCCGGAATGGTCGCGGGCAACTTCTCGGTGTTCTGGAAGAGCCTCACGCTCGCGGTGCTGCTGTTCCTGGCCTTCCATTTCTCGCAGCAGGGTCTGGATCGATACATGACCTACCCGGCCGTGTTCGCGTTCGGCCTGGTGGCCTTCGGTCTGCTCGGCATGGGCCCGGTCACGATCGCCGTCGACTCGTACGGCCCCGTCACCGACAACGCCCAGTCGATCTTCGAGCTCTCGCAGATCGAGACCACGCCGGGTGCTGCGGCCGAGGTCGAGAAACAGTTCGGCTTCAAGCCCGACTTCGAGATGGGCAAGCACTTCCTCGAGGACAACGACGGCGCCGGCAACACGTTCAAGGCGACCGCCAAGCCGGTGCTCATCGCCACGGCCGTCGCCGGTGCGACCACCATGTTGTTCTCGATCATCCTCACGCTGCAGAACCACTACGGTCTCGATGCGCATGGCAACCAGGTCTTCAAGCTCGACCTGCTCGACCCGTACGTGCTCCTGGGCCTGCTCATGGGCGGCGGCACGGTGTACTGGTTCACCGGCGCGTCGATGCAGGCCGTGACCACGGGCGCCTACCGCGCGGTCGAGTACATCAAGAAGAACATCAAGCTCGACTCCGTCGAAGCGGCGAGCGTCGAGACGAGCAAGACGGTCGTGCGCATCTGCACGCAGTACGCGCAGGAAGGCATGTTCAACATCTTCATCGTGATCTTCAGCCTCACGATCGCGTACGCCTTCTTCAATCCGGTGTTCTTCATCGCCTACTTGGTGAGCATCGCGGTCGTCGGCCTCTTCCAGGCCGTCTACATGGCGAACGCCGGCGGCGCGTGGGACAACGCCAAGAAGGTCGTCGAGGTCGAGCTGAACATGAAGGGCACGGAACTGCACGACGCGACGATCGTCGGCGACACGGTGGGCGATCCGTACAAGGACACCTCGTCGGTCGCGCTCAACCCGATCATCAAGTTCACGACCTTGTTCGGCCTGCTGGCGGTCGAGATGGGCGTCGCGAACCCCGCCATCGCGCCGGTCGCTTCCGGCGTGTTCATGCTGGTCGCGCTGGTGTTCGTGTACCGCTCATTCTACGGGATGCGCGTCGGCTCGAACTGACCTCCAGCCCGCTTCATCGCACGCCCCCCCGCCGGTCGTTCGGCGGGGGGGTTCGTCTTTTCCGGATCGGGCGCAGGTCGCACGCAAGTCGCACGCAAGTCCTGTAGCACCGCAGTGATTCTGTCACCCCTACTCCGCAGTGATTCTGTCACCCCCTTGCCGCCCGCCGCTCGGGCAGGGGGTTGGGTTTGAAGGGCCTCCGCCACGGATGACCCTTGGCCGGCCGGCGTGTGGTGGTGAGGT